>DYIB01000009.1:1515-28358 GCA_020723855.1 Uliginosibacterium gangwonense
ATGCGCCGCAGCCACCAGGACCGCTGCCAGCGCGAAGACGGCATCATCATAGTGGCGACCGTGGCCTTTGGCATGGGCATAGACAAGCCGGACGTGCGCTTCGTCGCCCACCTAGACCTGCCCAAGAGCCTGGAGGCCTATTACCAGGAAACCGGACGCGCCGGCCGCGACGGCGAGCCGGCCGAGGCCTGGATGGCCTACGGCCTGCAGGACGTGGTGCTGCAGCGCGCGCGCATCGACGAGTCCGGCGCGCCGGAGCAGCAGAAGCGCCTGGAAGCCCGGAAGCTCAACGCGCTGCTGGCCTACTGCGAAGCGCCGCGCTGCCGGCGAGTGGTGCTGCTCGACTATTTCGGCGAAGCGGCGCAACCCTGCGGCAACTGCGATGTGTGCCTCGATCCGCCCGAGCTGTTCGACGGCACCGTCGTCGCGCAGAAAGTGCTCTCGGCCGCCTACCGCACCGGCCAGCGCTTCGGCGCCGGCCATCTGATCGATCTGCTGCGCGGCAGGAGCAACGAAAAAATCCTTCAATACGGCCACGACCGGCTGCCCACCTACGGCGTCGGCCAGGACCTGGACGAACGAGCTTGGCGCAGCGTCATCCGCCAGCTCCTGGCGGCCGGCCTGCTGCAAGCCGATCTCACCGAGTACGGCGCCCTCAAGCTCACCGCCGAGGCCCGCCCGGTACTCAAGGGCGAGCGCCGCGTCGAGCTGCGCCGCCATGTGGTCCACCGCCCCCTGGGCAAGGCCACCAGGCACGCCGCACCCGTCGCCGAACTGGGCGCCGAGGCGGCCGCCCTGTTCGAGCGCCTGCGCCAGTGGCGCATCGAGACCGCCAGGGCCCAGGGGGTGCCGGCCTATGTCATCCTGCACGACCGCACCCTGAAGGAAATAGCCGCCGTGCGGCCGGCCAGCCTGGCGCGCCTGGCCCGGATATCCGGCATGGGCGAAGCGAAGATGGGGCGCTACGGCGCAACCCTGCTGCAACTTATGATGAAGGAATAAACACGGACCCAGCCCCAACCCAAGTGTCCGGGCACTTGACCGCCGCCAACCAGATTTACACCACTTCGGCGGACACTACCGAGAAAACGCGCAGGGGCGCCACGAACCGGAAAGCGGCTTCCGCCTGTTCGCTGAGCCAGCCTCTCTTTTCGGAGACTTCGGAATGAAGATCCCTATCGCAACCTTGGCAGCCGTGCGCACACATTCCGGTAGGATAGCAGGCGGCGCCGGCCTGGACGTGCAGCGGCCTTCCCTGGCCAAGATGCTGGCCCTGGGCTGCGTGCTCGTTGCCGTCGGCGTGCCGCGCTTCCGGCGCCGGTTCCGCTGACGGTCAGATCAACGCCAGCCCGCGCTCCAGATCGTTCTGCAGGTCGTCCAGCGCCTCCAGGCCGACCGCCACCCGCAGCAGGCCCTCGGATATGCCCGCCGCCGCCCGCGCCTCGGCCGAGATGCGGCCGTGGGTGGTGGATGCCGGATGGGTGATGGTGGTCTTGGTGTCGCCCAGGTTGGCGGTGATGGACAACAGGCGGCAGTTATCCACCACGCGCCAGGCCTCGGCGCGCCCGCCCTTGACTTCGAAGGACACGATGGCGCCGCCGCAGGTCTGCTGGCGCGTGGCCAGCGCGTGCTGGGGATGGGAGGGCAGGCCCGGGTAATAGACGCGCGCGATCTTGGGATGGGCCTCCAGCCAGCGCGCCAGGCGCAGGGCGCTGGCGGACTGGGCCTCCATGCGGATCTTCAGGGTCTCCAGACCCTTGAGCAGCACCCAGGCGTTGAAAGGCGACAGGCTCGGGCCGGCGGTGCGCAGGAACTTGAGCACTTCATCCGTGAGAGGCTTGGCGCCCACCACGGCGCCGCCGAGCACGCGCCCCTGGCCGTCGAGATACTTGGTGGCGGAATGGATCACCAGGTCGGCGCCCAGTTCCAGGGGGCGCTGCAGCACGGGCGTGCAGAAGCAATTGTCGACCGCGACCAGGATGCCGCGCTCGTGGGCGATGCAGGAAAGCCCGGCGATGTCGGCGATCTCGGTGAGCGGATTGGACGGGGTCTCCAGGAAGAACAGCCGGGTCTGGGGCCGGATCGCCGCCTCCCAGGCGGCGGCATCGGTCTGGGAGACGCAGGTGGTGGCGACGCCGAAGCGCGACAGGATGGTATTGAACAACTGCAGCGTCGCGCCGAACAGGCTGTTGGACGCGACGATGTGGTCACCGGCCTTGAGCAAGGCCATGAGGGTCGACAGGATGGCCGACATGCCCGATGCCGTGGCGATGCACGCCTCGCCTCCCTCCAGGGCCGCCAGCCGCTCCTGGAACACGGCCACGGTGGGGTTGGTGAAGCGGGCATAGACGAAGCCCGCCTCTTCCCCGGAGAAGCGCGCCGCGGCCTGGGCCGCGTTGTCGAACACGAAGCTGGAAGTGAGGTAGAGGGCCTCGCTGTGCTCGTGGAACTGGCTGCGCTCCTGGCCCGCACGCACCGCCAGCGTGTCCAGTCGATATTGTTCAGTCATGGCAAACCCGCAAATTAAAAACCCGTTTCAGCGCATGCCAAAACGGGTTTTGCCTCGCTTTAGCCGCATTTGTTAAGCGCCCGCAAGCTGATCATCAAATCGGCGCAGTCGAAAAATTACACGCCGCCCGGACGCATGTCAATGGCAGCTCACTGCTGCTCCGCCACCACCAGATTGAGGTCCAACTGGGCGCCGTCCGCGTCCTCGCTGCCGGGCGCACCCCGCTGGTGCTCGACGCTGGAGAGGTACTCGGGCGTCACGTCGCCCGTGATGTAGCAGCCGTCGAAACAGGAGGTCTCGAACACGGTGATGGACGGGTTGAGCACCTGCACCGCGCGCTTGAGCGCCTCCAGGTCCTGATAGATGAGGGCGTCGGCGCCGATCTCGCGCCGGATTTCTTCGTCGCTGCGGCTGGCGGCGATCAGTTCGCTGCGCGTCGGCATGTCGATGCCATAGACATTGGGGTAGCGCACGGGCGGCGCCGCCGAGGCGAAGTACACCTTGCGCGCGCCGGCGTCGCGCGCCATCTGCACGATCTCCCTGCTGGTGGTGCCGCGCACGATGGAGTCATCCACCAGCAGCACGTTCTTGCCGCGGAATTCCTGGGCGATGGTGTTGAGCTTCTGGCGCACCGACTTCCGGCGCACCGCCTGCCCCGGCATGATGAAGGTGCGGCCGATGTAGCGGTTCTTGACGAAGCCTTCGCGGTAGGGAAGCTTGAGGCGGGTGGCCAGTTCCATGGCGGCCGGCCGGCTGGAGTCCGGAATGGGGATGACGGCGTCGATGTCCAGATGGGGCAGCGTGTGCCTGATCTTGTCCGCCAGGAACTCGCCCATCTTCACGCGCGATTCGTACACCGAGATGCCGTCCATGAGGGAATCGGGCCGCGCCAGATACACGAACTCGAAGATGCAGGGCGCGTGCATGGTGTGGTCGGCGCACTGCCGGCTGTGGAAATTGCCCCGGGTATCGACCAGCACCGCCTCGCCCGGCGCCACGTCGCGCAGGATCTGGAAGCCCAGGGTATCGAGGGCGACGCTCTCCGAAGCAACCAGATATTCGGTACCCTCCGGCGTCACGTTGCGGCCGATGACCAGCGGGCGGATGCCGTAGGGATCGCGGAAGGCGAGCAGCCCGTAGCCGGCGATCATGGCCACCACGGCGTAGGCGCCGCGGCAGCGGCGATGCACGCCGGCGACCGCCTTGAAGATGGTGGCCGGGTCGAGCTGGTACTTGGTCGCCGCCGCCTGCAGCTCGTGGGCCAGCACGTTGAGCAGCACCTCCGAGTCGGAGTTGGTGTTCACGTGGCGCAGGTCCTGCAGGAACATCTCGCGCTTGAGCTCCTCGGCATTGGTCAGGTTGCCGTTGTGGGCCAGCATGAGACCGAAGGGCGAGTTGACGTAGAAGGGCTGGGCTTCGGCCGAGTTGTAGGCGGAGCCCGCCGTCGGATAGCGGCAATGGGCGATGCCCCAGTTGCCCAGCAGGTTGCGCATGTTGCGCGTGCGGAACACGTCGCGCACCAGGCCCGGGCCCTTGTGCATGTGGAAGCGGCCGCCCTCGGCCGTGGCGATGCCCGCCGCATCCTGGCCGCGGTGCTGCAGCACCTGCAGGCCGTCGTAGAGCAACTGGTTAACGGGGGTGGTGGCGACGACGCCGAGAATTCCGCACATAAGACACCTACGTTGTCGTCCGGTATCGCTACCGGTACTTGATCCGCTTGGCCACCGCCGGGGGGAACCAAGGCTTGGCGGCAAGCACCGCCGTTTCGAGAGGCGGCGAGAAGTACGCATCGCGCCACCAAGCCTGTTGCGGCAGCGCCGTAAAGCCGGCTGCCAACACCGCCACCAAAACCACCACCGCGCCGCGCAGCACGCCGAACACGGCGCCCAGAAACCGGTCGAGGGGACCCAGCCCGACCGCCCGCAGCAGCTTAGACACCGCCAGACGCAATAGTGCCGCCAGCAGGATCACGCCGACGAATATAACGACAAAGGCGACCAAGTACTGCAGGGCTCCTTCCTTGATCCAGGCGCCCAGCAGGGGCGCGGCATCGCCGGCGAAGGTCCGCGCCGCCACAAAGGCCACGATCCAGGCGGCCAGGGCCAATACTTCGCTGAACAGGCCACGCCAGGCGCCCAGCAGGACGGACGCGCCGACCACCGCCAGCACCATGTAGTCGAAAGCCGTCATGCACCGTGCTTACTGTTTCTGAGCCACTACGCCATTCAGGCCGATGCGCTTGAGCTTGTCACGCGCCTTCTCCGCCGCTTCCCGGCTAGGGAAGGGGCCGGCGCGTACGCGCGTCTTGACACCGCCGGGCGTCTCCAGCGCTTCGGTATAAGAGTTATAGCCTTCGGACTTGAGCTTGGCGCGCAACTGCTTCACGTTGGCCGGATTCTGGAAGGCGCCCAGTTGCACCACCCACTGCTCGCCGCCGCCGCTCAGGATGGCTTCGGCGCGGGCCTGTTCCGCCTTGGCCAGGGCGGTCTTGTCCGCAGGCTTCTCGGGAGTCTTTTCCGCCGGCTTTTCGGCGGCTTTTGCCGCAGGTGCACCGGGCGCTTTTTCCGCGGGTTTCTCGGACGGTTTTTCGGCAGGTTTCTCCGCCGGCTTCTCGGCCACTGCTGCCGCCGGCGCCTGGGGTGCATCTGTCTTGGGCGCCTCCGCCGGTCTCGCCTCGCCGGCGCCGGGCTTGACCGGCATGATGCGCGAGGTGAAGGCGCCCGAGTCCTGGTTGGGAATGCGGATCTGGATGTCCTGGCTGAGGGGCTTGGGTTCCTCGTCCATCACCATGGGCAGGACGATGGCGGCCAGCAGCGCCAGGGCGACGGCTCCGACCAGGCGGCGCCGGGCGCGCTTCTTCAGCTCCAGTTGGGAATCGTTGTCGGCCATCAGGGTTGGGCGGCCAGGTTGCGCAGCACGTCGGCAACGGTGAGGAAAGACCCAAAAACGAGAATTCTATCATTTTCCGCCGCCGCTTCCCGGGCCGCCCGGTAGGCCGCCGCCGGCGACGCGTAGGTGCCGTAGGGCGCAATGCCCTGGGCCTGCAGGAGGCCGGCGAGGTGCGATGCGCTGGCCGCGCGCGGTCCTTCCAGGCTGGCCGGCAGCCAGTGATCCACCCGGCCGCGCAGGGGCCCGATCACGCCGGCGATATCCTTGTCGCGCAGCATGCCGAACACCGCCCAGGTGCGCGAGTGATGGCCCATGCCGCCCAGGTTGGCGGCCAGGACCTGCGCCGCCTGGGGGTTGTGGCCCACGTCCAGCACCACCGTGGGCCGGCCGGGCAGCACCTGGAAGCGGCCGGGCAGCTCGACCTCGATCAGGCCGCGGCGGATCTCCTGCATGGACACGGGCAGGCGCCCGGCCAGGGCATCGAGGGCAGCCAGACAGGCGCTGGCGTTGGCCAATTGCACCGTGCCGCGCAGGGCCGGATAGGCCAGGCCGCTGCGCCGCACGCCCCGGGGCCCATTCCAGTATTGCCATTGGAGCTGCCCGCCGGTATAGCCGAAGTCGCGGCCGATCAGCCACAGCTCCGCGCCCAGTTTTTCGGCGTGCGCCACCAATGCGGCGGGCGGCGCGGGGTCGGCAACGATGGCCGGCACCGCGGCCCGGAAGATGCCCGCCTTCTCGCGCCCGATTGCCTCGCGCGTGCCGCCCAGGTAGTCCATGTGATCCAGATCGACGCTGGTGATCACGGCGCAATCGGTGTCGAAGGCATTGACCGCGTCGAGACGGCCGCCCAGCCCCACTTCCAGCACCAAGGCGTCGAGCCCGGCCCGGGCGAACGCCACCCAGGCGGCCAGGGTGCCGAACTCGAAATAGGTCAGAGGTATATCGCCGCGGGCCGTCTCCACTTCGGCGAAGGCGCGGCACAGGGTGGCATCGTCCGCCTCGGCACCGTTGATACGCACGCGCTCGTGATAGCGCAGCAGATGGGGCGAGGTATAGAGGCCCACGCGGTAGCCGGCAGCCAACAGGATGCGCTCCAGCATGGCGCAGGTGGAGCCTTTGCCGTTGGTGCCGCCCACGGTGATCACGGGCGCCGTCGCCGTCAGCCCCAGGCGCTCCTTCACCGCCAGCACCCGCTCCAGGCCCAGGGCGATGGGCTGGCTGTGCTGCCGTTCGATATGGGCGAGCCAGGCGTCCAGGGTTTCGGGCATGGGCAAGGCAGACGAGCCCCCGGCGCACCGGGGGCCAGGATCTCAAGCGGCGGGCACCCGCGTCAGCAGAGTCAGCAGGGCGGCCAGCTTGTCGCGCATGTGGCGCCGGTCCACGATCATATCGATGGCGCCCTTCTCCAGCAGGAACTCGGCGCGCTGGAAGCCGTCCGGCAGTTTCTCGCGCACCGTCTGCTCGATCACGCGCGGGCCGGCGAAACCGATGAGGGCGCCCGGCTCGGCGATGACCACGTCACCCATGAAGGCGAAACTGGCGGACACCCCGCCCATGGTGGGATCGGTGAGCACGGAGATGAAGGGCAGCTTGTGGGCCGACAACTGGGTGATGGCGGCGGTGGTCTTGGCCATCTGCATCAGGGAGAACAGGCCTTCCTGCATGCGCGCACCGCCCGTGGCCGTGAAGCATATGAACGGCAACTGCTGTTCGATGGCGCTGCGCACGCCGCGCACGAAACGCTCGCCCACCACCGATCCCATGGAACCGCCGAGGAACTCGAACTCGAACACCGCCGCCACCAGCGGCAGGGTCTTGACGGCCCCCTGCATCACCACCAGGGCGTCGGCCTCGCCCGTTTCCTCCATGGCGGCGTTGAGCCGCTCGGCGTAGCGCTTGCTGTCCTTGAACTTGAGGGGATCGACCGGATAGACCTCCGCGCCGATCTCGAAGCGCCCTTCCGGGTCGAGCAGGGCATCGAGCCGGGCGCGGGCGCGGATACGGTGATGGTGGCCGCACTTGGGGCAGACGCTCAGGTTCTTCTCCAGGTCGGAACCGTAGAGCACCGCTTCGCAGGCCGGGCACTTGCGCCACAAGCCTTCCGGCACCGACTTGCGGGCGCCGGTTTCGCTGCGCTTGATCTTGGGCGGAAGAAGCTTCTGTAACCAGCTCATCGCGTCACCCCTTCTGCTGACACCGTCTCGTCCATCGCCGCACGGATACCGCGCACGAAAGCGGCCACCCGGCTCACCGCCTCGCCCTCGGACGCACCTTCCATTTCCTCGATGATGCGGCTGCCGATCACTACGGCGTCGGCCACGGCGGCGATGCGCCGGGCGCTGTCCGCATCCCGGATGCCGAAGCCCACGCCCACCGGCATGCCCACCCGGGCACGGATCAGCGGAATGCGCTCCGCCACCTGGGCATGGTCCAGGTGGCCGGCCCCCGTCACGCCCTTGAGCGAGACGTAGTAGATGTAGCCGCCGCCCATCCGGGCCACCTGGGCATAGCGCTCTTCCGTGGACGTGGGCGCCAGCAGGAAGATAGGATCCAGCCCGGCGACCTTGAGCTTCGCGGCGAATTGTGCGCCTTCTTCGGGGGGATAGTCCACCACCAGCACGCCGTCCACGCCGGCATTCCTCGCCGCCCCAACGAAAGCGCCGCCGCCATAGGCCTCGATGGGATTGGCGTAGCCCATGAGCACCACCGGCGTTTCCCCGTCCTGCCGGCGAAACTCGGTCACGAGTTGCAATACCCGGCGCAGGCTGACGCCGTGCTTGAGGGCGCGTTCCGAGGCGCGCTGCACCGTCGGCCCGTCGGCCATGGGATCGGAGAAGGGCACCCCCAGCTCGATGATGTCGGCACCGGACTCGGCCAGGACGTGCATGAGGGGCACGGTCAGCGCGGGATGGGGATCGCCCGCCGTGATGAACGGAATCAGGGCCTTGCGCCCGGCAGCCCGCAGTTGCTCGAACTTGCTTGCGATTCTCGACATGTCTAGAACTTGATCCCGGATTTCTCGGCGACGGTGTGCATGTCCTTGTCGCCGCGCCCCGAGAGATTCACCAGCAGCAGCTTGTCCCTGGTCAGGGTGGGCGCCAGCTTGGCCGCATAGGCCAGGGCATGGGCGGATTCCAGCGCCGGGATGATGCCCTCGTAGCGGCACAGGTCGTGGAAGGCACTCAGCGCCTCGTCGTCGGTGACGCCCACATACTCGGCACGGCCGCTGTCCTTGAGCCAGGCGTGCTCCGGCCCCACGCCGGGATAGTCCAGGCCCGCCGACACGGAATGGGTCTCGATGATCTGGCCGTTCTCGTCCTGCAGCAGGTAGGTGCGGTTGCCGTGCAGCACGCCGGGCCGGCCGGCGATCAGCGAGGCGGCATGATGGCCGGTGGCCAGGCCCTCCCCCGCCGCCTCCACGCCCACCAGCTTTACTTCCTGGTAGGGGATGTAATCGTAGAAAATGCCCATGGCATTAGAGCCGCCGCCCACGCAGGCGATCACGTAGTCCGGCTGGCGGCCGGCCAGCTCCGGCATCTGGGTGAGGCATTCGCGCCCGATCACCGCCTGGAAGTCGCGCACCATCATGGGATAGGGGTGCGGGCCGGCGACCGTGCCGATGATGTAGAAGGTGTTGGCGACATTGGTGACCCAGTCGCGCATGGCCTCGTTGAGGGCGTCCTTGAGGGTCCTGGAGCCGCTCTCCACCGGCACCACGGTGGCGCCCAGCAGCTTCATGCGATAGACGTTGGCAGCCTGGCGCTTCACGTCCTCGGAGCCCATGTACACCACGCATTCCATGCCGTAGCGGGCGGCAACCGTGGCGGTGGCCACGCCGTGCTGGCCGGCGCCGGTCTCGGCGATCACCCGCGGCTTGCCCATGCGCCGGGCGAGCAGGGCCTGGCCGATGCAGTTGTTCACCTTATGGGCGCCGGTATGGTTGAGGTCCTCGCGCTTGAGGTAGATCTGGGCGCCGCCGAGCAGCTCGGACCAGCGTTTGGCGTGGTAGATGGGGCTGGGGCGGCCCACGTAGTGTTTCAGCTCGTACCGGAACTCAGCCTGGAAGGCCGCATCCTTGCGGCAGGCCTCATAGGCGGCGCGCAGCTCGTCGAGGGCGGCGATAAGCGTCTCGGCGACGAAAGTGCCGCCATAGGGCCCGAAATGGCCGCGCGCGTCGGGCAGGTTGTAGGTCGGCTCAGCTTTCCCCATCTCTCACTCCAGCAATGAACGCGGCCATCTTGCGCTCGTCCTTGATCCCCTTGGCCGCCTCGACCCCGCTCGACACATCCACGGCCCAGGGGCGCAGGGCGCGCACGGCTTGCGCCACGTTTTGCGGGTCGAGCCCGCCCGAGAGGATGATCGGCAACGGCAGCCGGGCGGGAATGAGGGACCAGTCGAAGGTCTGCCCGCCGCCGCCATAGCCCTCGACGAAGGCGTCGAGAACCAGACCCTGCGCGGTAGGGAAGGAAAGGGCGTATTCTATCAAATCAAGCTCCGGCCGAACCCGCGCCGCCTTGATATAGGGCCGGCCGAAGGCACGGCAATAGGCCTCGTCCTCCTCGCCGTGGAACTGCAGCAACTGCAACTGGGGCACTTCGCGCAGCGCCTCGCGCACCGTGGCCGGCTCCGCATTCACGAACAGTCCCACCACGGTCACGAAGGGGGCCACGGCGGCGGCGACCTGGCGCGCCTGCTCCCAGTCGAGATGGCGGGGGCTGGGCGGGTAGAATACCAGGCCGATGGCGTCGGCACCCAGGGCAGCCGCGGCGCGTGCCTGGTCCGGGCGGGTGAGGCCGCAGATTTTGACCCGTGTGCGATGCATCAGGGAGCGGGAAGAAGCAAAGGCGCGATGATACGGCCGTTCGCCGGCAACCGCCAGCGCTCCTCGTACTCGATACCGGTCAGATACAGCCCGGCGGGCGAAAAGGTCGGCGCCGCCAGCCGCCGGTCGCCGCTTGCCAGCAGCTCGCCCAGCCACTCGGGCGGACAGCGTCCCTTGCCCACGTACACGAGAGCGCCCACCATGTTGCGCACCATGTGGTGCAGGAAGGCATTGGCGCGAAAGTCGAACACCAGGTAGTCGCCGAGGCGCTCGATGCGCGCCGTGTACAGGGTTTTCACCGGCGACCTGGCCTGACATTCGGCGGCGCGAAAGGCGGAGAAGTCGTGCTCCCCGATCAAGTGGGCGGCTGCCGCCCGCATGGCCTCCAGGTCCAGGGGTAGATGAAACCAGCCGACCCGCCGGTGATGGAGGGCGGGACGGACCGGGTGGTTGAAAAGCAGATAGCGATAGCCGCGCGACAGGGCGGAAAAACGTGCGTGGAAGTCCTCCCCCACCTGCGCCGCCCAGCGCACCGTCACCGAGTCCGGCAGGTGAGCGTTTACTCCGCGCACCCAGGCATTGAGAGGCCGCGCCGAGGGCGGATCGAAATGCACCACCTGCTCCAGGGCATGCACGCCGGCGTCGGTGCGCCCGGCGCAGGTCACCCTCGAGGGTGCGCCGGCCACCGCGGCAAGGGCCCGTTCCAGCACATCCTGCACGGTATTGCCATGGGGCTGGGATTGCCAGCCGGCGAAGGCGCTGCCGTCGTACTCGAGTCCCAGGGCGATCCTCATGCCAACACCAGCCAGACAATAAGCGCCGTCAAGGCCGCCAGGGCGGCGTAGTCCGCCCAGGTGAGCCGGGGCGTGCGCACGTGAAAGCGCGCGGGGGCGTCGCCCGGCGCCTCTGCCGCCGGCCGCACCCAGTGGCGCCAGCCCTTGAGGGCCTCGGGGCTTTCGAGGTAACGCAGCACCAGCATCACTCGCACCGCCACTCGCCCGTTATCTATCCCGCACACGCGCAATGGGCGCATGAGACCGTAGATGCCCGCCACCAGATCGTCGGTCGACGTGTATTGCAGCAGCAACGCCGCCGCCAGCACCACGACCATGAGGCGCAGGCCATGGAGCAGCGCCAACCGTATTCCTTCCAGGGTCGGGCTGGCGGCGCCCAGGGCGGGCAGCAGCAGGGTGCCGGGCGTGAAGAAGGCGAACAGCACCGCCAGGGGCAGCAGCAGCCAGCGGGAGCGCCACAGCAAGCGCGCGGCGCGCAGGCGGGCGAAAGCCAGCGCAGACAGCGCCAGAGCAGTCGTGGCGACGGCCAGCAACGGCAGGGGAAGAAGCTGGGAAAGCGCGATTCCGCCCCCCCACAAGACCAGGCGAACGGCGGGATGCAGCATGGCAATGGCGAGGAAGGACGCCGGGTGGCGCCCTCCCAGGGGATGAAGCATCAAGCCAGGGCAGCGAGCATATCGCGGGCGCGCTTCTGCTGCTCGGCGTCGCCCTCCTTCACCACTTCCTGCAGCAATTCGCGGGCGCCTTCCCGGTCGCCCATTTCCTCGTAGGCCTTGGCCAGCTCCAGCTTGGTGGCCACTTCCTGTTCATCCTCGGTGCCGAACTCCGGCGCCTCGAGCACCGCCTCCGGTTGCTCCAGGTTGAGGTCGATGGCGGAAAGATCCACCGGGGCGGCCGGCTTGGGTGTTGCGCTGGCAGGGGACTCGCCCAGGTCGAACTCGAAACCCGCGCCGCTGCCCGTAGGCAGGGTCGTCTCGGCGCCCGGGGTGGCCCGGGCCGGCGACAGCTCCAGATCGAAATGCAGGCCGCCGTCTGCACCCGCAGCCGTTTCCGGCAACTCGGGCAGCTTGAAGTCCAGGTCCAGGGATGCTTCGGCGGCCGGGGCGGGGGCAGTTTCCTGCTTGGGGGCAGCGGGGAAATCCAGGCCCAGGTCGAAATCCAGGGTCTGGGGTGCTTCGGCCGCGGACGCGGCCGCCGGCTGCGCCGCGGGCTCGCCCAGATCGAGATCGAAATCCAGCGCGGGCGCCAAGTCTCCGGTGGCAGCGGCTTCCATCGCCGCTTTGTCGGGCACCACGGTCGCAGCGGCGCCCGGGTTCTCCGCGGCACCGGCGATCTGGCTCAACTCGCCGGGCATCGTCCAGGTGTCCTTGAGCTTCTCCGGGGAGCTGACGATGATGGTGGTGTCGGCCGCCGCAGCCTGCGGGGCGGGCGCGCCCTCTTCCGCCGCCTTGCCGCCGTACAGGGGGTTGCCGGGATCGAGCTTGAGCCCCAGGGCAGCGGCCTTCTCCCAGTCGGCGCCGACGCCGCCGGTCTGGGCGTAGAGTTCGCCGGCGATGGTCTCGAACTGCTTGACATTCTTGCGCCCGGCGTAGATCTCCAGCAGCTTGACATGAATGGCCGTGCGCGACGGGTCGTTCTTGAGGGCGTCGAGCAGGATTTCCTCGGCCTGGGCATCCCGGCCGTAGGCCATATACACGTCCGCCTCGGCCACCGGGTCCACGCCCTCGTCGGCGTCGATGGCGCTGATCGAGGCCTGGCTGAAATCGGTCTGCATCGAGCTGGCGCTGGTATCCACGCTCTGGCCGCCCGTGCTGCCGAAAACGGAATTGGTCGCCAGATTGACCGAGGTGGTCGTGGGCGAAAGCTCGGCCTGGCCCAGCGTGCCCTTCTGGCGCTGGCGCCAGCCAAGCAGCCCCAGCAGGCCGAGGATGGCGGCACCGCCGGCGAGCACCAGGGGGTTTTCCATCAGCGCGTCGAGGAAGCCGGGCTCGGGGGGAGGCGGCGGCGCGGCCGGCTTCTTGGGCGGCACCGGCTTTTGCTCGGCAGGCTTGGGCGCTTCGGCCGGCTTGTCGGCCGCCGGCGCCGCGGCCACGGGCGCGGGAGCCGCTTCCGCGGGCTTGGGCGGTTCCGCGGCAGGGGCCGGTTCGGCCGGCTTCTCGGCCGCAGGGACGGGCTTGACATCTTCCGCCTTGGGCGCGGGTGCTACCGGGGCCGGAGCTTCGGGTTTGGCGGCGGCAGGCGCCGCGACACCGGCGGCCGCCTGCTTCTGCAGTTCCGCAAGGTTCTGGTTCTTCAGCTCCAGCAATTTCTGGAGCTCCTTGACGTTCTTCTCCAGCTCGGCAAGGCGGGAGGTGGCTTCCTTGAACGCCTTCTCCTTGGCGACGGCTTCCTCCTCCAGGGCGGCGAGTTTACCCTGCAGGGCCTTGGCCTCCTTGCCCGCTTCGGAGCGCGACACCTTCAACTGGTCCTGGCTCTCGGCCGGCGCCGGGACCTTGTCCTCCACCTTGGCGGTGATCTTGCCGCTGGCGGTCTGCTGGGGGGCGGCTTCCTTGGCCGGCTCGGCGGCACCGGCCGCTTCGGCAAGCTTGCGGCGATAGGCGTTGAAATCGGCGGACTGGGCGCGCACGATGCGCTGGGCATCGGCCGGCTCGATCGCTTCCACATCCTGGCGCTCGGGAATGCTGAGGATCTTGCCCGCCTTCAGGCGGTTCATGTTCTTGCCGACGAAGGCATCCTGGTTGTTGCGGAAGATGGCCACCAGCATCTGATCCAGGCTGACGCCGTCGTACCGGGTTTCGCTGGCGATCTTGTGGAGGGTCTCGCCTTTCTTGACCTCATGCTCGGCCGCGGCGGCAGCCGGCTTCTCCGGCTTTTTCGCCAGGAGCTTGTCGTCCACGGGTGCAGGGGCGCGCACCTGGGGCTGCGCCTGGGGCGCGACGGGCTGGGCGACCGCGGCCGTATCGCGCCGGGCGCCGGGCGTGACAGCAACGGGCGCCGGCGTGATCGCTTCGGCGGGGGGGTCCAGCAGGAAGGTGTATTCGCGCTGCAGGCGCCCCTGGGCCCAGTTCACTTCGAGCAACAGGTCCAGGAAAGGATCGTTGATGGGGCGGTCGCTGGTGAGCCTGATATAGGGCTGGCCATTGGGTCGCTTTTCCACGCTCACGCGCACTCCCACCAGGGCAGGAGCATACTCGATTCCCGCCTGACGGAAGGCCTCGGCCGGCGCGATCTGCGCTTTCAGGCTGGACAGTTCTTCGCGGTTGGCCGTCAAATCCACTTCGGCACGCAGGGGTTGGCCGAGCGCACTCAGGACGGTTATCTTTCCCAGACCGGCCGCATTGGCGGCCCCGGGCAACGCCGCGATCGCCGCGGCCAAGACCGTGGCCCTGAATATGTGATGCAGGTTTCTGTTTTCCACCGCTTCCCCCTGGCGGAGAGATTTCGGACAATTAAAATAACATCATGAAGTTAGCTATGCAAGCTAAACTTCCTCGTTACATTGCGGCCCAAAACCGGGTCATTCCAAACAAGAAAATCCCGGCCACCACGTGTCAGGCATAAAGTCCCTATCAATCAGTGACCGAGGCATCAAAGACAAGAGCCGGCGTGGCGGCGCCGGCTCTTCTGGGCTGGGGAACGTTTCCGGATCAGCTTTCGAGCAGAATGCGCAGCATGCGCCGCAAGGGTTCGGCGGCGCCCCAAAGCAACTGGTCGCCCACGGTGAAGGCGCCCAGGTACTGGGGCCCCATGTTGAGCTTGCGCAGCCGCCCCACCGGCACGGACAGGGTTCCAGTCACGGCGGTGGGCGTCAGCTCCTTCATGGTGACCTCGCGGTGGTTGGGCACCACTTTCACCCATTGGTTGGCGCTGCCGATGATGTGGACGATTTCGTCCAGGGGCACGTCTTTCTTGAGCTTGATGGTCAGAGCCTGGCTGTGGCAGCGCATGGCGCCGATGCGCACGCAGATGCCATCCACGGGGATGGGGTTGCCTTCGCGCCCGAGGATCTTGTTGGTCTCGGCCTGGCCTTTCCACTCCTCGCGGCTCTGGCCGTTGTCCAGTTCCTTGTCGATCCAGGGGATCAGGCTGCCGGCCAGGGGCACGCCGAAATTGGCCGCCGGGAAGCGTTCGTCGCGCAGGATGCCGGCCACCTCCCGGTCGATGTCCAGGATGGCCGACGCCGGGTCGTCCAGCAACTCCTTGGCGATGCGATGCACCTCGCCCATCTGCACCAGCAGTTCGCGCATGTTCTGGGCGCCGGCGCCGGAGGCCGCCTGGTAGGTCATGGCGCTCATCCATTCCACCAGGTCGTTGCGGTACAGGCCGCCCAGGGCCATGAGCATCAGGCTGACGGTGCAATTGCCGCCGATGTAGTTCTTGACGCCGCGCGCCAGGCCGTTCTTGATGACGTCCAGGTTCACCGGATCGAGAATGATGATAGCATCATTCTTCATGCGCAGTGCGGACGCCGCGTCGATCCAGTAGCCGTTCCAGCCGGCGGCGCGCAGCTTGGGGAAGACTTCGCTGGTGTAGTCGCCGCCCTGGCAGGAGATGATGATCTCCATGGCCCTGAGCTCGTCGATGTTCCTGGCGTCCTTCAGCGCCGGCACGTCGCGACCGATGTCCGGCCCCTTACCGCCTACCTGGGAAGTGGTAAAGAACACCGGCTCGACGCGATCGAAGTCCCGCTCTTCCTGCATGCGCTGCATCAGCACGGAGCCGACCATGCCGCGCCAGCCAACCAGACCCACTCGCTTCATTTCTCTTTCCTCAGTCGCCGTATCGAAACTTCCGTCTTCCGGGACCGCCAGCAGCGACCCGCCACCAGCGACTTTCCGTCAGAGCGCCGCGATCACCGCGTCGCCCATTTCCTTGGTGCCCACCTTCTTGGTGCCCGCCTCGTAAATGTCGGCCGTGCGGTAGCCCTGGCCCAGCACCTTCTTCACCGCCCCCTCGATGCGCGCGGCCGCCGTCTCCTGGCTGAAGGTATAGCGCAGCATCATGGCCGCCGACAGGATGGTCGCCAGCGGGTTGGCCACGCCCTTGCCGGCGATGTCCGGCGCCGAACCGTGGATCGGCTCGTACAGCCCCTTGCCCTTGTCATCCAGGGAGGCCGAGGGCAGCATGCCGATGGAGCCGGTGAGCATGGAGGCCTCGTCCGACAGGATGTCGCCGAACATGTTGCCGGTGACCATCACGTCGAACTGCTTGGGATTGCGCACCAGTTGCATGGCGGCGTTATCCACCAGCATGTGGCTCAATTCCACGTCGGGATAGTCGCGCGCCACGTCCGTCACCACGTCGCGCCACAACTGGGTGCACTCCAGCACGTTCATCTTGTCGACGGAGCACAGGCGCCGCGAGCGCTTGCGCGCGGCGCCGAAGGCGACGCAGGCGATGCGCCGGATCTCCGCCTCGCTATAGATCATGGTGTTGATGCCCACGCGCTGGCCATCGCGGGTTTCGATGCCGCGCGGCTCGCCGAAATAAATGTCCCCGGTCAGTTCGCGCACGATGAGGATGTCCAGGCCCGCGACGATTTCCGGTTTCAGGCTGGAGGCGTTGGCCAGCTCCGGATAGAGCATGGCCGGGCGCAGGTTGGCGAACAGGCCCAGATCCTTGCGGATGCCCAGCAGTCCCCGCTCCGGCCGTTTCTCCCGGGGCAACGTGTCGTACTGGGGGCCGCCCACGGCGCCCAGGAGCACCGCGTCCGCCTCCCGCGCCAGCCTGCGGGTCGCCTCCGGATAGGGCTCGCCCGCCTGGTCGACGGCGCAGCCGCCCAGCAGGGCGGTTTCCATTTCCAGCTTGAGGCCGTCGCTGCGCAGGGCTTCCAGCACACGCACGGCCTGGCCGACGATTTCCGGGCCGATGCCATCACCGGGCAACACACAGATCTTCATTCACTCAACCCCTATTGACCGAACAGCCAGGGCTGCTCCAGGCGGCGCCGGGCTTCGAATTCGCGGATCTTGTCGGCATGGCGCAGGGTCAGGCCGATGTCGTCGAGGCCGTTCAGCAAGCAGTACTTGCGGAACGGCTCGACGTCGAAGCGCAGCACCTTGCCGTCGGGCCGCGTCACGGTCTGGGCGTCCAGGTCGATGCGCAGGCGATAGCCCGCCTGCGCGGTGCACTGCCTGAACAGCTCATCCACTTCCGCCGCGGGCAGCGTGATGGGCAGCAGGCCGTTCTTGAAGCAGTTGTTGAAGAAGATGTCGGCGAAGCTGGTGCCGACCAGGGCGCGGATGCCGAAATCCAGCAGCGCCCAGGGCGCGTGCTCGCGGCTGGAGCCGCAGCCGAAGTTGTCGCGCGTGAGCATGATGGAGGCGCCCCGATAGCGCGGCAGGTTCAGCACGAAATCCGGGTTCAGCGGACGCTTGCTGTGGTCCTGGCCCGGCTCGCCGTGATCGAGATAGCGCCATTCGTCGAACAGGTTGGGGCCGAAGCCCGAGCGCTTGATCGACTTCAGGAACTGCTTGGGAATGATGGCGTCAGTATCGACGTTGGCGCGGTCCAGGGGCACAACCAGGCCATCGAGTTGCGTGAATTTCTCCATTTGCCTTGCTTCCTACGCGGCAGGCCGCCGCGGTTCAATTAACGTGCCTTTTCCTGAATCTTCTCGCCCGCCCGCTCCAGATCCTTGCCCAGACCGGCCATGGTATTGCAGCCGGACAGCGCAACCAGGGCGGCGAGCCCGACCAGCGCCGCGACAATGGGTAGCCGCATGATCCCTCCCTCAGAGCATGTTCCTGACATCGACGAAATGCCCGGCAATGGCCGCCGCCGCGGCCATCTCCGGGCTGACCAGATGGGTGCGCCCGCCGGGGCCTTGGCGGCCCTCGAAGTTGCGGTTCGAGGTGGACGCGCAGCGCTCGCCCGGTTCCAGCCGGTCGGCGTTCATGGCCAGACACATGGAGCAGCCCGGCTCGCGCCATTCGAAGCCGGCGGCGCGGAAGATCCGGTCCAGCCCCTCCTGCTCCGCCTGGGCCTTCACCAGGCCGGAACCCGGCACTACCATGGCCAGCTTGACGTTGCCCGCCACCTGCCGCCCCTTGACCACCGCGGCCGCGGCGCGCAGATCCTCGATGCGCGAATTGGTACAGGAACCGATGAAAACCTTGTCCACCCCCACGGCGGTGATGGGCGTGCGCGGCACCAGCCCCATGTACTGCAGGGCCCTTTCCATGCCTTCGCGCCGCACCGGGTCGCTTTCCAGGGCGGGATCGGGGACCATGCCGTCTATGGCGGTCACCATCTCCGGCGACGTTCCCCAGGTGACCTGGGGCTCGATCCGGGCGGCGTCGAGTTCGACCACCCGGTCGAAGCGGGCGCCCTCGTCGCTCTTGAGGGTGCGCCAGTAGGCCACGGCCCGCTCCCACTGCTCGCCGGCGGGGGCGAACGGCCGGCCCTTGATGTAGTCGATGGTGGTGTCGTCCACCGCCACCATGCCCGAGCGTGCGCCTGCCTCGATAGCCATGTTGCACAGGGTCATGCGCCCTTCCATGGACAGCGCCCGGATGGTGCTGCCGCCGAACTCGATGGCGTAGCCGGTGCCGCCGGCCGTGCCGATCTTGCCGATCACCGCCAGGATCACGTCCTTGGCGGACACGCCCTTCTGCAGCGGGCCTTCCACGCGCACCAGCATGCTCTTGGCCTTCTTGGCCAGCAGCGTCTGGGTGGCCAGCACGTGCTCCACCTCGGAAGTGCCGATGCCGAAAGCCAGACAGGCGAAGGCGCCGTGGGTGCTGGTGTGGGAGTCGCCGCACACCACGGTCATGCCCGGCAGCGTCGCGCCCTGCTCCGGCCCGATGACGTGCACGATGCCCTGGCGGACGTCGTTCATGCGGAACTCGGTGATGCCGAATTCCTCGCAGTTCCTGTCCAGGGTCTCCACCTGCAGCCGGGACACCGGATCGTCGATGCCGTTGGCCCGGTCGGTGGTGGGCACGTTGTGGTCGGCCACGGCGAGATTGGCGCCCAGGCGCCAGGGCCTGCGGCCGGCCAGCTTGAGCCCCTCGAACGCCTGCGGGCTGGTCACCTCGTGCACCAGGTGGCGGTCGATGTACAGCAATACCGTCCCGTCCTCTTCCTGATGGACGATATGGCTGGACCAGAGTTTGTCGTAAAGCGTCTGCGCACCCATGTTGACCACGTGCTGCGGAAAAATTTTGAATTATATCGGATTGGGGTCCGTTGAAAACTCTCATCGAAAACGCCGGGCGGCGCGGCCCCGCTGTAGTGCGGCCGCGTTTGCCTTTAGAATGGCCGGAACAAGTTGGACAAGAACACCTTTCCCTACACCCTCTATGTCGACGATATATCTGGTCGCCGTGGCCTTGCTGGGACTCGCCGCCTGGGCCGGCTACGTGAATTACCGCAGTCGGCGTATGCGCAAGGCAATGGAAACGGTCACGGCCGCGATCGTCGACTACTTCGCGCGCAGCCGCGTCGCCGTTTCCGCCGGCTGCATTGCCGCGGGCACGCCCAGGACCCCCAGTTTCATCGCCTTCGTCGAATCCGAACCGCTCAAGCGCTTTCGCTATTCCCACATCGTCGAGGCGAGCCTGATCGATCACATCCAGCGCAAGACCGGGCTGCAGGTGGAGAAGGTCTACTGGCGCTTTCCCCTGTCGGCCCGCCCCGGGGGCGATGCCACCGCCCCCGCGGCGTCCACGCCGGACGACTACGTTGCCGAGGGGCTGTCGCGTCTCAAAACCGGGCACGACTACGAGGTCGAGGAAGGCTCCTGGGGCGATTTCGAGCAGGCGCTCAAACCGGGCGGTACGGAGCGCGATACGGATTAGGGCGCGGGCACCGGGCAGGACGACCTGCGCCAGCCGAATACCACCAACGCGAGCCCGACCAGGGCGAAGGCCGAACCCAGGGTATAGGTCAGCGGCCCGCCGAGCCAATCCCATGTGTAGCCGCTGACGATGCCGCCCAGCAAGCCGCCGCCGCCGAAGGACAGGCTGCCGTACAGCGCCTGGCCGCGCGCCTGGTTGCGCCCGGCGAACCAGCCGTTGATCAAGGCGATGGCCGCCGCATGGTAGGCGCCGAAGGTGGCCCCGTGCAGCACCTGCGCCAACAGCAGCAGCGCCAGCGATTCCACCCCCCAGCCGATCAGTGCGAAGCGCAGCACGGCACAGGCGAAACTGAACACCAGGATGTCGCGCGGGGAAAAGCGCCGCAGCAATTGCGGCATGCAGAGGAATACGCCGATCTCCGCCACTACCCCGAGGGTCCACAGCATGCCGATCAGGGTCTTGCCGTAGCCGTGGCCCACCAGATAGATGGAATAGAACACGTAGAGCGCCCCGTGGGCCGCCGACATGCAGAAGCAGGCAGCCAGCACGGCACGCACCTCCGGCCGGCGCACGATGTCCGCCACGCAGCCGCCCTCCCCTCCCCAGGTGCCCGCTTTCTTGTCGGGCAGCACCAGGGCCGAGACGAGGATGGCTGCCAGGATGGCCAGCAACACCCAGAGCAGGGAGGCGATGGGGAGATGGTCCAGCACCACCCCGACGGCGATCACCGCGGCGATGAAGCCCACCGAGCCCCACAGCCGTATGCTGCCGTAGCGCGCCGCCTGACTGCCCAGATGGGCGAACGTCAGCGCTTCGACCAGCGGCAGCGACGCGCTCCAGAAGAAGGTCAGCAATGCCATCGCGGCGAAGACCGCGCTGAAGCTGTCGGCAAAGAAGAAGGCGGTGAAACCGAGCAGACTGACCGCGCCGGACAGCCGCACGATGGCCATCTTGGCGTCCAGCCGGTCCGCCAGCCAACTCCAGAGATTGGGCGCCACCAGGCGCATGGCCTGCATCAGCGACATGAGCACGCCGATATGCCAGGCGGAGAAGGCGAGCGACTTCAGGTACAGGCTGAAATAGGGAGAGAAGGCACCGATGAACGCGAAGTAGAAGAAGTAATAGGCCGACAGGCGCCAGAAAGGGAGCATCGCGCAATGGACTCGCCGGGCCGTCGCGCCCGGCGCCGTCATGCCTCGTCGGGTTCGGGATCGTCCACCACGACGCCGGCCGGGCCGCGGGCTTCGGGTGCGGCGGCGGGAATCCTGGGGGTGAGGCAGACGACGTCGGCGCATTGGGCGCGATGGCGCAGCGCGTGATCCATCAGCACCAGGGCCAGCATGGCCTCGGCGACGGGGGTGGCGCGGATGCCGACGCAGGGATCGTGGCGGCCGTGCGTCTCGACCACGACGGGATTGCCGTCGCGGTCGATGGACCGGCGCGGCAGGCGAATGCTGGAGGTCGGCTTGACGGCGATGCGCACCACCACGTCCTGACCGGTGGAAATCCCCCCGACAATGCCGCCGGCATTATTGGAGAGGAAGCCCGCGGGGCTCATTTCGTCCGAGTGCTCGGTGCCCTTCTGGGTGACGCAGGCGAAGCCGGCGCCGATTTCCACGCCCTTGACGGCGTTGATACCCATCATGGCGCAAGCGATGTCGGCATCGAGCCGGTCATACACCGGCTCACCCCAGCCGACCGGCACGTTTTGCGCGACGACGGTGATCGCGGCGCCCACGGAGTCGCCCGACTTGCGCAGGCGGTCCATGAATTCTTCCAGGCGCGGCACCATGTCCGGATCCGCGGCGAAGAAGGGATTGGCGCCGACAGCCTCCCATCCCTTGAACGGGATCTCCAGCGGTCCCAGTTGCGACATGTAGCCGCGCACCACCACGCCGTAGCGCTCGCGCAGCCACTTCTTGGCGATGGCGCCGGCGGCCACACGCACCGCCGTCTCCCGCGCCGAGGAGCGGCCGCCGCCCCGGTAGTCGCGCACGCCGTACTTCTGCCAGTAGGCATAGTCGGCATGCCCGGGACGGAAGGTGTTCATGATGTTCGAGTAATCCCTGCTGCGCTGATCCTCGTTGCGGATGAGCAGCGCGATGGGCGTGCCGGTGGTGCGGCCTTCGAATACGCCCGACAGGATTTCCACCGTGTCCGGCTCGCGGCGCTGGGTCACATGGCGCGAGGTGCCGGGCTTGCGCCGGTCCAGCTCCGCTTGGATGTCCGCCTCGGTCAGAGCCAGCCCGGGCGGGCAGCCGTCCACCACGCAGCCGATTGCGGGACCGTGGGATTCGCCGAAGGAAGTGACACAGAACAGGCGGCCGAGAGTGTTGCCGGACATGGCTTTACTTGCGCTGGAACCGAATGGGAACCGAGTTTATCATAGGGCCATCGACCCTTCTCCCGCCCTGTCGGCATGGCCAAGCACAAACAAACCGCTGCCGCCTCCCGCCCTCCATTGCACCAGGGCCGGGACAACAAGCTGATCGAGGCCGCCAATCCGCTGCGCGAGCCCCGGGCTCGCTGGCAGCGCTTCCAGCGCTACACCTGGGACAAGAAACGGGGGTGACGGCAGGCGGCGCCCCGCGTGCCACACGGAGCGCCAGCAGCGCAGGAGGTCAAGCCGCCACTTTCTGCGGCTGCTCGTCGCGCAATGCGCGACGCAGGATCTTGCCCACGTTGGTCTTGGGCAGCTCGGTGCGGAACTCGACCAGCTTGGGCACCTTGTAGCCGGTGAGGTTTTCCTTGCAGTGGGCGATCAGGGCCTCGGCGGTGAGATTGGGATCCTTCTTCACCACGAAGATCTTCACCGCCTCGCCGGATTTCTCGTCCGGCACGCCCACCGCCGCCACTTCCAGTACACCCGGGTGCATCGCCACCACCGCCTCGATCTCGTTGGGATAGACGTTGAAGCCCGACACGAGAATCATGTCCTTCTTGCGGTCGACGATGCGCACGAAGCCCTTCTCGTCCATGACGCCCACGTCGCCCGTGCGCAGGAAGCCGTCGGCCATGATGACCTTGGCGGTTTCCTCCGGCCGGTTGTAGTAGCCCTTCATCACCTGAGGGCCGCGGATGCAGATCTCGCCCGCCTCGCCGATGGGCAGGTCGTGCCCCTCCTCGTCGCGGATGGCGATTTCGGTAGAAGGGACGGGCAAGCCGATGGAGCCGTTGTATTCCTTGAGATCCAGCGGGTTGATGGTGGCGGCGGGCGAAGTCTCGGTCAGCCCGTAGGCCTCGATCAGGGGCGTGCCCGTCACCTGCTTCCACCTTTCCGCCACCGCCTTCTGCACGGCCATACCGCCGCCGAGTGTGATGCGCAGGCTGCTGAAGTCCAGCTTGGCGAAATTGGGATCGTTCAACAGGGCGTTGAACAGGGTGTTTACACCGGTGAGGGTGGTGAACTTATACTTGCCCAGCTCCTTGACGAAGCCCGGGATGTCGCGCGGATTGGTGATCAGCAGATTGGTAGCACCGATCTTGAAGAAGGTCAGGCAGTTCGCCGTCAGGGCGAAGATGTGATACAGGGGCAGCGCCGTGACAATGATTTCGCCACCTTCCGAAAGGAAGGGCTTGAGCCAGGCATGGGCCTGCTGCAAATTGGCCACGATGTTGCCGTGGGTCAGCATCGCCCCCTTCGACACCCCCGTCGTGCCCCCGGTATACTGCAGGAAGGCGATATCGTCGTGGGTCACTTCCACCGGTCGGAGCTCGGAGCGGCTGCCGCGGGCCAGGACGTCGTTGAAGCGCAGCGCATTGGGGATGTTCCAGGCCGGAACCATCTTCTTTACGTGCTTGACGACGAAATTCACGATCATGCTCTTGGGGAATCCCAGCATGTCGCCCAGCCCCGTAACGATGACATGCTTGACCGGCGTGTTGTGCAGCACCTCCTGCAGGACGTGGGCAAAATTCTCGACGATGACAATGACTTCCGCCCCGGAGTCCTTCAACTGATGCTCCAGCTCCCTGGGCGTATAGAGGGGGTTGCAGTTCACCACCGTGTAGCCGGCGCACAGCACCCCGTAGACGCATACCGGGTATTGCAGCAGGTTGGGCATCATGATCGCCACGCGCGCCCCCTTGGGCAGGCCCAGTACCGACTGCAGATAGGCGGCGAAGTCGCGGCTCAGGCCGTCGAGTTCGCTGTAGGTGAGGCCCTTGTCCATATTGATATAGGCGGTACGCGGCCCGTAGGTACGTACGCTCTTCTCGAACATCTGGCCGACGGACTTGAACTCGTTGATATCGACCTCCGCGGGCACGCCCGGGGGATAGCTCTTCAGCCAGATTTTGTCCATGGGTTCTCCTCCTTGTTTCAGGTGATTGGTGTTCTTGGCGAAGACCTGCGGCGGACACGCCGCAGGCAGGACAGGGATTCTCAGGCGCCGCCTTCGGCCTCGGCCGGCCAGTTCCGGATGTAGTTCTTGAGCATCCGGTTCTCGAAGCTCTGCTCCTCGAGCACGGCCTTGGCGACGTCATGGAAGGAAATGACGCCGAGCAGGGTGTTGCCGTCCATCACCGGCAGGTAGCGCATGTGGTGCTCGACCATCAGGCGGCGCAGGTGGTCGATTTCCATGTCCGGGCCGGCCGTTATCGGGTCGCGCACCACGACGTCCGCAACCGGCACGCTCTGCCAGCCGGCGCCGCTCTCGCGCAACGCCTTCAATACTTCCCGGAAAGTCAGCATGCCGACCATGCGGCCGCCGTCGAACACGACCAGGGAACCGACATCCTGGTCGGACATGGTCGCGACCGCATCGGCCAGGGTCTTGTTCGGGGCAATGGTGTAAAGGACCTTGCCCTTGATGCGCAGGATTTCGCTGACCAGCATACCGTCCCCCTTTTAGACGTGGTTCATTAACGCCGCAAGGCGTATTGTCATTCAATGTTAGTCGATCGAAGCCCGGGGGAAAAGGGTTGAACACTCTAAAAAAACCGGTTCCTGCGGCGGCCGGGGCGAAGCAGCGAAGGGCGGGCGGAAATCCCCCCGCCCGATATATATATATATGACGCAAATGACACAAGGAGGACGCGGTACGCCCGCCCGGGGCCGGATCAGCGCTCCAGCTTGTCCAGCTTATCCTTGACCTTGGCCCACTCGTCAGCGTCCGGCAGGGGGTCCTTGCGCTCGACGATGGGCGCCCACAACTTGGCCAGTTCGGCGTTCAACTGGATGAACTGCTTCTGGTCGGCCGGCACATCGTCCTCGGCGTAAATCGCCTCCACCGGACACTCGGCCACACACAGGGTGCAGTCGATGCACTCGTCCGGGTCGATCACCAGGAAATTGGGGCCCTCACGGAAGCAGTCCACCGGACAGACGTCCACGCAATCGGTGTATTTGCATTTGATGCAAGCTTCGGTAACGACATAAGTCATGGTGATGATTCCTTCTGACACATCCGGCGGTAATCATAATCTGCGAAGTTTAGCATAGGCGCCACCCCGCCTCCGCCGCACTTCCCATCCTCGTCCATTTTTTGCTACGATAGCCCGCGACACCGCTTCAGTTCCCGGCCGACACCGCGCCAGCTACTCCACCCTTTAAGCGGTAAACCCCACTACCGACCCGAACAACCAAACCGTTTCTCAGTGAGGAAACCCATGAGTGAGCATATCCATTACGTGACCGACGCCAACTTCGAGGCGGAGGTACTCCAGTCCGCCACGCCCGTGCTGGTGGACTACTGGGCCGAGTGGTGCGGCCCGTGCAAAATGATTGCTCCCATCCTGGACGACGTCGCCAAGGAATACGCCGGCCGCCTGAAAGTGGCCAAGCTGAATATCGACGACAACCAGGAAACCCCGGCCAAGTTCGGCATTCGCGGTATTCCCACGCTCATGCTGTTCAAGAACGGCAACGTGGAAGCCACCAAGGTGGGCGCCCTGTCGAAGTCGCAGCTTACCGCTTTTATTGACAGCAATCTCTGAACTCAGTACAGTCCTTCGATAGGTGGCGCCGCGACCGAAACCGCCAACAACGCCAGGCCGGCGCCGCCGCGGGACCTTGAATGAGGTCCCTCCCGTTTCGAATCCTTTCCTGTCCTCAATCCCGCTTCTGCCTCACCCTCATCGTTCGCCATGCACTTATCGGAGCTCAAATCCCTCCACGTCAGCCAGCTTCTCGACATGGCCATCGCCAACGAGATCGACGGCGCCAACCGCCTCCGCAAGCAGGAACTGATCTTCGCCCTCCTGAAAAATCGGGCCAAGAAAGGCGAGAGCATCTTCGGTGAAGGCACTCTGGAAGTGCTGCCGGACGGCTTCGGCTTCCTGCGTTCGCCCGACACGTCCTATCTGGCGGGTACCGACGACATCTACGTCAGCCCCTCTCAGATCCGGCGTTTCAACCTGCATACGGGCGATTCCATCGAGGGCGAGATCCGCACGCCCAAGGACGGCGAGCGCTATTTCGCCCTGGTGAAGGTGGACAAGGTCAATGGCGAGCCGCCGGAGAACTCCAAGCACAAGATCCTGTTCGAGAACCTGACTCCGCTGCATCCGACCGAGATGCTCAAGCTGGAGCGGGACATCCGGGCGGAAGAAAACATCACCTGCCGCGTCATAGACATGATCGCCCCCATCGGCAAAGGCCAGCGCGGCCTGCTGGTGGCAAGCCCCAAGAGCGGCAAGACGGTCATGATGCAGCATATTGCCCATGCCATCACCGCCAACCACCCGGAAGTGGTACTGATCGTGCTGCTCATCGACGAGCGCCCCGAGGAAGTGACCGAGATGATGCGCTCGGTGAAGGGCGAGGTGGTCGCCTCGACCTTCGACGAGCCGGCGACGCGCCATGTGCAGGTGGCGGAAATGGTGATCGAGAAGGCCAAGCGCCTGGTGGAGCACAAGAAGGACGTGGTGATCCTGCTCGATTCCATCACCCGTCTGGCGCGGGCCTACAATACGGTGGTGCCGGCTTCGGGCAAGGTGCTCACCGGCGGCGTGGACGCCAACGCCCTGCAGCGGCCCAAGCGCTTCTTCGGCGCCGCCCGCAACATCGAGGAGGGCGGCTCGCTCAC
>DYIB01000009.1:28368-50353 GCA_020723855.1 Uliginosibacterium gangwonense
CGAGGAGTTCAAGGGCACCGGCAACATGGAGATCCATCTGGACCGGCGCATGGCCGAGAAGCGCGTCTATCCGGCCATCAACGTCAACCGCTCCGGCACGCGGCGCGAGGAGCTGCTGCTCAAGCCGGACGTGCTGCAGAAGGTGTGGATACTGCGCAAGCTGCTGTACAACATGGACGACCTGGAGGCGATGGAATTCCTCCTGGACAAGATCAAGGCGACCAAGAGCAACGCCGAGTTCTTCGACGCCATGCGGCGCGGCTAATGCCGTTGCAAGCCCTCGATTATTGTGAGAAAATTGCCGCCTTTCGTTTTTTGAGGGCGGCCACACCCGCCGCCCGTCTGCCCAGAGGAATTGCGATGAAGCCCGGTATCCACCCCCAGTACGTTGAAATCGACGTGACCTGCAGCTGCGGCAACACCTTCAAGACCCGTTCCACCGCCGGCAAGCCGCTGCATGTGGAAGTCTGCTCCGCCTGCCATCCGTTCTACACGGGCAAGCAGAAGATCGTGGACACCGCCGGCCGCGTCGAGCGCTTCCGCCAGAAATACGCCAGCAAGCAGCGCACCGCCTGAGTTCGGCGGCAAGGACCGGCAAAAAAGGCAGCTTCGGCTGCCTTTTTTGCTTTCCCCGGGCCCGGCATTCGTGCCCGTTCCGATAAAATGACCGCTGGCGACGCCCACGCCGGGCGCTGCGGTCCAACAACAACCAGTCTGCACGCAAGCTACCAGCCATCCGAGGATGTCGTCCCTGCCCCGCTTTCCCCTGTCTTTTCCGCCGCGCGGGCTTTTCCTCGTCTTGCTTTGCAGCCTGTTCCTGCTGCCCGGACTGACCGGCCACGACCCCTGGAAGGGCGACGATGCCACCCACATCGGCGTCATCTACGGCTTCGCCACCGGCACCGACTGGCTGGTGCCGCGATTGGCCGGCCAGCTCTACCTGGACAACCCGCCGCTCTACTACTGGGTTGGCGCCTTAAGCGCCCGCACCCTTGCCTTCCTGCTGCCGTTGCACGACGCGGCGCGCCTGGCAAGCGGCCTGTTCGTCGCCCTGATGCTGCTGTTCCTGGGCCTGGCGGCGCGCCGCCTGAATGACCCCGCCGCCGGCTGCATCGCTCCCCTCATCGCCATCGGCTCCCTGGGCCTGTTCCTCCACAGCCACGAAACCCAGCCCCTCACGGCCCTGCTGGCCGCCAGCGCCGCGACCTATTACGGCTTGGCCCTCATACGCAGCCACCCGGTGCGCGGCGGCGCCGTGGCGGGCGCGGCCATCGGGCTGGGCTTCCTGGCCTGCGGCCTCATCGCCCCCGCCTCCCTGCTGCCCCTGGTGCTGCTGCTGCCGCTGGCGAGCCGCGAATGGCCTGCCGGGGCCTGGGGCAGGGGCTTGCTGGCGCTCCTGCTGGTGGCCCTGCCCCTGTGCGCCCTTTGGCCCGCCCTGCTGGGCTGGCGCAGCGAGCAACTGCTGGCGGCCTGGTGGTCCCGGGAACTGGCCGATTTCCGCCTTGCCACGGACTGGGGCCTGCGTCTGCGCCGCTACCTGTCCATGCTGCCCTGGTTCGCCTGGCCGGCCCTGCCGCTGGCCCTGTGGACCCTGTGGCGGGAAAGGCACAACCTGGGCCGAGCGGGCGTGGCCCTGCCGCTGCTGGCCTTTGTCGTCAGCCTGGCGATGCTGTTCGCCTTCTTCCCCAGCCGCAGCCTCACCGCCCTCCCGGTTCTGCCTTCCCTGGCACTGCTGGCGGTGCCCGCCGCGGGAAGCCTGCGCCGAGGCGCCGCCAACGCCTTCGACTGGTTCGGCATGATGAGCTTCACCTTTTTCGCCGGCCTGATATGGCTGGGCTGGGTGGCCATGGTGTTCGGCGTGCCCCCGCGCATCGCGCGCAACTTCGCCAAGCTCGAACCCGGTTTCGTCGCCCAGTTCTCCTGGCCGGCCTTCGCAGCGGCACTGGCCCTGACCCTGGCCTGGCTGTGGCTGATCGTCACCAGCCCGCGTTCGCCCTTCCGCGGCACGGTCCATTGGGCGGCGGGCGTGACGCTGCTGTGGTGCCTGATCATCGCCCTGTGGCTGCCCTGGATCGACTACGGCCGCAGTTACCGGGGCGTGGCCGAATCCCTGGCGCGCAGCCTGCCGAAGAACCCGGGCTGTGTCATCGGCAAGAACCTGGGCGAGAGCCAGCGGGCCTCCTTCCACTACTTCATCGGCCTGGTCACCGTGCCGGAAGGCAGCCGCGCCGCCGGCAAGTGCGACTACTTCCTCATCCAGGGCACGGCCCGGCAGGAGGTGCCGCCGGGCGCCGGCTGGCGCAAGATCCGGGAAGAACATCGCCCGGGCGACAAGGTCGAACGCTATCGCCTCTATCGCAAGGAGTAAGCCAATGCTCGCTTCTGCGCTGCCCGAGTGGCAAGCCCTCGCCGCCCACCGCGATTCCTTGGCGCACCTCCGTCTCACCGATCTTTTCGCCGCCGATCCCCGACGCTTCGACCACCTATCCCTGCGCTTCGACGATTTTCTGCTGGACTTCTCCAAGCAGCGCGTCACCCCGGAAACGCTGGCGCTCCTGATCAAACTGGCGGAGAAGCGCGGACTGCGCGAGTTTTTGGCGGACATGACGGCAGGCAAGGCGGTGAACGCGACGGAAAACCGGGCGGCTCTGCACATCGCCCTGCGCGCCCAGGGCGGCTATGCCGTGGGCGACCGCGACGTGACGGCCGAAGTACAGGACACCCTTGCCCGCATGCGCGCCTTCGTCGCCAGGCTGCGCGCCGGGGAAATGACAGGAGCGACGGGCAAGCCGCTGGCGGCGGTGGTCAACCTGGGCATCGGCGGCTCCGACCTCGGGCCGCGCATGGCCGTGGCGGCCCTGTCCCCCTGGGCAAGCGCTACGGTGGACGTGCGCTTCGTCGCCAACATCGATCCGGCGGAATTCGCCGTGGTTACCGCAGACCTCGATCCGGCCCGGACCCTGTTCATCGTCGCGTCCAAGACCTTCACCACCAGTGAAACCCTCGCCAATGCCCGCGCCGCCCGGGGATGGCTGGCGGCAGCCGGCATCGGCAAGGAAGCGGCGGGCGCCCATTTCGCCGCCGTCAGCAACAATCTGGCCGCGGCCCGGAGCCTGGGCATCCCGTCGGAGCGGTGTTTCCCGCTGCCGGAATGGGTGGGCGGACGCTACTCCCTGTGGTCGGCCATCGGCTTGCCGCTCGCCTGCGCCATCGGCATGGAGCGCTTCGAGGAAATGCTGGCCGGAGCGCGTGACATGGACCGGCATTTCCTCGAAGCGCCCTTCGCGCAGAACCTGCCCGTCGCCATGGCCCTGATCGGGCTGTGGAACAGCGATTTTCTCGACGCCCCCACCCTGGCCGTGCTGCCCTATTGCCACCGCCTGGCGTGGCTGCCGGCCTATCTGCAGCAACTGGAGATGGAAAGCAACGGCAAACGCGTCACTCTCGATGGGGAGCCCGTGGATTACCCCACCTCACCCGTCGTCTGGGGCATGCCCGGCACGGTGGGACAGCACGCCTTCCACCAGTTGTTCTACCAGGGCACGCGCACCGTACCGTGCGATTTCATCGTGCCGCTGCATGCCAGCGCCGGGGCAGGCGCGTCCCTGCCGGAGAACGCCGCCGAAAGCCAGCAGGCGCTGGTGGCCAACGCCCTGGCCCAGAGCGCGGCACTCATGCGGGGGCGCGACCGGGAAACGGCGCGCCGGCATTTGCTCGCCGCCGGCCGGACGGCCGACGATGCCGAGCGGCTGGCGCCCCACCTGGAATGTCCGGGCAACCAACCCAGTTCCACCCTCATGTTCCCGGAACTGACGCCGCGCAGCCTGGGCCGGCTGATCGCTCTCTACGAGCACAAGGTCGCCGTGCAGGGTTGCCTGTGGGGAGTAAACAGTTTCGACCAGTTCGGTGTCGAACTGGGCAAGCAGATGGCCCGGGAGATCCTGCCGCAGATGCCGGGCGGCGCCGCGGGCTTCGATTCCTCCACCGCGGGGCTGCTGGCCTACGCCCGAAACGTTTTCAGCAGGGGAAGAACACCATGAACGAGGAAGCCTTGAAATGACCCTGGAGGTCCCGGCCCTGCAGCTCTCGGCGTGCTTCGACGGCGAACTGGAGCTGGAATGGCGGCGGCCTGGTTACAGCTTCAGAAAATTGTCCCGGTAATACCTGAGCTCATCGATGGATTCGTAGATGTCGGCCAGGGCCTCGTGCCTGCCCTGTTTCACCACGTCCTTGGCCAGCTCCGGCTTCCAGCGGCGCACCAGCTCCTTGAGGGTGCTGACGTCCAGGTTGCGGTAGTGGAAATAGGCTTCCAGGCGTGGCATCCAGCGCGCCATGAAGCGCCGGTCCTGGCACACGGAGTTGCCGCACATGGGCGAGGTGCGCGGCGGCACCAGGTCCCGCAGGAAGGCGATGAGCTGCTCCTCCGCCCGGGCCTCGTCGAGCGTCGAGGCCCTGACCTTGTCGATGAGGCCGCTGCGCCCATGGGTGGACTTGTTCCAGTCGTCCATGGCGTCGAGCACGGCGTCGGGCTGGTGGATCACCAGCACCGGCGCCTCGGCCACGGTGGCCAGTTGGGCATCGGTGACCACCAGGGCCACCTCGATGATGCGGTCGCCGTCGGGATTGAGGCCGGTCATTTCCATGTCCAGCCATACGAGATTGTTCTGATCCTGTGTCATAATTTTTATCTGCACCCCGGCGGGGGCGCCGTCACGAACCGAAAAGCCGCCATTGTGTCATAGGTACGGCCATCCCCAAACTATGGAAAGCGCCTTCACGACCGTCTTTCTCGTTGCGCTCGCCCTCACCACCGCCACCCGGCTGTGGCTGGCACGGCGCCACATCGGGCATGTGACCGCCCATCGCGACGCCGTCCCCCCGGAGTTTGCCGCCGCCATCCCTTTGGCATCACACCGCAAAGCCGCCGACTATACCGTCGCCAAGGTCCGCCTGGGCATGATCGAGACGGTGGTGGGCGCCGCGCTCCTGCTCGGCCTCACCCTGGGCGGCGTGTTGCAGCGGCTCTACGAGGCTTGGACGCCACTGTTCGAGGAGGGCGGCTATGGCCACGGCGTGGCGTTCATCGGCAGTCTGGCGGCTGCGAGCTTCCTGGTAGGCCTGCCCTTCTCCCTGTACCGTATCTTTGTCATCGAGGAGCGCTTCGGGTTCAACAAGACGACCTGGCGCCTTTATCTGGCCGACCTGATGAAGGAAGGGTTGCTGGCCGTCGTGGTCGGCATTCCGATCCTGCTGGCGGTGCTGTGGCTGATGAACCGCATGGGCAGCTTGTGGTGGCTCTACGTGTGGCTGTTCTGGCTGGGCTTCAACCTGCTGGTGCTGCTGGTCTATCCCACTTTCATCGCGCCGCTGTTCAACAAGTTCTCGCCTCTGGCCGACCAGGGCCTGAAGGCGCGCATCGAAGCCCTGCTGGCGCGCTGCGGCTTCCGCGCCAGCGGCCTGTTCGTGATGGACGGCTCGCGCCGCTCGGCTCACGGCAATGCCTACTTCACCGGCTTCGGCGCCGCCAAGCGCATCGTGTTCTTCGACACGCTCATCGACAAGCTCGAGCCCGGGGAGATCGAAGCGGTGCTGGCCCACGAGCTGGGGCATTACAAACATCGTCACGTCTGGAAGCGTGTTGCCATGCTGGCCCTGGGCAGTCTGGTGTTCCTGGGCATTCTCGGCTATCTCATCGACCAGCCCTGGTTCTATCGCGGACTGGGAATGGATGTCCGCGGTACGGCGGCGGCACTGGTGCTGTTCTCGCTGGTGGCGCCCCTGTTCGTCTTCCCCCTGGCCCCACTCATGAGCCGCCTGGCGCGCCGCCACGAGTTCGAGGCCGACGCTTACGCGGCACAGCAGACGCGGGCGGACGATCTGGTCAGCGCCCTGGTCAAGCTGTACCGGGACAACGCCGCCACGCTCACGCCCGACCCCCTTTACTCGACCTTCTACGATTCCCATCCGCCGGCCGCGATACGCGTAGCTCGGCTGCGCACCGCATAGGCGGCACCTGATGCGCACCCTGCCCGGAATCCTGCTGTTCGTGCCGCTGGCCGCCTTGGCCCAGCCCTTCGCCAACGGGGAGGCGAAATGCGGCGGCCTATCTGAACCAGAAGTACTACAAGTTCAACAAATAGCCTCTTGAAGCGGACTTCCGACGGACAGGTCATCGCCGCCCATGGCAGGCAATACGAGGTCGAGCTGGCCGACGGTTCGACCCTTCTGTGCTTCACCCGCGGCAAGAAGAGCCATGTCGCCTGCGGCGACGAAGTCGTCGTCGAGGCGGCCGGGAAAGGCCAGGGCGTCATCGTCTCGGTGGCGCCGCGGCGTACCCTGCTCTACCGCAGTGACGCTTTCCGCCAGAAGCTGATCGCCGCCAACGCCACTCAGGTGGTGATCGTCACGGCCGTGAAACCGAGCTTCGGCGAAGAACTGGTGTCGCGCTGTCTCGTTGCCGCCGAGCACCAGGGCATGCGCGCCGTCCTGGTGCTCAACAAGATCGATCTGTCCGAGGGCGCCGAGGAGGCACGGGCACGGCTGCAGCCGTTGCGCGCCCTGGGGTACGAGGTGGTGGAACTGCATGCCAAGGCATCCATTGCGCCCCTGCGTCCTTACCTCCACGGGCAACTGAGCGTGCTGGTGGGCCAGTCGGGCATGGGCAAGTCCACCCTCATCAACGCCCTCGTTCCCGGGGCGCGCGCCGCGACGCGCGAAGTGTCCGAAGCGTTGGATTCGGGCAAACACACCACCACCCATACCCGCCTCTACCGGCTCGACGCCGACGGCGCCGTCATCGACAGCCCGGGGATGCAGGAGTTCGGCCTGGCCCATCTCTCCGAGGAGGAGCTGCAGCGGGCCTTCGTCGAGTTCCGTCCCTACATCGGCCGCTGCCGCTTCCGCGACTGCCGCCACGACGCGGAGCCCGGCTGCGCCGTGCGCGCGGCATGCCAGGCAGGCGCCGTCAGCGAACAGCGGCTCGCCCTGTTCCAGTCCATCCGCAAGGCAAACGCCGAGGCCGCACGTTTCTTCGCGTAAACACGGCCGTGAGGCCCCTTTTTGGCACCGGCATCCGGCGAGCCATTCCGAATTTGCCCAGCGCCGCTTGTCTCTCTGCAACCGCCGTGCCAATCAGTGCAGATGCGTATCGCGCGGCTTGCCGCTGAGGAAACGGTTGATCTCCGCCGTGGGCAAGGGCGGGCTGAAGAAAAAACCCTGCATCTCGTCGCAGCCCAGGGCCTGCAGGGCTTCCATCTGGGCCTTGCTTTCCACGCCTTCGGCGAGCAGGTGCAGGCCGAAGCCGCGGGCAATGGCGACGATGGCCATGATGATCGGAAATTGCCCCTCGCCCTGGCTCATGTCGCGCACGAAGCTCTGGTCGATCTTGAGGCTGCTGATGGGGAATTTCTGCAGATAATTGAGGGAGGAATAGCGGGTGCCGAAGTCGTCGATGGAAACGCGCACGCCCTGGTCGCGCAGGCGCTGCACCTTGGCGATCACTCCCTCCGCATCCTGCAGCAGCAGGTTCTCCGTGATCTCCACCTCCAGCCCATTGGCGGGTATGCGGTGGGACTGGACGGCACCGACGATACGCCCGACCAGGTCGCCCTTTTCGAACTCGCGCGGCGAGAGATTCACCGACATGCGCAGATCGGCCAGCCCCGAGTTGCGCCAGACGCTGAGCTGACGGCAGGCGGTGTCCAGGACCCAGTCGCTGATGCCGCTGATCAGGCCGGACTCCTCGGCCAGGCCGATGAAACGCGAAGGATCGAGCAAGCCGTGGCTGGGATGATGCCAGCGGATGAGCGCCTCCATGCCGACGATGCGCCACTGGGCCACGCTGATCTGGGGCTGGTAATAGAGCTCGAACTCGTCGCGTTCCAGGGCACGGCGCAAATCGTTTTCCAGCGCCAGTTTCTGGTGAAACACCGCGTTCATCTCGGTCGAGAAGAACTGATAGCCGTTCTTGCCGCGGGACTTGACGTGGTACATGGCGATGTCCGCGTGCTTGATCAGGCTGTCCGCAGTGTCGCCGTCGCGCGGGTAGACGGCGATGCCGATGCTCATGGTGCCGCGGAATTCCTGGCCGCCGATGAGGAAAGGCCGCTTCAGCTCGTCGAGTATCTTCTGGGCGATCACCGCCGCGGCATCGGCGTTGATGAGGTCGGGCAGCAGCACCGTGAATTCATCGCCGCCCTGGCGCGCCAGGGTGTCGCCCTTGCGCAGACAGTTCCTCAGGCGGTTGGCCATGCCCTTGAGCAGCTCGTCGCCCTCCGCATGGCCGAAGGTATCGTTGACCAGCTTGAAGCGGTCGATGTCCAGGAACATGACGCCCACCATCTTGCCCGAGCGCCCAGCCTGGGCCATGGCAAGGCCGAGGCGGTCCTTGAACAGGATGCGGTTGGGCAGATGGGTGAGCAGGTCGTGGTAGGCCTGGAAGCTGATCGTCTCCTCGGCCTTCTTGCGCTCGGTGATATCGCGCGCCACGCCGTAGGTGCCGAGAAAGCGCCGCGCGTTGTCCTGGGCCTTCTTGCCGTTGGGCTCCTCGTAGATGCCCATGGCCGACAGTGCGATGGTGATGCAGCGGTTCTCGAAATGCTTGAAGGGCTGCGCCCCGTCCTTGCACTTGAGCCGGATTTCCACGTTCCGGGCCGCCCGGTCGCCGGTACGCCGCTCGTTGAAGGCGTAATGGGCCTTCTCGCGGTCCTCCTCATGCACGATGACCGAATAGTGCTGGCCGATCAGTTCCTGGCGTCCATAGCCGAGCAGGGATTCGACGCGCGAGTTGACGAAAGCGAAGCGGCCCTCCTGGTCGAGGGTGTAGATGATGTCGGGAGAGTTGTCCACCAGGTAGCGGTGCAGGCGCTCGGACTGCTCCAGGCGGGCAGTGATCAGGGCGTTGATGCGCTCCAGCCGGCGCTTCTGCAAGGCCTTGTCGACCGCGTGCTGGATTTCCTCCACCTGGTAGGGTTTGCGCACGAAGTCGTACACGCCGTAGCGCAGGACATCGATGGCGGAGTCTATGCTTTCGTCCGCGCTCACCACGATGACCGTCATGCTGCGATGGTTGCGATTGAGCCATTCGAGAATGTCCAGGCCGGTGGCGTCGGGCAGGCGCAAATCGAGCAGCACCAGGTCGTAGTCCTGGCTTTCCAGGGCCACCAGGGCCTCGGCACTGCTGGCGCAGGTATGGAACTCGCGATCGGGAGCGGCGAGCAGCACGAGCAGGCTGTCGCGGAAGCAGGACTCGTCGTCGACAATGAGAATCCGCTGGCTTGACGCGGTATCGTCAAGGCCGGTGAAGAAGAAGCCTCCTCCCAGCACACCCATTCGAGCCTCCAAATCCCAGCGGTTCTTTGCGCGTTGTTGTTCTTCCTTTCGCTAATATCTCATAAAAATCCGTGTGATGCGATATTTTTTTAACTTGGATTCTATTCCACGTGGCGCGGCAGCAACAGTTGGAATACGGTTCCTTGACCCTCCTGGCTGCGGCACATTATGGTGCCGCCCAGCCGATGTATGACAGACAGAACTATGGACAAGCCCAGGCCTTCGTGCCCCTCGCCCTTGGCGCTGGCCACCGGCTGGTAGAGCCGCTGCATGGTTTCGGGCGGAATGCCGGGACCGTTGTCCTTGATGCGGATCTCGACAAAGGTCTTGCCGTCGTGGTTGATCATATCCGAGGTGGCGACCACGAATTTGCCACCGGCGGGCATGGCCTCGGCGGCGTTCTTGAACAGGTTCAGCAGCGCCTGCTTGAGGCCGTCCTCGTCCGTCTTGATGGGTGGTATCTCCGGATCCAGGGCCAGTTCCACGCTGATGCGACGGGTGCCGAACAGCGCCTCGCCATAGGCCGTCATCATTTCCTTGAGCGTGTCGTTGATGTCCGCCAGCCCGTCCTTGCGCGCCGTGGCGGCGGGCGCTTCGCCGAAGCGGCGGATGATCTGGGTGACCCGGTCGATCTCCTCGTTCAGGATGCTCAGTTCCTGCTGCACGCTGTTATCGCTGCCCAGGCGCAGGGCGAGGACCCTCAGGTAGTTCTTGATGATGCCGAGGGGATTGCCGGCCTCATGGATGATGCGGCGCGCATGGGCCCGGTAGCGCTCCACCAGTTCGCGCTGGGCCACCTCGTCGCCGGTGCCGCGCTTGCGCCGCTCCAGCGCCTCGCCCACGAAGCGGGCCAGGGCCAGCACCAGCGCGCTGTCCTTGCGCCCGTCCGCGCTCTCGCCGGCGCGCGCCACCATCACGCCGGCAGGCTTGCCTTCCGCCATCAGGGGCACACACAGCAGGTTGCCCTGGAGGAAGCGCATGACCTGCCGGTCCAGCACCGTGGCATCGGCCGCCGTCGCAGCGCGGCTGACCATGGCTGCATCCATGTAGGCGGCCGCCACTGCGCTGGCGGCCGCGTTCAGCGGAATACGCAAGTCCTCCGCCGCCTCGGTCCCCGGCCACAGTCCGTGGCCGCGCAACGTCTTGCCCGAGGCTTCGGGCAGGAAGTACAGGGGCGCCGCCAGGCCGACCAGGCCCGCGGCGCAGCGCAGCGCGCAGGCGAGCACCTCGGCGTCGCTGCGCGCATGCCCGAATGTCTGGGTCAGGGCGTAGCGCAGCGCCCCGCTGTTGAGCGCCGCCAGCAGTTGGCGATCCACGCCGGCGGGCGCGCCATCGCCCCGCTCCAGCAGCGCGACGGGTACCAGGGCCGCCACTGCGGGCCCGGCGGCGCTGCGCAGGGTCACGTCCAGATCGGCAGCCAGCGCCTGCGCCCGCTCCTGCGCCTCGCGCCAGTGGCCGTCCATCGCCGCCTGGGACAGGCCCAGCAGGGCCGCTGCGGCATCGAACCGGTCCGGGGCGGCTCCGACCATGGCGCTGGCGCAGCGCAGGATTCTGACCAGCGGATGGCTGCCCACGGCCGCCACCACGGGATGGTGGTGGAAACGCAAGGCATCGCCGATGAAGGAGCGCAGACGCCAGCGGTCCACCAGCTCGCCCGCCACCTCCGGGTGTGTCACACCCAGCTCCCGCCCTTCCACCTGGGGCAGTTCCCCCGGGCCGGCGGCTGCCTCCAGCACCGGCACATAGCGTTCCTTGAGCACGTAAAGCAGCGCCACCTGGCCGATATTGTGCAGCAGGCCGGCGACATAGGCCTCGTCCGCCGCTTCGTATCCGATCTGGCGCGCCAGGGTCCGGCTCAGCTCGGCACACAGGACGGCATTGCTCCAGAAGTCCTCCAGTTCCAATCCACCGTCGCCCATGACCGGTGCGGCGGCGCTGACGGCGATGGCGCGCAGCAGGTCATTGCCCACGGCGGCGATCGCCGCCGTGGGCAGGGAGACGTTGGTGACGGATACCCCGGCGGCCGCCGCGGCGCTGATCACCCGCAGGCACAGACAGGGATCGCTCACCACCATCTGGGTAATGGGGGCGACCGCCGGCTTGTCCTGCTCCAGCAGATGGAGCAAACGTCCGACGACCTGGGGATGGGCGGGCAGGCGCGATAAATCGAGATCTGCGGCTAGATCTGCGGGAGTGAAGGTCATCGCGCGTAGTAATTAGAGGATCCAGCAAGCTCGTTATTGGTCGTTACCCCTCTCTTCGCAGGTAAGGCCAAGGAGGAATTTCCGGGCGCTGGCTCGAGCCAAGAACGTTCAGATCATAATGGAATTCATCAACAGCGTCTCGTGACCTATGCCCGATGCTGCATCGCAGCATTCCGCCCTCACAAGACACGGCGTCAGCCGTTTCTTGCTTCGCAGGCTAACCTGCGAAGCAGGTTAAGACCGCACAGCGGCCGGCCGCAGCCAAAAAGCTGGGGCCCGCCGAAGCGGGCCCCAGGGATGGCGCAATCCAAGCCATGCTCAGCCGGCCATGGCCTTGATGTTCTGGATTACTTCCGCGACCGCCTGTTGCGCGCTGCCGTAGAGCATGCGCGTATTTTCCTGGTAGAACAACGCATTCTCGATGCCCGAATAGCCCGCCCCCTTGCCGCGCTTGATGACGATCACGTTCTGGGCGTGGTCGGCATTGAGGATGGGCATGCCGTAGATGGGGCTGGACTTGTCGGTGCGCGCCACCGGGTTCACCACGTCGTTGGCGCCGATCACCAGGGCCACGTCGGCCTGGGCGAACTCTTCGTTGATCTCCTCCAGGTCGAAGATGAGATCATAGGGCACGCCCGCCTCCGCCAGCAGCACGTTCATGTGGCCCGGCATGCGGCCGGCCACCGGGTGGATGGCGAACTTCACTTCCACGCCCGCCTCCTGCAGCAGTTTGGTCATCTCCCACACCTTGTGCTGGGCGCCGGCTACCGCCATGCCGTAGCCGGGCACGATGATGACCTTCTGCGCATAACGCATCATGGCCGCGGCGTCGAGGGCCGACACCTCCTTCATCGTCCCTTCGATGGCGCCGCCCGCCTGGGCCTCGCCGGTGATGGGGTTGAACAGGATGTTGGTCAGGGGCCGGTTCATGGCCTTGGCCATCAACTGGGTGAGCAGCGTGCCGGCCGCGCCCACGACAATGCCGGCCACGATCAGCGCCGGGTTGTTGAGCACAAAGCCCTCGAAGCCCACGGCCAGGCCGGTGAAAGCGTTGTAAAGCGAGATCACCACCGGCATGTCGGCGCCGCCGATGGGCGTGGTGAGCACCACGCCCAGCACCAGGGCCAGCGCGAAGAAGGCGATGACCTGCAGCGCGCTGGGCTGGTCCGACATGACGATGCCCACGCCCACCAGCAGGGTGAGTACGGCGAGGATGACGTTTACGGCGTTCTGCGCCGGCAGCCGGTGGGCCTTCTTCATCAGCCCCTGCAGCTTGGCGAAGGCGATGACCGAACCCGAGAAGGAAACGGAGCCAATCAGGGCGCCGGCCGTGGCCAGGGCCGTGACCACGGCGCCGTGCACCTCGCCCTTGGCGAACTCCACCGCGGCGATGGCCGCGGCGGCGCCGCCACCCATGCCGTTGTAGATCGCCACCATCTGGGGCATGTCGGTCATCTTCACCACCTTGCCGCCCCACCAGGCCACGCCGCCGCCCAGCGCCAGCGCGATCACCATCAGCGCGAAGTTGTGCATGCCCGGCAGGGCGAACGTGACGGCGGTGGCGATCACCATGCCCACACCGGCCCAGACGATGCCGCGCCGCGCCGTCACGGGCGAGGACATGCTCTTCAGGCCGAAGATGAACAGCAGCGTGACGAGCAGATAAGAGGCGTCAACCAGCCACTTGGCAGTCATTTCGCCTCCCCTTTGCCCGACTTGAACATGCCCAGCATGCGCTCGGTCACCACGTAGCCGCCCGCGGCGTTGGCCGCGCCCAGGAACACGGCGATGAAGCCGATGACGAGTTGCAGCGGATCGTTGGCATCGGCCCGGCCCAGCACCACCATGGCGCCGACCACCACCACGCCGTGCACGAAGTTGGAGCCGGACATCAGCGGCGTGTGCAGGATGACCGGCACGCGCGAGATGACCTCGTAACCGGTGAATGCCGCCAGCATGAAAATGTAGAGTGCCGTGAAGCCTTCCATTTACGCCTCCCCCAGGACTTTCTTGACGCCTTCGTGCTTCAACTGCCCCTCGCGGGTCAGGCAGGCGCCGGCGATGACCTCGTCGCTCCAGTCGAGCGCCAACTGCCCGTCCTTGATGAAGGACTGGAAGAAGTTGAGCAGGTTCTTCGCGTACATCTCGGAAGCATGCACCGGCATGCGCGAGGGCAGGTTCACCGGCCCGATGATGGTCACGCCGCCCACCTGCACGGTCTCCCCGGCCCTGGTGCCGGCGCAGTTGCCGCCGCCCTCGGCTGCCATGTCCACCACCACGGCGCCGTTCTTCATGCCGGCGATCATGGCCTCGGTGATGATCAGCGGCGAGCGCTTGCCGGGAATCGCGGCGGTGGTGATCAGCACATCGCAATTGGCCACCGCCTTGCCCAGCTTCTCCGCCTGGATGCGCTTCTCGTCCTCGGTCAGCTCGCGCGCATAGCCGCCGCTGCCCACCGCCGATACGCCCGTGTCCACGAACTTGGCGCCCAGGGACTCGACCTGCTCCTTGGTCTCCGGCCGCACGTCATAGGCCTCGACGATGGCGCCCAGGCGCTTGGCGGTGGCGATGGCCTGCAGGCCGGCGACGCCGGCGCCGATGACCAGCACGCGCGCCGGACGGATGGTGCCGGCAGCATAGGTGATCATGGGGAAGAATTTGGGGCAGTGGTTGGCAGCGATCAGGGGGCACAGGTAGCCCGCCACCGCCGCCTGCGACGACAGGGCGTCCATGGCCTGGGCGCGGGAAATGCGCGGGATCAGCTCCACCGCGAAACTGGTGATGTTCCTCTCCCGCAGCAGGGCGATGCGCTCCTTGCTCTGATAGGGCTGCAGGAAGCCGATCAGCACCGTGCCGGGCTTCATGGCCCGGATCTCGTCCGCCGTGGGCGCCTGCACCTTGAAGACGAGTTGCGACCGGGCAAAGACCTCGCTGCCGTTCGCCGCGATGGTGACGGCGCCGAAATCCTCGTCGCGGAAATAGCTCTCGCTGCCCGCGCCGCGCTCGATGCAGAACTCGGCGCCCAGGCTCTTGAGCTTCTTGACCACTTCCGGGACTACGGCGACGCGCCGCTCTCCGGGTGCCGTTTCCTTCGGCACGCCTATGACCAGAGGCATGGACTCCCCCCGTGTTTTCTTGGTTGTGGGAATGGCGGCGTTGCGCCGCCACCTTGACGCGGAATGGCAATCATACTTAAATCGCCGGGCAATTCAAAGTTGGCCGCGGTCTTCGCCCATTCTCGCCTCAAGGGATTCTCGCTATGCAAAAGTCGCGCAAGCTGCGCTCCCGGAAATCGGGCATGGCGCCCGGCTCGCTGGTGCATGTGGGCGAAATCAAGACGGAACGGCCCGAGATCACGCTCATCGAGTTCCAGGCCGACGAATTGCGCGAAAAGCGCTTCGCCTCCATCGCCGAGTCGCGCCGCTACGAGCCGTCCCTTGAAACCCTGTGGCTCAACGTCTATGGCCTGCACGAACCCGAGGTGATGGCGGAGATCGGCCGGCGCTTCAATCTGCATCCCCTGGTGCTGGAAGACATCCTCAACACCGACCAGCGCCCCAAGGTGGAAGACTACGGCGACTACCTGTACGTGGTGGCGCGCTTCTTCGACTACGACGTCGCCACCAAGACGCTCGGTTCCGACCAGATCAGCCTGGTGCTCGGGCGCAACTTCGTGCTCACCTTCCAGGAACGGCGCACCGGCTCCTTCGATCCCATCCGCGAACGCCTGCGCGCGGACAAAGGGCAGATCCGCAAGTCGGGCGCCGACTACCTCGCCTATTCGCTGCTCGACGCCATCGTCGACCGCTACTTCCTGGTGCTGGAGCAACTGGGCGAGGCCACCGAGCGCATCGAAGACCAACTGATGCACAACCCCAAGCCCCGGGTGCTGCAAGACCTGCACCTGCTCAAGCGCGAGATCCTGGCGCTGCGGCGGGCGGTGTGGCCCCTGCGCGAAGTGGTCAATAGCCTGCAACGGGGCGACTCGGCCTTCTTCAAGCCCGACACCCTGCCTTACCTGCGCGACGTGTACGACCATACGGTCTATGTCATCGAATCCCTGGAGTCCATGCGCGACCTGATCGCCGGCATGCTCGACATCTACCTGTCTACCGTGAGCAATCGCCTGAACGCCGAAGTGCGGGCACTCACTGTCGTTGCCACTACGCTCTTGCCGGCCGCCCTCATCGCCAGCATATTCGGCATGAACTTCAAGGAAATGCCCCTGATCGACTCGCCCATCGGCTTCCAGATTGCGCTCGCCACGATGCTGGCGGCCGCCGGGATCATGACATTAGTATTCTGGCGCCGCCTGCGCCGATGAGCGGCCAAGCTTCTCGTGCGGCGGGGGAATCCTGTAGAATCCTGCAAATTATATAGGTTTACTAATGCCGGAATACACCGGCAGCCCATCACCACCCACTCGCCTTTGGCGTAGGCTCGATCGAAGGAGGAGCAGAGTGTTGCCAGGCGGCGCAACACCCGCTGGGCTATTTGCCGACGGCGGCGGCCGGGAAGGAACGCCGTCCGGTGAATCACGCCTGGCCGAACTGCTCGCCGCCTCCCGCCAGTTGGTGGACGCCGCCGGCCGCTGCCGCAGCGTCACCGAGATGCTGCAGGCGGGCATAGAAATCCTCGTCGGTCTGCTGCAGGTGCGCTACGGCGCCATCGGTATCCGCGGCGGCGACGGCCGCTTCAAGACCTTCGTATTCTCCGGACTGAGCAGCGCCCAGGCGGCCGCCATCGGCGCCCTGCCCACGGGTGCGGGGGTGCTGGGTGCCACCTTCGCCGAGAACCGGCCGGTGCGCATCAACCACCTCGCCAGCCACCCGCGCCTTGCCGGCTTTCCGGCCCACCATCCTGTCATGTCCCACTTGCTCGCCGCACCCCTCACCTGGATGGGCGAGGACAACGGACGCATCTACCTGTGCGACCGGCACGACGGCCAGCCGTTTGCGGCCGCGGACGAGCTGGTGATCGAGAATTTCGCCGCCAGCCTGTCGCTCGCCCTCGACAAGATGCACGAGATCGAGCTGCTGCGGCACACGGAACGCCAGCAGCAGCAAGGCGAGGAACGCTTCAGTCGTCTGCTCGACCTGGTGCCGGAAGCCATTGTCATCACCTGCGACGGCATCATCGATTTCGTCAACACCCAGTCGGTGAAGCTGTTCGGCGCCCCCACTTTCCGTGCCCTGCTGGGCCGACCCATCGCGGACTTCCTCGACCCTTCCGAGCGCGACTTGTCGCGCCGGCGACTGCGCCTGGTGGCCGCCGGGCAACGCCTCACCCCGACCCGCTTCACGGTATGCGGGCTGGACGGGCACACCGTGCAGGTGGAGGTCAACAGCGCCCGCATCGCCTTCCGCGGCCGACCGGCCATCCTGAGCGTGGCCCGCGATGTCACAGAGGAGAACCACCAGAAGGCGCAACTGGACCGGCAATACCGCCAGCTCCTGGCCCTGCACCAGCTCACCGAGGTCATCCACCGCAGCACCCGCAGCGAGCATGTTTTCGACAAGGCGCTGGACGTGCTGTGCGCTACCACGGGTGCCCAGCGCGCCGCGATTCTGCTGATGGACCGGCGCAAGGTGATGCGCTACGTGGTATGGCGCGGCCTGTCCGACGCCTATCGCCAAGCGACCGAGGGTCGCTCGCCCTGGCGCGGCAAGACGCCGGAGCCGCAGCCGGTCCTGGTCGAGGACCCGGCGCAGGAGCCGCAACTGGCCGCCTTCGCCGATCTGATCGCGCGCGAGGGCATCGCCTCCCTGGCCCTCTTTCCCGTCAGTCACCAGGGCGAGCTGATCGGCAAGCTGATGCTCTGTTTCGACACGCCCCATCGCTTTACCGAGGAGGAGACGCGCCTGGCGCTCACGGTGGCGGAGCAGCTCGCCCTGGCCGTGATGCGCCAGCGGGCGGTGGATGAAGTGCAGCGCTTGAACGCCGAACTGGAAGAGCGGGTGCGCCGGCGCACCGCCCAACTGGAGCAGGCGAACCGGGAGCTGGAAGCCTTTTCCTATTCGGTATCCCATGACCTGCGTGCGCCGCTGCGGGCGCTCGACGGTTTCAGCCGCATCCTCATCGAGGAGTACGGCGATCAACTGGACCTGGAGGCAAACCGCTACCTGGACCGCATCATCGCCGCCAGCGCGCGCATGGAGCGTCTGATCGACGACATGCTCAAGCTGTCGCGCATCGGCCGCAGCAACATGCGGGTGGTGACGGTGGACCTGAGCGTACTGGTGGCCGACATCCTCGACAAGCTGCGCGAGGCGGAACCGCAGCGCGCCGCAGATTTCGTCATCGAGGGGGGGCTGACGGTGGAGGGCGATGCCGGCCTGCTCGCCATCGCGATGGAGAACCTGCTGGGCAACGCCTGGAAGTATTCGCGCGAGCAGCCGCAGACACGAATACAGTTCGGCCATGCCAAGGCCGACCGCCAGACGGTCTATTTCGTGCGCGACAACGGCACCGGCTTCGACATGTCCCACGCCAGCCGGCTGTTCACGCCCTTCCATCGGCTGCACTCGTCCACCGACTTCGAAGGCAGCGGCATCGGGCTGGCCATCGTCCAGCGCATCATCCAGCGCCACGGTGGCCGCATCTGGGCCGATTCCCGCCCGGGGCGCGGCGCGGTGTTCCACTTCACCCTGTGGGAAGAAGGCGTGCCGGCGGAACTGCGCGCTGCCGTCGGGCGCGGCAGCGTCACTTGAGTGGCCGCGCCGGGCCGGCCGGTTTCCTGTCCACCAGCCGGCGCATAGGCCTCGAAGTTCTGCCGGGCCTTGTGGATCACCTGCTCCGCGGCGATGCCGCCGCCCGTATGCCCGCCCATGCCGCTGCGCATTCGCGCCAACAATGCTAACCTTACCTGGGGACTCATCAGGAAACGCAGCCATGCACCTTGGCCGGGGCTTCAACGAAGTCAAGATCGGCGACCATTTCGAGAACGTCATGACCATGACCGAGACCCACCTGGTCATGGGCGCCGGGCTGTTCGGCGATTTCAACCCGCTGCACATCGACGAGAGCTTCAGTGCGCGCTCCCGCTACGGCGGGCGCATCGCCCACGGCTATCTCACCAGCTCGTTCATGGCGTCCGCCCTGGGCATGCTGTTCCACGGCACCGCCATCGCCTATCTGGAGCACTGCTGCAAATTCACCGCCCCGGTGCGCGCCGGCGACACGCTCACCGCCCAATGGACCGTCACCGGCAAGGAAGCCAAGCCCCTCCATCGCGGCGGAATCGTTTCTCTCGCGGGCAAATGCCTCAATCAGGAGAAGACGATCGTCGCCGAGGCGACGGCCAAGATGCTGGTGCAGGACAATCCCGCCTGAGGCACCCCTAATGCGGCTGCGCCGCGCGCGCGTGAATGCGCATGGAGGCGACCACCACCAGGTGCGCCTCGCCCGGCTGCAGCTCGGGATAGACTTCGCGCACCGCCCGGTAGGCGAGATGTTCCAGCGAGCGGCCGCACCAGCTTTCCTCCAGGAAGGGCTGCACCAGCTCGGCCGCGGCGGCGACCACGGCGCGCAGCCTGTGGTCGGTGCGCCGCTCCGGGCGCACCCGCCCCAGGGCATCCACCCAGATGGCCTGGGGCGCCTGCTGACGTCCCTGTGCCGGTGATTCGGTCATTGCCAGCCGTTCATATCCTAAAAAGGCCGGGCCAAGGCGGGAAGCTCATTGGGTTGAGGGCCGTGACTTTCATTCACCCCTGCGCGCCGCGAACCGCTCCTCCTCCCGCAGCCGCAGGATGCGCCGCTGCACTTTGCCCGTGGTGGTCATGGGCAGGCTGTCCACGAACTCGATGACCTTGGGATACTCGTAAGGCGCCAGCTTGCCCCTGACGTGGGCCTGGAGCTGGGCTTCCAGATCGGCGCAGGGCCGGATGCCCGGCTGCAGGACGATGAAGGCCTTGACGATGGTACCGCGCGTCTCGTCGGGCGCGCCGATGACAGCAGCATTGGCCACGGCCGGGTGCTTGACCAGGCAGTTCTCGATCTCCGCCGGGCCGATGCGGTAGCCGGCGCTCTTGATCACGTCGTCGCTGCGACCCTGGTACCAGAAGTAGCCGTCCTCGTCGACCAGGGCCTGGTCGCCGGTGCGCGCCCAGGCCTCCCTGCCCTCGCCCACGTACTTCTCGGCGGTCGCCTTGGGGTTCTTCCAGTATTCGAGCAGGAATACCGGATCGTCGCCCCGCTGCACGGCGATCTCGCCCACCTCGCCCGGGGCAAGCACCCTGCCAGCCTCGTCGATCACCGCCACCCGGTGGCCCGGATAGGGCCGGCCCATGGAGCCGGGCTTGGGCGGATAGACGGCGGCGCAGTTGCCGACGATATAATTGACCTCGGTCTGGCCGAACATCTCGTTGATGGTCACGCCCAGCTTGTCGCGCACCCACTCGAACACCGCCTCGCCCACCGCCTCGCCGGCGCTCATGATGCTGCGCAGGCCGAGCTCGTAGCGCTCCTTCGGCTCGGGCACGGCCTTCATCATCATCTTGAGGGCCGTGGGAAAAAGGAAGGCGTTGCGCACCCCGTACTTTTCCAGAAGCTGAAAAGCTTTCTCGGGATCGAAACGGCCCAGATAGCCCAGGATGGGGCTGCCGAAGTACCAGGCGGGCAGCAGGGCGTCGAACAGGCCGCCGGTCCACGCCCAGTCGGCGGGCGACCAGAACATGTCGCCCGGCTGGGGATAGAAATTGTGGGAGCAGACGAAGCCCGGGATGTTGCCCAGCAGGGTGCGGTGGGCCATAAGCGCCCCCTTGGGATTGCCCGTGGTGCCGCTGGTGTAGATGATCATGGCCGGATCGTCGGCCGAGGTATCGACACACTGATAGCGGGGCGAGGCCTTGGGCAGCAGCCGCTCCCATTCATGCACACCGGCCTCGCGCGCCTCGCCCACCCCGATCACGTGGCGCAGCCGCGGCAGGCGCTCGCGCACCTGCCACAGCTTGGGCAGGGTCGACTCGTCTACGATGGCCACCGAAGCCTCGCTGTTTTCCAGGCGGTACTCCAGGGCGTCGGGCCCGAACAGGTGGGACAGGGGGAGCGCAATGGCGCCCATCTGGTACACCGCCACGTGGGCGATGCCGGTTTCCGGCCGCTGGGCCATGATGATGGCCACCCGGTCGCCCCGCTGCACGCCCATGGCGTGCAGGGCGTTGGACAGGCGGTTGGCCTGGCGCTGGATGTCCCAGAAGCTGTAGGCGGCGCTGCGGCCCGCCTCGTCCTCGAAATACAGCGCGAAGCGGGAGCGGTCCTGGGCCCAGCGGCCGCAGCAGGCCCAGCCGATGTTGAAGCGGGCCGGGGTTTCCCAGCGGAAGGTGTCGTACAGCTCCTGATAGCTTTTCGCCTCGTTGTTGAGATACATAGTCTCCTCCTCCATGGGGGGAGACTATGATACGTCGTTCGGGGCCTTACGGGCCCAGGCGCCGGTCGAGGAGCTGCACCCAGTGGCTCACGGGCGTGTCCGTGCCCGCCTGCAGATGGGCGAGGCAGCCGATGTTGGCCGTGACGATGGCCGGCGCGCCGCCCGCCTGCAGGGTCTTCAGCTTGCGTTCGCGCAACTGCGCCGACAGCTCCGGCTGCAGGATGGAATAGGTGCCGGCGGAGCCGCAGCACAGATGGCTCTCGGCCACGGGAGTGAGCTCGAAGCCGGCCGCCGTCAGGATTTCTTCCACCACGCCGCGGATCTTCTGCCCGTGCTGCAGGGTGCATGGGGAGTGGAAGGCCAGCTTGGAGCGGGCGGCAGGCCGCCCGGACAACAGGGCCAACAGTTTGTCCCGCTCCTGGGCGAGGACCTCGGCTACGTCCCGGGTGAGGGTGGCCACCCGCGCCGCCTTGTCCCGATAGGCGGGATCGTGCTGCAGCAGATGGCCGTAGTCCTTGACGAACACGCCGCAGCCGGAAGCGGTCATGACGATGGCTTCGACGCCGTGCTCGATATGGGGCCACCAGGCGTCGATGTTGCGCCGGGCCATGGCACGCGCCGCGTCGGGGTCGCCCAGGTGGCCGGGGAGCGCGCCACAGCAGCCGGCCTCATGCGCCTGCCACAGGGAAATGCCCAGCCGGTCGAGTACCCGTGCCGCTGCCGGGTTGATGTCGGGCGCCAGGGCCGGCTGCACGCAGCCGGCCAGCACCAGCATGCGGCGCTCATGGCGCATGGCGGGCCAAGGCCCCGCCTCCTGGCGCGGCGGCACCTTGGTCGCCAGGGGCTTGGGCAGCAGCGGCCGGAACCATTGCCCCAGGCGCAGCGCCGGCGCGAACAGCCAGCCGCGCGGCAGGCCTTCCTTCAGCGCCGCGCGCTTGAGCCGATCCAGGGGCTCGCGCCTGACGCGCCGCTGCGCCACCTGGCGGCCGATGTCCGCCAGGCGCCCATATTCCACGCCGGAGGGGCAGGTGGTCTCGCAGGCGCGGCAGGTGAGGCAGCGGTCGAGATGCAACTGGGTCTTGGC
>DYIB01000142.1 GCA_020723855.1 Uliginosibacterium gangwonense
GTCGCCAGCAGCGCCGTGGCCCTGCCCAGATCGATGGCCGAGCCGCCGCCCACGGCGACGATGCCGTCGCAGCCCGCCTCGACATAGATCCTGGTGGCGGCGACCACCGCGTCCTCGGTGGGGTTGGCCGGCGTATCGTCGTAGACGATGGCGCCGGCCGCCGCTTCCATCCGCTCGGTGACACGGCCGAGAAGCCCCGCTGCGCGCACGCCCTTGTCCGTGACGACCAGCGGACGCCGTATACCGAGCCGGTGCAACTCGGCCTGCAGCACGCTCAGGGCGCCGAAGTCGAACTGGATCGTCGTCAGGTAATTGATGGTTGCCATGCTTTCCTCTCTGGCTCTGTGTCGTTTGCTATGCGCGGAACAGCGCGCCCGGCATCGTCGGCAGGGGGTCCGCCACCCGGATGGGAGGGAACTCCATCAGGTCCAGCACCTGGCTCTTGACGTCGATCCCGGGGGCGATCTCCGCCAGCACCAGGCCCTCCGGCTCCACCAGGAACACCGCGCGCTCCGTGATGATCTTCGCCTTCTGCCCGCGCTCGGCCACATTGCGGCGCAGGGGATAGGTAATCTCCTCGACGCGCCCGACGAACTTTCTCACCTGCCCTTCCTGGCGGATGGTCAGCCGGCCGCCTTCGGCCTCGGCCTTCAACCCGGCAGTGGTGAAGGTGCCGGTGAACAGCAGCTCGCGTGCGTTATGGGCGATGTCGATGAAGCCGCCGGGACCGGGGTTCGCCGCGCCGAAGCGGCTCACGTTCACATTGCCGGCGCGGTCGAACTGGGCGAACGCCAATGCCGCCACCTCGCAGTTGCCGCCGTCGATGAAATCGAACTGGGACGGCCCGTCGATCAGCGCCTCGGGATACTTGTTGGCCGAGAACTGCCAGCCGCTCATGACCAGCCCGCCGAAGGGGCCGTGCTCGGTGGTGAAGCGGTAGCGCAGCAGGCCGTCGTTTTCGAACGTGCCGTCTTCCATCATCACCGTCGGCACGTCGGACGAGGCGCCGAAGCCGAAGATGCTCACCACGCCGGGCCGGATCTCGGCGGCGGCGCGACGCGCGATGACCTTGTCGGGACCCGGCGGCAGGCGCAGCGCGCTGCGCCCGTCGAACACCTGTCCGCCCAGATAGGCGTCGTCGTAGCGCACGTCGGTGGTCATCATCTGCCCCGGCGACACGACCACGCGGTCCACCAGTTCGCCCGGCACGCGCACCTGGTGCACGCCGCGCGCCCGGCGCGGCACGATCTTGCGCACCTGGGCGATCACCTTGCCGCCCGAGGCCTTGACCGCCAGCGCCAGCGCCAGCGCGCAGGACACGATGGGCTCGTCCTCGAAACTGAGGTTGCCGTGCTCGTCGGCGCTGGTGGCGCGCAGGAAGGCCACATGCAGCGGCCAGGAGGGATAGAACAGGTACTCTTGCCCCTCCAACTGCACCAGGCGCACCAGGTCCTCCCGGGCGCGCGCCGTGTATTTGCCGCCCTGCTGGCGCGGGTCGATGTACGAGCCCAGGCCGATGCGCGTCAGGTAGCCCGGGCTGCGCCGCGCCACCTCGCGCAGCCAGTGCATGGTGGCGCCGATGGGCCAGCAGTAGGCCTCGACGCGGTTTTCCTTGATCAGGCGCATCATCTCCGGCCGCTTGCCGGTCGCGGGATTTATCGAATTGATGAAGTTGCCCGACACCACGCGCTTCATCAGCCCTTCGATGGCCACGTGGTCCATGCCGCGGATGCCCATGCCGTCGCCCACGCTCACCGGAAAGTAGAAGGTGAGGTCGCGCGGCGCGCCGGTGTCTTTGAAACGCCGGGCCAGCGCCTGGAACAGGTCGTCCGGGGTCAGCCAGCCGATGACGCCGACGCTCCCCACCGCCTGGCCCGATTGAATGTCCGAGACCGCCTCTGCCGCAGTGCAGATCTTGCTCATCGCATCTCTCACACCTGGAAATGGCAAATGTGCGTGCACACGCAGACGGTCTCGCCGCGCTGGTTGGTGAGCGTCACGTCGGCCCACAGGCGTTTCTTCTCGTCATCGGCGCGCACGATGCGGTAGTGCACCGTGAGCGTGTCGCCGATGCGCACGGGCTTGATGAAGCGCGCCCGGTCGTAACCGTAGGACACGGCGGGGCGCCCCACCATGTCCAGGTACTTGCTGACCGCCCCGGCGGTGTAGCCGACCAGCATCGCGCCCTGGGCGATGCGGCCGCCGAACCCCATGCGCTTGCAATACTCCTCGTCCACGTGGTTGGGATGGTTGTCGCCGCTGATGCCGGCGAAGGCATAAACGTCATACTCGCTTACGGTGCGGGTGTAGCTGGTTTCCGTGCCGATGAGGGTAGACACGGGGCCTTGATGAGGTTTGGTGAACTGCTGCATTTCTCTCTCCGGAATCAGGAAATCACACTCTCTCCGGCACGAAGCAGCCGTCGAGCGCCAGCAACGATTCGAACAGGAAGTAGTCGCCCCAGATGAGCTCGTGGTTGGTCGCCACCCCCAGGCGCTTGTTGAAGCAGCCGCCGGTGAGGATGCCCGGCTCGCGCCGGTCGTCCGCGGAAACCGGCGTCAGGTAGCGCGACACCAGTTGTTCCACGGCAGCCTCGGCTGCCGCCCGGTAACGCTCGGCGCGCTCGGGAACGAGGCGCGCCAGCTTGAGCAGTGCCGCGGCGGCGATGGCCGTCGCCGATGTGTCGCGGTTGGTGTCGGGGATGGCGGGATCGTCGAAGTCCCAGAACGCCACGTGGTCGGCCGGCACGTGGTCGAGCCACCAGTCGGCCACGCGCGCCGCCGCGTCGCGGAATTCGGTCTCGCGCCAGGCCAGGGTCTGGGCCAGTCCCAGCATGCCCCAGGCCTGGGCGCGCGCCCAGGTGCTGTCGTCGCGGATGCCCTTGTGGGTGTAGCGGCGCACCAGGCGGCCGTCGGCCGGATCGAAGGTCGCCGACTGGCATACCGAGCCGTCGTCGCGCACGCACAGGGCGATGTGCCGGCGCACGTGGCGGCGTGCCATCTCGTCGCAGCCCAGCGTCGTGCCGTGGCTCAGCAGCAGCGCCGCCGTTCCGGGCAGGGCATCGATGTTGGCCTCGTTCAGACCCACGTCGGAGGCCTCCTCCGCCTCCGTCCCGAGCGGGATCAGTTGCGCCGTGCGGCTGTACATCTGCATCAGGCCGCGTGCGCCCTCGGCGGACAGCTCGCGCGCCACCGGGTCGGCGAACAGCTCGCTGCCCAGCTCGGCGCCGTACCAGAACAGGAAGCCCTTGAACACCGACTTGGACGCCGCCCGCGGCCGCAGCCGCAGCGCCCAGGCGCGGGCCTGGTCGCGGTACCTCGCCTCCCCCGTGCGCAGTGCCGCCAGCCACAGCAGCCCGCACCAGAATCCTCCGGTCCAGTCACCGGCCGAGCTGCGCGTCCACTGTCCGGTTGCCGGATCGGCGTAGTGGGGGAAGCCCTCCCCCGGCCGGGAGAGCGTGGAATCGATGCGTGCCAGCATCCTGGCGACGGCTTGGTCCAACAATGCGCGTTTCACTGTGCTTTTCCTCCTCGATGGGGCACGATTTAGGCCATCGTAGGAGTTGCACTGTTGTGTGTCCAATATATAATTCATCGCATATTAATATTGGATTTATATATATGGATCTGCGCCACCTGCGCTATTTCATCGCCGTCGCCGAGGACCTGAGCTTCACCCGCGCCGCCGAGCGCCTGCACATCGCCCAGCCGCCCCTGAGCCAGCAGATCCGCCAACTGGAGGAGGAACTGGGCGTCACGCTGCTGCACCGCACGCGCCGCCATGTGGAGCTGTCCGAGGCCGGGCGCGTCTTCCTGGAGCAGGCGAAACAGATCATCCGGGCCACCGAGATGGCGGCGGTGCAGGCCCAGCGCGCCCAGCGCGGCGAGATCGGCCGGCTGGCGGTCGGCTTCTTCGAGCACATGTCCTACACGCTGCTGCCGCCCATTCTGCGCGCCTATCGGGAACGCTTCCCCTCGGTGGACGTGCAGTTGCGCTGGTTCCCGGTGATCAGCCAGGCCGACGCGCTACTGCGGGGGGATGTGGACGTCTCCTTCATGCGCCCGGTACCCCAGGAGGAGGTCATCCGCCAGACGCTGCTCAAGGAGCCCTTCGTCCTGGCGGTGCCGGACACCCATCCGTTGGCCAGGCGCCAGACCTTGTCCCTCAAGGAGTGCGCGGCCGAGCGTTTCATCATGTACGCGCCGCATCTGGCGCCCGATTTCCATACCATGATCATGCGCATGTGCGCGGCATCCGGTTTCGTGCCAAACGTGGCACTGGAAGTCGGCCAGGTGTACACCACCCTCGGGCTGGTCAGCTCGGGCACCGGACTGGCCTTCGTGCCCTCGTCGGTGCAGCGGGTGCGCTTCGACCACGTGGTCTACAAGCCCATCCGCGGACGCACGCCGAAGATCGAGGTGATGCTGGGATGGGTCCAGCGCAACCCCTCCCCCCTGCTGGCGGCTTTCGTGGAAACGGCGAAGAGCGTGGTGGCAAATCTGCCCAAATGAGAACGGCGGAAGGAGGCCGCTTCCGGCCCCCTTCCGCCGCGGAAGAACGTTCGCCGCGCTTACTTCTTCACCAGCGGGCAGCCGCCCTCCTCGATGGGACGGAAGGCTTCGTTGGCCGGAACGGTGGCGAGCAGTTTGTAGAAATCCCCGGGGTATTTCGACTCGCTCGGTTTCTTCACCTCGAACAGATACAACGGATGTATCTTGCGGCCGTCCGCCCGGATGGAGCCCTTGCCGAACAGCTTGTCCTCGGTCGGCATCGCCTTCATCTTGGCGACCACCTTGGCACCGTCGGCGTCGGACTTCAGCGCCGCCACCGCCTTCAGGTAATGAATGACAGAGGAATAAACGCCGGCATGGGCCATGGTGGGATACTTGCCGCCGTTGGCCGCGGCAAACTCGCGCCCGAACTTGCGGCTCTCCTCATTCATGTCCCAGTACCAGGTCTCGCTCAGGATCAGCCCCTGGGCGGCATTGAGGCCGAGCGCCTGGACGTCGCTGATGAACACCAGCAGGCCGGCAAGCTTCTGCCCGCCCGCGGTGATGCCGAATTCCGACGCCTGCTTGACGGCGCTGATGGTGTCGCCGCCCGCGTTGGCGAGGCCGACGATCTTCGCCTTCGACGCTTGGGCCTGCAGCAGGTAGGAAGAGAAGTCGGTGCCCGGGAAGGGATGGCGCACCTTGCCCAGCACCTTGCCGCCGTTCTTGACCACCACGCTTTCCGTATCGCGCTCGAGCGCGTGGCCGAAGGCATAGTCGGCGGTGATGAAGAACCAGGTGTCGCCGCCGGTCTTGACCACCGCTTTGCCGGTGCCGTTGGCCAGCGCCCAGGTGTCGTAGGTCCAGTGGATCGCATTGGGCGTGCACGCGCGGCCGGTGAGATCGGACGTGCCGCCGGCGGACACCAGCAACACCTTGTTCTTTTCCTTCACCACTTCATTGACCGCCAGGATCACAGACGAGGTGGGCACGTCCACGATGACGTCCACCTTGTCCACGTCGAACCAGCGGCGGGCGACGCTGGCGCCCACGTCCGGCTTGTTCTGATGGTCGGCGGCGATCACTTCCACCTTCAGCCCGTGCTTCTCCGGGGCGAAGTCCTCGACCGCCTTCTTGGCGGCCCACACCGATCCCGGCCCCGCCAGGCCGGCATAGACGCCGGTCTGATCGTTGAGCACGCCGATGCGCACGACGCCGTCGCTGACCTGCGCCTGCGCCGCCCCGGCTGCCATCAGTCCCAGGCAGATCGCCTTGCATCCCTTCCTCATTTCGGTCTCCTCCTAGTCGACGTACGAACCACTCACGAAAACCGCTTTCCCTGACCGCGCCCGCCCACCATGCGGCGGTACAGCGCGCCCAGTTCGCCGACGATGCCGCGGC
>DYIB01000143.1 GCA_020723855.1 Uliginosibacterium gangwonense
TCAGACTACCCCACAAATCAAAAAGGCCACGGATGGGAATCCGTGGCCTTTTTGCGTGCGCCCGGCACGGGCGCACTCCTGGAGGTGGAAGTCCTCCCATGAGTTGATCACGGCGAGTGAAGCGAAGCGCAACTGCACGAGGGCGACCGAGTGTGGGGAGGAAGCGTGGAGCGTAAGCTGCGAGCCTAGGACCAAGAACCGGATAGAAGGCGAAGCCTCGCAGGGCGAGCGGGCGTAGTTCCGCGAAGCTCTCGTGATCAAGGCGAGGTGGCGTAAATCCGGCGGTTGTGCAGCGAAGGAGTGCGTTCTTACCCCGGTTGCAGCCCCCGCTGATCACGCCGTAGTCATCCTCCCACTAACGATTCATGCGCGCATGGCGATGACCGGGCGCGGTACGGGATTACGAACTTTGCGCCGGGCAACGACGGAGATCGTCAGCGAATTTCCGGCGAAGCGCTCACGGCTTGCGGAATGGGAAGGCAACGGAGGGCCCACGTCCCGATGCGATGTCGGCCAGCGCCTGCCCCGAGCCGCAGGCCAGGGTCCAGCCCAGGGTGCCGTGTCCGGTGTTGTAGAGGAGATTCTCGTAGCGGCTGCGGCCAATGACGGGGAGATTCCCGGGCGTCGCTGGGCGCAGCCCCGCCCAGTATTCCGGCTCTCCGGCTGCGTGCAATGCGGGGAAGATCTCCCGGGCGCGGCGCAGGATCGCCTCGCAACGGACGGCGTTTATCGAGGTGTCGTAGCCGGACAGTTCCGCCGTGCCGGCCAGGCGCAGGCGGTTGCCGAGGCGCGAGCAGACGATGCGGCGCGATTCGTCGGTGATACTGGTGCGCGGCGCGCCGGCATCGTCGGCGAGGGACAGGGTGACCGAGTAACCCTTGACGGGAAAGATCGGCAGGCGCTCCCCCAGCGGACGCACGAGCTGGGGGCTGTAGCTGCCCAGGGCCACGACGTAGGCTTGCGCGCTTTCCCGGTGCGTCTCGCCATCCTGGACGACCTCCGCGGCGACGATACGGCTACCACTGGCCTGCAGCCGCCTGACCGTTGCGCCAAAGCGGAATTCCACTCCCGCCTGCATGCATAGGCGCGACAGGGCTTGGGTGAAACGATGGGCATCGCCGGTTTCGTCGTCGGGCGCGTAGATGCCGCCGAACAGGGTGTCACGGCAGCCGGCCAGCGCCGGTTCGAGGGCGATACACTGCCGCGCGTCGCGCACCTCGGCGCGGATACCGTAGGTGCGCAGCATGGCGGCGCGCCTGTGCGCATGAGAAAAGGAGCGCGCATCGAAGCACAGGTGCAGGATGCCTCGTTCCAGGCAATCGTATTCGATGCCCGTGTCGCGGCGCAGCTCGCGCAGGCGCTCGCGGCTGTAGAGGGCGAGGGCGGCGATGGCGCCGGTATTGCGCCGGGTCGGACCGGGCAGGCATTGCAGCAGGAAGCGCAGCCCCCAGGACCACTGCTGCCAATCGAGCCGCGGGCGGAACAGCAGGGGAGCGTCTTCCCGGCCCAGCCAGCGCAGCACTTGCAGCGGCGCGCCGGGATTGGCCCAGGGCTCGGGATGGCTCACCGAGATCTGGCCGCCGTTGGCAAAGCTCGTTTCCATGCCGGCGGCCGGCTGCCGGTCGATCACCGTGACGTCATGGCCGGCCCGGCGCAAATACCAGGCGGTAGCGACGCCGATCAGGCCGGCGCCGAGGACGAATACGCGCATGAACCCCAATAGGCGGTAAGAAGGTGTCTGGAATTCTACCAAGCCGTGCCCCGGGCGCGCCTCTGCAGGATAATTGCGCTTTCCGCAACTGCCACTGGAGAAGTCGATGCGCCGTATTACCCTGATGCAGTATCTCATCGAGCAGCAGCGCAAACAGCAGTGGATCAACTCCGATCTGCGCTTGCTCGTGGAAGTCGTGTCCCGCGCCTGCAAGGCGATCTCCATCGCCATAGGCAAGGGAGCGCTGGCGGGCGTCCTGGGCGGGGCGGGCAGCGAGAACGTGCAGGGGGAGGCGCAAAAGAAGCTGGACGTGATCTCCAACGAGATCCTGCTGGAAGCCAACGAATGGGGCGGCCACCTGGCGGCCATGGCCTCCGAGGAAATGGATCATCCGCACCAGATTCCCCATCGTTTTCCGCGCGGCGAGTTCCTGCTGCTGTTCGATCCCCTCGACGGCTCGAGCAACATCGATGTCAACATCTCGGTCGGCACCATTTTCTCGGTGTTGCGCTGCCCCGAGGGTGTCGCCGAGCCGGACGAGCAGGCGTTCCTGCAACCGGGCACCCAGCAGGTGTGCGCCGGTTATGCCGTCTATGGCCCGTCCACCCTGCTGGTGCTGACCCTGGGCCACGGCGTCGTCTGTTTCACCCTGGACCGGGAAACCGGCAGCTTCGTTCTCACCCAGGAGGCCTTGCAGATTCCGGAGAACACCCGGGAATTCGCCATCAATGCGTCCAACATGCGCTTCTGGGAAGCGCCGGTGCGCCGCTACATCGACGAGTTGCTGGCCGGCAAGAGCGGGCCGCGCGGCCAGGACTTCAACATGCGCTGGGTCGCCTCCATGGTGGCGGACGTCCATCGCATCATGACACGCGGCGGCATCTTCATGTACCCGCGCGACACCAAGGACCCGACCAAGGCGGGCAAGCTGCGCCTGATGTACGAGGCCAATCCCATGGCCTTCATCGTCGAGCAGGCGGGCGGCGCGGCCACCAACGGCCGCCAGCGCATTCTCGAGATCCAGCCGGAGGGCCTGCATCAGCGCGTGGCGGTGATCCTCGGTTCGAAGAACGAAGTGGAGCGCGTGACGCGCTATCACCGGGAGATGATGCTGTAGGAGCGCTATTCCGCCAGGCCGCGTTCGATCGCCCGCAGCAGCGGACCGGCCTCGGCATAGCCCCGGCATACCCACCAGAACGCCGCATCCCGGTGCAGCAGCAGCGAAGGGAAGGCGCGCACGCCCATGTTCTGGGCGGTGAGGAAGTTGTGGCGCGTGGCCTGGCGCGCGATGTCGGAGTGTCGTAGTTGAAGGGCCGGCCGCTGCGCACCGCCACTTCGTACCAATGGAAACGCAAGTGGTCGCGCAGCCGGTCGTCCATGGGCGCAGTGGTATAAGGGCGCAGGCCGCCCACGATGATCTGCATATCGACCCGCCCGTCCAGGGCACGGTCGATCGCCCGGATCTGCGGGCCGAAGCCGTAGCACCAGGAGCACATGGGATCGCCCACGTAGATCAGGGTGGCCTGGGTCATGGATGCCCCGAAACGAATCGGCAACGGCCGAGTCTATGCACCATCATGCTTCCATTTTAGCTCCGGCATAACGCGCTTCGCGCACCAGCCCGGGATTTTTCCTGATGCCCACAAGGAGACGCAGATGATCCAGCCAACACCCCAAAATGCGCAAATCGCCCTCCTCGGGGGCGGCTGCTTCTGGTGCCTGGAAGCGGTGTTCGATCAGCTTCAGGGCGTGAGCGACGTGGTGTCCGGCTATAGCGGCGGGCACCTGCCGAACCCCGGCTACCAGCAGGTGTGCAACGGCGACACGGGCCATGCGGAAGTGGTGCGCGTGAGCTTCGACCCGAGCGTGATTTCGTTCCGCGACATCCTGGAGGTGTTCTTTGCCATCCACGATCCCACCACGCGCAACCGCCAGGGCAACGACGTCGGGCCGCAATACCGCTCGGTGATCTTTTACCAGGGCGAAAAGCAGCGGGAGGAAGCGCAAGGCTTCATTCGCGAGCTCGACGCGGCGGGCGTCTGGTCTGCGCCCATCGTCACCGAGGTTGCGCCGGCGGGCGAGTTCTATCCGGCGGAGGACTACCACCAGGAGTATTTCCGCCGCAATGGCACCCAGCCCTACTGCCAGGTGGTGGTGGCGCCGAAGGTGGCCAAGTTCCGCAAACAGTTCGCGTCCCGGCTGAAACTGCTGTAGCATTCGCCGCCGAGACAATTCCACTTGTTGCGGAGTCGCCATGTTCGCTCGCCTGATGCCCCGGGAAGGCCGCTTTTTCGACTACTTCAACGACCTCGCCGAGCACATCGTGCAGGGCGGGCGCGAGCTGTCCTACCTGATGGCGGATTTCGATGACCGGGACCGGCGCGTCTTCAACATCGAAACCATCGAGCGCAACGCCGACAAGATCACCCACAGCGCGATCGAGCTGCTGCACAAGACCTTCATCACGCCCATCGACCGGGACGACATCCATCAGCTCGTCACGCGCATGGACGACATCCTCGACCTGATGCAGGACTGCGCCGAATCCATTTCCCTCTACGATGTACGCGTCATCACGCCTGAAGCAGTCAAGCTGGCGGAGATCTGCGTGGCGTGCACGGAGCAGGTGAAGATCGCCGTGGGCATGCTCTCCAACATGGAGCACGCGCCGGCCATCATGAAGACCTGCACCGAGATCGACCGCCTCGAATCCGAGGCCGATCACGTCCTGCGCACGGCCATGGCCAAGCTGTTTCGGGATGAGCCCGACGTGCGCCAGCTCATCAAGCTGCGTGCGGTGTACGAGATTCTCGAGGCGGTGACCGACCGCTGCGAGGACGTGGCCAACATCATCGAGGGCATCGTCCTGGAAAATTCCTGAGACGGGTTGCGGCCTGTCGGCGACGACCGAAACAAGAAGAACCGACCATGAGCTTTGAAGTATTCGTCCTGCTCGTCGTGCTGGCGCTGGCCTTCGATTTCATGAACGGCTTTCACGACGCCGCCAATTCCATCGCCACCATCGTGTCCACCGGCGTGCTGCGGCCCCACTGGGCGGTCATCTGGGCGGCGTTCTTCAACTTCATCGCCTTCCTGTTCTTCGGCCTCAAGGTGGCCGCCACCATCGGCAAGGGCGTGGTGGATCCGGCCATCGCCGATCATTACGTGGTGTTCGGCGCCCTGGTGGGCGCTATCGCCTGGAACGTCATCACCTGGTATTACGGCATTCCTTCCAGTTCGTCCCACGCGCTCATCGGCGGCCTGGCCGGCGCGGCGGTGGCCAAGGGCGGGGCAGACACCTTGATCGCCAGCGGCTTCATCAAGATCGCCGCCGCCATCGTCCTGTCCCCCGCCATCGGTTTCGCCCTGGGCATTGTGCTGACGATCGTGGTCGCCTGGCTGTTCCGGGGCGCGACGCCGCGCCGGGTGGATCGCTGGTTCCGCCGCCTGCAGTTCGTATCCGCCTCCCTCTACAGCCTGGGGCATGGCGGCAACGACGCCCAGAAGACCATGGGCATCATCTGGATGCTGCTGATCTATGCCCGCATGTCCTCGTCCCAGGACAAGCTGCCCTTCTGGGTGGTGATCTCCTGCCAGGCTGCCATCGCCCTGGGCACCCTGTTCGGCGGCTGGCGCATCGTCAAGACCATGGGGCAGAGAATCACCAAGCTGAAGCCCTTCGGCGGTTTCTGTGCCGAGACGGGCGGTGCCATGACCCTGTTCATGGCCACCGGCCTGGGCGTGCCGGTGTCCACCACCCACACCATCACCGGCGCCATCGTCGGCGTGGGCTCGGCCCAGAAGCTCTCGGCGGTACGCTGGGGGCTGGCGGGCAACATCGTGTGGGCCTGGATCCTGACCATTCCCGCCTCGGCCTTCATCGCTGCCCTGGCCTGGTGGCTCGGGCGGCAGCTCATCTGACGGCCGGCGGAGGCGGACTCCCGCCTTCCATCCATTGCTGGAACAGGGCCACGATTCTTTCCGTCACTGCCAGGATCTGTTCGCTGCGCTCGGCAATCTCGGCGATGGTCGCCGCGTCGCCCGGCTGCGCGCTTTTCTCGAGAACCTTGCGGTACTCCGCCCATTCGCTGTCGAGCAGCTTCAACGTCAGCTTGAGCTGGGGTGTTTGGGACGCCTGGGCGAGCTGTTGCAGGCCGGTGGCGAATTCCGCGCG
>DYIB01000144.1 GCA_020723855.1 Uliginosibacterium gangwonense
GGTCGAACTTGCTGATGCCCATGCCCCATTTGTCCATGACCCAGTCGATGGGCTCGTCCACGATGCCCAGTTCCAGGCCGCGCACGTTGGCGCCCCAGATGCCCTGGGCCAGGCCCTCGATGAAGAAGGTGAGGCCGATGGTGGCCATGAACAGGGTGATCTGGGGCTGGTTGACCAGCGGGCGCAGCACCACCTTCTCGGTCGCCACCGCCAGCAGCACCATCGCGCCGAAGGTCACGATCAGGGCGAGCCAGAAGGGCGCGCCCAGTTCCAGGACGCCGACGAAGGTGAGGGCGGCGAAGAACACCATGGCGCCCTGAGCGAAGTTGAACACCCCGGAGGCCTTGTAGATGAGCACGAACCCCAGGGCCACGAGGGAGTACATGACGCCGCTGAGCAGGCCGCCGATCAGGACTTCGAAGAAGAACTGCATAACGTCTCCATCCACCTATACGTTTGTAGGCCGACCCACGCCGTCAATGGGAGGTACCCAGGTAAGCGGCGATCACCTCGGGGTTGCTGCGCACCTCGTCGGGGGTGCCGTCGCCGATCTTCCTGCCGTAGTCCAGCACCACCACCCGGTCGGAAATGTCCATCACCACGCCCATGTCGTGCTCGATGAGCACGATGGTGGTGCCGAACTGGTCGTTCACGTCGAGGATGAAGCGGCACATGTCCTGCTTTTCCTCCACGTTCATGCCCGCCATGGGCTCGTCCAGGAGCAGGATCCTGGGCTCGGCGGCCAGCGCCCGGCCCAGCTCCACCCGCTTCTGCAGGCCGTAGGGCAGCCTCCCCACCGGCGTCTTGCGGATGTGCTCGATCTCGAGGAAGTCGATGATCTCCTCCACCTTGCGCCGGTGCTCCAGCTCCTCGCGCTGGGCCGGGCCCCAGTAGAGGGCCTGCAGCAGGAAGTTGCACTTCATCTTGAGATTGCGCCCGGTCATCAGGTTGTCCAGCACCGTCATGCCCTTGAACAGGGCGATGTTCTGGAAGGTGCGGGCGATGCCTGCGGCGGCCGCCTCGTGGGTGTTCATGTCGTGCATCTTACGCCCCCGGAAGGTGATGGTGCCTTCCTGGGGGTGATAGACGCCGTTGATGACGTTGAGCATGGAGCTCTTGCCGGCGCCGTTGGGGCCGATGATGGCGCGGATCTCGTGCTCCCGGATATCGAACGAGATGTTGGAGAGCGCCTTGACGCCGCCGAAGGACAGGGAGATGTTCTCCAGGTTGAGGATCACGTCCCCGATTCTTCTTCCGGTCATAGCAGTGCCCTCGTGAGCCGCGGTGGCCACATCTTGAGGCAAAGTCTCCCGCTTGAGAAGGTTGCCGATTCGTACTCCGCCCATCATTTCGCTCCTTCAGGCCGCCTTGCGCACGGGGGGGAAGGTCCTGACGTCGCGGATCTGCAGATCCGCCGCCACCTTGCCGGTGCGGCCGTCCTCGAACTTCACCTGCGTCTCGATGAACTGGGACTTCTTGCCCGCATACAGCGCATCGATCAGCACGGCATATTTTTCCGCGATGAAGCCGCGACGCACCTTGCGCGTGCGCGTCAGCTCGTCGTCGTCCGGATCCAGTTCCTTGTGCAGGATGAGGAAGCGGTGCACCTGGGAATCGGCCACCATCGGGTCACGGGCCAGCTCGGCATTGGCCTTCTCCACGCACTCCTGGATGAGCTCATACACCTCGGGCTTCTGGGCCAGGTCGGTGTAGCCGGCGTAGGGGATGCCGCGCCGCTCGGCCCAGTTGCCCACCGCCTCGAAGTCGATGTTGATCATCGCGCACACCCGGTCGCGCCCATTGCCGAAGGCCACCGCCTCCTTGATGTAGGGGAAGAACTTGAGCTTGTTCTCGATATAGTTGGGCGCGAACATGGCGCCGTTGGCGAGCTTGCCCACATCCTTGGCGCGGTCGATGATCTTGAGGTGGCCGTCCGCGTCGAAGAAGCCGGCATCCCCCGTGTGAAAGTAGCCCTGCTCGTCGATCACCTCGGCGGTCGCGTCGGGGCGCTTGTAATACTCCTTGAGCAGGACGGCGCCGCGCACCAGCACCTCGCCGTTGTCGGCGATCTTCACCTCGACCCCCGGCGCGGGCGGCCCCACGGTGTCGAACTTGATTTGGCCGTCGGGCTGCAGGCACACGGCGGCGCAGGTCTCGGTGGAGCCGTAGAGCTGCTTCAGATTGATGCCGATGGAGCGGTAGAAGCGGAACAGGTCGGGTCCGATGGCGGCGCCCGCGGTATAGGCCACGCGAATGCGGCTCATGCCCAGCACGTTGCGCAGGGGGCCGTACACGAGGAGGTTGCCCAGGGCGTAGAGCAGCCGGTCGATGAAGCCCACCGGCTTGCCGTCGAGGATCTCGGCGCCGCAGCGGCGCGCCACTTCCATGAAGTAGTGGAACATCCTGCGCTTGATGTAGCCCGCGTCCTCCATGCGGATCATCACCTGGGTGAGCAGGTTCTCGAACACCCGCGGCGGCGCGAAGTAGTAGGTGGGTCCGATCTCGCGCATGTCGGTCATGACCGTGTCCCCCGACTCGGGACAATTGATGGTCATGCCGCCCACCAGCGCCTGGGCGTAGGAGAACAAATGGTCCCCCACCCAGGCCATGGGCAGGTAGGACAGGATCTCGTCGCCCACCCCCAGCTTGTCGAACTCGCAGCCGCCGCGCGCCGCGGTGATGAAGGCGGCGTGGGTCTGGCACACGCCCTTGGGCTTGCCGGTGGTGCCCGAGGTATAGAGCATGATGGCCACGTCGTCGGGGCGGCCCTGGGCGACTTCCCGGTCGAAGAAGTCGAGATGGTTCTTGTGGTGGCTGCGCCCCATTTCCTGCACTTCGTCCACCGCGTGGAGGAAGGGCTGGGTGTAGTGGCGCAGGCCGCGCGGATCGTCGTACAGGATGTGGGCGAGCTCGGGGCAGCGGTCCTTGATCTCCAGCAGCTTATCCACCTGCTCCTGGTCTTCGACGATGGCGAACTTGATGCCCGCGTCCTGGAGCACGAACATCATCTCCTGGGCGACGGCGTCCTGGTACATGGGTACGGGCACGCCGCCGAGGGCCTGGGCGGCGCACATGGCCCAGTACAGGCGGGGGCGGTTGTCGCCGATGATGGCCAGGTTGTCGCCGCGCCTGAAGCCCAGCGCCGCCAGGCCGCAGGCCAGCGCCCGCACCTCGTCGGCCACCTGGGACCAGGTCCAGGTCTGCCAGATCCCCATGTCCTTCTCGCGGATGGCGGGCCGATCGGGGCGCACCTGCGCGTGGTGCAGCAGGAGCCGCGGAAAGGTGTCCAATGCCGACTGCTTCGTCTCCGACATTGTTTGTCTCCTCGTGCCATGACGGGCCGCGGGGCGGACCGCCTGTTGTTCGTCGCCCGGCTTTCATTCTAGGCCGGGCCGTAGCGTTATCGGGGAGAGGGGACATCGAGCCGGTCCCGACCGGGATGCGCGCTCCTGTCTTCCTCCTCCGGGGTGTGCTGATGTCAGCACAACAACCATGCCGCGCGAGGCGTTATCATTATCAGTTCTGCCGGCAGTGCATCCTTATATTTTCATTGTGCACTGCAATGCGGATGGTCGCTGCACCGGGCGGCGCCGAGTACCGGCCCGGTGCGTGCTTGTAGCGGGGGAAAGCATAGTGGAGTTCAACGCCGGAAGCTGTCATCCGGCGGACAATCAGAGCGCTTATCTCATGGCATCTATCGGAGACTGGCTCCGTACCACCCTCTGGGCGCGCGCCCTCACCCCGGAGCAGTTCAGGCGGGTCGAAGCCGAAACCATCGTGCGCAGCCATCCCGCCGGCAGCTACGTGTGCCGCAAGGGCGAGCCGGTGGATTACTGGTACGGGGTGATCGAGGGCCTGCTGAAAATGCACGCCGAGTCGCCGGAGGGCAAGGCGGTCACCTTCACCGGCATGCCCACCGGCGGCTGGTTCGGCGAGGGGTCGCTGCTCAAGAACGAGCCGCGCCGCTACGACGTGGTGGCCCTGCGCGACAGCCGCGTGGCGTGCATGCCGCGCGCCACCTTCGAATGGCTGCTGGACACCAGCATCGGCTTCAACCGCTTCCTGCTGCACCAGCTCAACGAGCGCCTGGGATACTTCATCGCCATCGTCGAGTACGACCGCCTGCTGGGACCGGACGAGCGGGTGGCGCGCTGCCTCGCCAACCTGTTCAACCCCTATCTCAACCCCGGGCTGGAGCGGGAACTGCAACTGTCCCAGGAGGAGATCGGCTTCCTGTCGGGCCTGTCGCGCCAGCGCGCCAACCAGGCCCTGCAGGTGCTGGAAAAGGCGGGAATCCTGCGGGTGGAATACGGCCGCATCACGATTCTCGACCTGGAGGCGCTGCGGCGGTTCACGTCGGCGGGCTGACCTACATATTGCGCCGGTACTGGCCGCCCACCTCGAACAGGGCCTCGGTGATCTGGCCCAGCGAGCAGTAGCGCACCGCCTCCATCAGCACCTCGAACACGTTGCGGTTCTCGATCACCGCCTGCTTGAGCCGGGCGAGCCACGCCGGGGCGTGGTCCCGGTTGCGCGCCTGAAACTCGCGCAGGCGCCTGAGCTGGGACTGTTTCTCCTCCTCGGTGGAGCGCGCCAGCTCGATCTTTTCGGGAATGGCGTCGCCGTGGGGGTTGCGGAAGGTGTTTACGCCGATGATGGGCAGCGAGCCGTCGTGCTTCTTCTGCTCGTAGTAGAGCGACTCCTCCTGGATCTTGCCGCGCTGGTAGCCGGTCTCCATGGCGCCCAGGACGCCGCCGCGCGACGAGATCGCCTCGAACTCCTTCAGCACCGCCTCCTCCACCAGGTCGGTGAGCTCCTCGATGATGAAGGCGCCCTGGTTGGGGTTTTCGTTCTTGGCCAGGCCCCACTCGCGGTTGATGATGAGCTGGATGGCCATGGCGCGGCGCACCGATTCCTCGGTGGGCGTGGTGATGGCCTCGTCGTAGGCGTTGGTGTGCAGCGAGTTGCAGTTGTCGTAGATGGCAATGAGCGCCTGCAGCGTGGTGCGGATGTCGTTGAACGCCATCTCCTGGGCATGCAGGGAACGGCCCGAGGTCTGCACGTGGTATTTGAGCTTCTGGGAGCGCTCGTTGGCGCCGTAGCGGTTCTTCATGGCCACCGCCCAGATGCGCCGCGCCACGCGGCCGATCACCGAGTACTCCGGGTCCATGCCGTTCGAGAAGAAGAACGACAGGTTGGGCGCGAAATCGTCGATGTGCATGCCGCGCGCCAGATACGACTCCACGTAGGTGAAGCCGTTGGCGAGCGTGAAGGCGAGCTGGGAGATGGGATTGGCCCCGGCTTCCGCGATGTGGTAGCCGGAGATGGACACGGAGTAGAAATTGCGCACGTTATGGTGCACGAAATACTCCTGGATGTCGCCCATCATCTTGAGCGCGAACTCGGTGGAGAAGATGCAGGTGTTCTGGCCCTGGTCTTCCTTGAGGATGTCCGCCTGCACCGTGCCGCGCACCGTCGACAGCACCCAGGCGCGGATCTTGTCCGCCTCGTCCTCGGTGGGCTCGCGGCCGTTGTCCGCGCGGAACTTGTCCAACTGCTGGTCGATGGCGGTGTTGAGGAACATCGCCAGGATGGTGGGCGCCGGGCCGTTGATGGTCATGGACACCGAGGTCTGCGGGTCGCACAGGTTGAAGCCCGAGTACAGCACCTTCATGTCGTCCAGCGTGGCGATGGAAACGCCCGAGTTGCCGATCTTGCCGTAGATGTCCGGGCGCTCGGCCGGGTCGCAGCCGTACAGGGTGACCGAGTCGAAGGCGGTGGACAGGCGCTTGGCGGGCATGCCCTCGGACACCTTCTTGAAGCGGCGGTTGGTGCGGAAGGCATCGCCCTCGCCGGCAAACATGCGC
>DYIB01000145.1 GCA_020723855.1 Uliginosibacterium gangwonense
CGAGGAGCCGCGCCATATCGAGATCCAGGTGTTGGGCGACGCCCACGGCAACGTCGTATATCTGTGGGAGCGCGAGTGCTCCATCCAGCGCCGCCACCAGAAGGTGATCGAGGAGGCGCCCTCGCCCTTCCTCGATGCCGAGACGCGCAAGGCCATGGGCGAGCAGGCCTGCGCATTGGCCCGTGCGGTGAAGTACCAGTCCGCCGGCACGGTGGAGTTCGTGGTCGGCAAGGACAAGAACTTCTACTTCCTGGAGATGAATACCCGCCTGCAGGTGGAGCATCCGGTGACCGAGATGATCACCGGGCTGGACCTGGTGGAGCTGATGATCCGGGTGGCCGCCGGCGAGAAGCTGCCCTTCCGCCAGGAAGACATCAAGCTCGACGGCTGGGCCATGGAGTGCCGCATCAACGCCGAGGACCCCTTCCGCAACTTCCTGCCCTCCACCGGCCGGCTGGTGCGCTACATCCCGCCCGAGGAGATCCCCGGCGCCGTGCGCGTGGACACGGGCGTGTATGAAGGCGGCGAGATCTCCATGTACTACGACTCCATGATCGCCAAGCTCATCACCCACGGCGCCACCCGGGATGAGGCCATCGCGCGCATGCGCGACGCCCTCAACGCCTTCGTCATCCGCGGCATTTCCTCCAACATCGCCTTCCAGGCGGCGCTGATGCAGCATCCGCGCTTCGTCTCGGGCAAGTTCCACACCGGCTTCATCGCCGAGGAGTTTCCCAAGGGCTTCCATCCCTCCAGCGTGGTGCACGACGATCCGGTGCTGCTGGCGAGTGTGGCCGCCTTCGCCCGCCGCCGCTACATCGCCCGCGCGGTCCAGACCAGCGGCCAACTGCCCGGCCACAGGCGCAAGGTGGGCGACGAGTGGGTGGCGATCGCCAACGGCGACCGCTATCCGCTGCACGTGGAGCCCATCGACGGCGGCTACGCCATCACCTGCCAGGGCGAGCGCCACGAGCTGAAGTCGGACTGGAAGCTGGGCGAGATCCTGTTCCGCGGCACCTGGGACGGCGAGGAGGTGTGCCTGCAGATCGAGCGCATCGGCCTCAGGTACCGCGTGTCCCACTGGGGCACCCAGGCGGAGTTCATGGTGGTGAACGACCGCGCCGCCCACCTGCTGTCCCTCATGCCCGAAAAGCCCAAGCCCGACCTGTCCAAGTTCCTGCTCTCGCCCATGCCCGGCCTCCTGACCGACGTGGCGGTGAAGCCGGGCCAGGAGGTGAAGGCCGGCGAGAAGCTGGCGGTGATCGAGGCCATGAAGATGGAGAACATCCTCAAGGCGGAGAGCGACTGCGTGGTGGCCGAGGTCATGGCCAAGCAGGGCGATTCCCTGTCGGTGGATCAGCCCATCCTGCGCTTTGCATAGTCCGCGCCGGCCCGGTGGGCTACAATGGCCGTCTGTTCCCGGTTCCCGGAGCCGCTCCATGGGCCTGCCGCGCCGCGATACCGCCTACCACACCTATGCCGACTACCTCACCTGGCCGGAGGACGTCCGTTACGAGCTGATCGATGGCATCGCCTACCTCATGCGCCCCGCGCCCGTCCGGGCGCATCAGGAAGTGGTGGGTGAAATCTATTTCCAGGTTCATGGCGCCCTGGAAGGCAAGCCCTGCCGCGCCTATGTCGCGCCCTTTGACGTGCGCCTGCCCAAGGGCAACGAAGCGGACGAGCAGGTCGATACCGTGGTTCAGCCGGACGTCCTGGTGGTGTGCGACGAAAGCAAACTCGACGAGCGGGGCATGCGCGGCGCCCCTGATTGGGTGGTGGAAGTGCTGTCGCCCGCCAGCGCCGGCCACGATCAGACGGTCAAGCTCGCCGCCTACGAGCGCGCGGGCGTGGCGGAAGTGTGGCTGGTGCACCCCACGGATCGGGTGGTCACGGTGTATCGCCTGGAGGGCCGAGCCTATGGCCGCCCCTCGATCCACGAGATGAAGGACAGCCTGGCGGTGCATGTGCTGCCCGGCGTGCGCATCGACTGGGAGCGTGTGCCGGGTCGGCCGCCCGCGGCTGAACGCTAAAGCCTGGCGAACGCCTCGATCACCTCCGGCGGCGCCTGCACCAGCTCGATCAGCACGCCTTCGCCGCCGATGGGGAACTGCTCGTTGCCCTTGGGGTGCACGAAGCAGATGTCGAAGCCCGAAGCCCCCTTGCGGATGCCGCCGGGGGCGAAGCGCACGCCGTTGGCCGTGAGCCATTCCACCGCCTTGGCCAGGTCATCCACCCACAGGCCCACGTGGTTCAGCGGCGGCTCGTTTACCGCCGGCTTCCTGGCGGCGTCGAGGGGCTGCATCAGGTCCACCTCGCACTTGAACGGACCCTTGCCCATCACGGCGATGTCCTCGTCCACGTTTTCCCGCTCGCTCTGGTAGTTGCCCACCACTTCCAGGCCGAGGGTGTCGACCCACAGCCTGCGCAGGCGCGACTTGTCGAGGCCGCCGATGGCGATCTGCTGGATGCCCAGGATCCTGAACGGGCGCTGGCTCATGTTTTCTCTTCCACTGGCAAAGGCCGTGATTTTACGGCCTGAGCAGCCGGCGCAATGTCGCGGAGACGGCAATCTTGCCCGCACCGGCATAGCTCTCGACGTTTTCCTCGATCGCGTCCGGGTCGTACAGGTAGTTCACCATCATGCCGAAGGATTGCTTGAGCCCTTTCGCCGAGGTGTCGGCCAGCCAGTTGAGGCGCTCGATGCGCGCGCCGTTGCCCAGGTGGAAGCGCGCCACCGGATCGTAGGGGCGGCCGTCTTGTTTGGCCTCGGCCAGATAGCGCGCACACAGCCGCTCCAGGGGTTCGCGCAGCGCCCCGGCGAGCGCCGGCTTGCGCGGCCATTCCGGGTCCGCCAGGACGTCGCGCAGGCTGGCGTCGCCGCTTACTCCGGCCGCCTTGCGGATGCGCGCCCATTCCCGCTCGCTGGCCGCGGCGCGCAGGGCTTCCGGCTCGCCCTTCAGCCACGCCCGGAACTGGGGAATGGGCGACAGGGTGGCGAAGCATTTCAGGCGCGGGAAATCGCGCTTCAAGTCGTCGATGACGCGCTTGAGCAGGAAGTTGCCGAAGGACACGCCGCGCAGGCCCTTCTGGGTGTTGGAGATGGAGTAGAAGATGGCCGTGTCGGCGCGCTGGGCGTCGAACACCGGCGCCGACTCGTCCAGCAGCTCGTGGATGTTGTCCGCCAGCTTCCTGGTCAGCGCCACCTCGACGAAAATGAGCGGCTCCATGGGCATGCGCGGATGGAAGAAGGCGTAGCAGCGCCGGTCGGAATCCAGGCGGTTGTGCAGGTCGGTCCAGGAACGGATCTCATGCACCGCCTCGTAGGCGATGAGCTTTTCCAGCAGCGCCGCCGGCGAGTTCCAGGTGATGCGCTGCAGTTCCAGGAAGCCCACGTCGAACCAGGCCGTGAGCCGCCCCTCCAGCTCCCGGTCGAGCACCGCCAGCTCCGGGTCGTCCCGGAGGAAGCGCAGCAGATCCGCGCGCATGTCCACCAGGAACTTCACGCCCTGGGGCAGGGCGTTGAACTGGGTCAGGATGCGGATGCGCGAGGAGCGCATGGCGGCGCGCAACTGTAGCTCCCCGTCCCACTGGCCGGGCGTGCCCACGGAGCGCTGGTAGGCGGCGTGGGCCTGCTCCACCGCCTTGGGATCGGGGCCGAACTCCAGGGCGATCAGGCGCAGGAATTCGTGGCGGCCGGCGTCGTCCAGCTTGAGATAGGTCTCGCCCAGCCTGGCGGCGCGCATGCGCGTCGACACCTCGCCGCCGACACCGGCGGCGCACTCCTTCAGTTGCGCGCGCAGCCTGTCCGCCTGCCTGGCGGACAGGCGCGGCGCGGGCGTCGCCGTCTTGTTGCCGTTGAACAGGGCGCGCAGGCGCCCCGGAAAGCTGCGGACTGTGGAGGCTTCTTCGTTCATGATGGAACACGAGGTGTGTATGGTTTCAGAGTGGTGCAAGGAGCCGGCGCTGTCAACGAACCGACGGGGAGCGCGGCGCCGGGTAAAATCCCGTTCTTGTTCGATACGGATTAGGCCATGGATTTCGTGACCAGCCTGCGGGCCGCCTGGGCCCGCAACGACTCCCTGCTGTGCGTGGGACTGGACCCCGACCCGGCAAAGTTCCCCGCCCACCTGCAGGGGCGCGCCGACGCCATCCTGGAGTTCTGCCGCGCCATCGTCGATGCCACGGCCGACCTGGTGTGCGCCTTCAAGCCCCAGATCGCCCATTTCGCCGCCAACCGGGCGGAGGACCAACTGGAAGCCCTGATCGACCACATTCATCGGCGCCATCCGGGCATCCCGGTCATTCTCGATGCCAAGCGCGGCGACATCGGCAGCACCGCCGAGCAGTACGCGCGCGAGGCCTTCGAGCGCTTCCGCGCCGATGCCCTCACGGTCAATCCCTACATGGGCTTCGATTCCGTCGCACCCTATCTCGCCTACGGCGACAAGGGCGTCATCGTCCTGTGCCGCACCTCGAACCCGGGCGGCAGCGACCTGCAATTCCTGGAGACTGGCGGGCGCAGGCTCTACCAGCACGTGGCCGAACTGGTGGCGACCCAGTGGAACCGCGGCGGCCAGTGCGCCCTGGTGGTGGGCGCCACCTTCCCGGCGGAACTGGCGGAAGTGCGCCGCCTGGTGGGCGACATGCCACTGCTGGTGCCGGGCATCGGCGCCCAGGGGGGCGACATCGAGGCCACGGTCAAGGCCGGGCGCACGGCCCAAGGCACCGGCCTCATGATCAACTCGTCGCGCGCCGTCCTCTACGCCGGCCGGGGCGAGGACTACGCCGCGGCGGCGCGCGCCGCGGCGCGGGAGACGCGGGACGCGATCAACCGTTTCCGCTAGCCGGCCGCCGCCACGCCCAGGCCAGCAGCGCCGCCCCCGCCAGCACCATGGGCAGGGACAGCCACTGCCCCATGCTGATGGTGTAGGACAGGCCGAAGATGCCCTCGTCCGGCTCGCGGAAATATTCCGCGACGAAACGCAACACGCCGTAGCCCATGAGGAACAGGGCCGACACCGCGGCGCGCGGCCGCGGCCTGCCGGCGAACCACCACAGGAGCACGAACAGGGCCAGGCCCTCCAGCCCCGCCTGGTAGAGCTGGGACGGATGGCGCGGAGCCGCATCCACCTGGGGAAACACCATGGCCCAGGGCAGGTCGGGGCTGGCCGGCCGGCCCCACAGCTCGCCGTTGATGAAGTTGCCGATGCGCCCCGCCGCCAGTCCCAGGGGCACCAGGGGGGCGATGAAATCCGTCACCTTCCAGAAGCTCTTGCCCAGCCTGCGGGCGTACAGTGCCACCGCTACCAGCACTCCCAGGAAGCCGCCGTGGAAGGACATGCCGCCCTTCCACACGGCCAGGATCTCGGCCGGGTGGCTGAAGTAGTGGCCCGGCTCGTAGAACAGCACCTGCCCCAGGCGCCCGCCGATCACCACCCCCAGCACGCCGTAGAACAGCAGGTCGTCGATGTCCTTGCCGGTCCAGGCCAGCTCGGGACGGCGCCGGGCGTGCACCCGGCCGAGCACCATGAACAGGACGAAGGCGAGCAGGTACATGAGCCCGTACCAGCGGATGGCCAGGGGGCCCAGGTGGATGGCGACGGGGTCGAACTGAGGATGAACCAGCATGGCGGGGCCGTAATTCGTTAAAATCCCAATTCTACCCGTTGATGTTTCCGAGCCGTGCCCGCCGCGGCTCCTTGTTCCCGAGGTTCGCCATGCCCCAATACCGTTCCCGCACTTCCACCCATGGCCGCAACATGGCCGGCGCCCGCGCCCTGTGGCGCGCCACCGGCATGAAGGATG
>DYIB01000010.1 GCA_020723855.1 Uliginosibacterium gangwonense
CGATGGTGGCGTCATCCAGGTTCTTCTTCCAGTTGAACGAGGGCGAGCAGTTGTAGGCCAGCAGCTTGCCGGGGAACTGCTTGTGGATGGCTTCGGCGAAGGCCTTGGCATAAGCGAGGTCCGGTCTGCCGGTCTCGCACCACACCAGGTCGGCGTAGGGCGCATAGGCCAGGCCGCGGGACACGGCCTGCTCCAGGCCGGGCCTGGTGCGGTAGAAGCCTTCCACCGTGCGCTCGCCGGTGCAGAAGGGCTTGTCGTTGTCGTCGATGTCCGAGGTGATCAGGTCGGCGGCCTCGGCGTCGGTACGGGCCACCAGCACGGTGGGCACGCCCATGACGTCGGCGGCCAGGCGCGCGGCCACCAGCTTGGAGACGGCTTCACGGGTGGGAACCAGGACCTTGCCGCCCATATGGCCGCATTTCTTCACGGAGGCCAACTGGTCCTCGAAGTGCACGCCGGCCGCACCCGCCTCGATCATGGCCTTCATCAGCTCGAAGGCGTTGAGCACGCCGCCGAAACCGGCTTCCGCATCCGCCACGATGGGCGCGAAATAATCGATGTAGCCGGCGTCACCGGGACGTTTGCCTTCAGACCACTGGATCTGGTCGCAGCGCTGGAAGGTGTTGTTGATGCGCTTGACCACCATAGGCACCGAGTTGGCGGGATAGAGAGACTGGTCGGGATACATCTCGCCGGCCAGGTTGGCGTCGCCGGCCACCTGCCAGCCGGACAGGTAGATGGCCTTGAGGCCGGCCTTCACCTGCTGCATTGCCTGGTTGCCGGTAAGCGCACCCAGGGCGTTGATGAAGGGCTCGGTGTTGACCAGATGCCACAGCTTCTCGGCACCGCGGCGGGCCAGGGTGTGCTCGATCTGCAGCGAACCGCGCAGGCGCACCACGTCTTCCGCCGTGTAGCCGCGCTTGATGCCCTTCCAGCGGGGGTTTTCGGCCCAGTCCTTCTTAAGTTTTGCGACTTCCAAATCGTTGCTCATTGCGTCCTCTATGTCTCGGCTAGGATGAAAAAACGTTCGCCGGCTCAGCTCGGCAAAAGTCCCACTCGGCGCCGCCGGCCGCCGTTGTGTAAGCACCGGCTAACGTCCATCCCAAGGTGGTCAGAGATCCTGTCTGACCGACCTTTGACGGGCAGGGGGGTGACCTGATCGTCTGAATGGAATCGACCCCGGTTGCCGGGTCGATTCCCAGTGACAGGAAGTATAGCGGTTTTTTGCGAAGCAACAGCAAGTCTTATAAAAGATATAAGAAAAAATCTTTTCCTTTTAGATCAATTAGTAATTTTCGCTATTTCACAATACAAAAAGTTACTCGGTAGGTGAAACGGAGTGGTTGCTGCATCGCACCAAATCCGCTCCGGCAAATGAAGTTGTGTCTTATAGGAGAGCTTCCGGGGAGACGAGCACGCCGTCCTCGTCGGCGTAGAGGTATTCGCCCGGACGGAAGGCGGTGCCGCCGAAGGTCACGGCGATGCCGGCATCGCCGGCGCCCTTCTTGATGCTCTTGAGGGGATGGGTATCGAGGGCCAGGATACCGATGTCCATGTCGCCCATGGCGCGCGCGTCGCGGATGCAGCCATAAACGACGATGCCGGCCCATCCGTTGCGCACGGCCAGCGCCGCCAGTTGATCGCCCACCAGGGCGCAGCGCCGGCTGCCGCCGCCGTCGATCACCAGGACCCGCCCGTTGCCGGGCTGTTCCAGGGCGGCGCGTACCAGCGAGTTGTCCTCGAACACCTTGAGGGTGGCAATGGGGCCGTGGAAGCTGTCTTTCCCGCCGTAGGAGTTGAACATGGGCTCGACGACGCGGATTGTCCCGGCGCGCACTCGATCCTCGTAGCGGTCGCACAGGTCGGCAGTATGGAAGGGCATGGCTTTCTCTCCGTAAGCTCAGAAAAACAAACGGCGGCATTGTAGCCGCCGTTTGCTCGTCCCGACCGGGGAATCAGGCGACGGGCTCGGGCACTTCGTCGAACTGCAGCTTCACCTTGCCTTCCTCGTCCAGGTCGATGATCACCTTGCCGCCATTCACCAGCCGGCCGAACAGCAGTTCGTCCGCCAGGGCGGCGCGGATCGTGTCCTGGATCAGCCGGGCCATGGGCCGTGCCCCCATGAGGGGATCGAAGCCCTTTTCCGCCAGCCAGCCGCGCAGCTTGTCGGTGAAGATGGCTTCCACCTTCTTCTCGTGGAGCTGGCCTTCCAGTTGCATGAGGAACTTGTCCACCACCCGCAGGATGACCTCGTGGTCGAGGGACTTGAAGGAGATGATGGCGTCCAGGCGGTTGCGGAACTCCGGCGAGAACATGCGTTTGATCTCGTTCATTTCGTCGCCAGGCTCCCGCTTGACCGAGAAGCCGATGGTGCTCTTCTGCAGCGTCTCGGCGCCGGCGTTGGTGGTCATGATGACCACCACGCTGCGGAAGTCCGCGTGCCGGCCGTTGTTGTCCGTCAGGGTGCCGTGGTCCATCACCTGCAGCAGGATGTTGAAGATGTCCGGATGGGCTTTCTCGATCTCGTCCAACAGCAGCACCGAATGGGGCTTCTTGGTGATGGCTTCCGTGAGCTGGCCGCCCTGGTCGAAGCCGACGTAGCCCGGCGGCGCGCCGATCAGGCGCGACACCGCGTGGCGCTCCATGTACTCCGACATGTCGAAGCGGATCAGCTCGATGCCCATGCAGTAGGCGAGCTGGCGCGCCACCTCGGTCTTGCCCACGCCCGTGGGACCGCTGAACAGGAAGCAGCCGATGGGCTTCTGCGGGTTGCCCAGGCCGGAGCGCGACATCTTGATGGCCTTGGCCAGGGCCTCGATGGCCTGATCCTGGCCGAACACCACCGCCTTGAGATCGCGCTCCAGGTTGCGCAGGGCCGAGCGGTCGTCGGAGGACACGTGCTGGGAGGGGATGCGGGCGATCTTGGCCACGATCTCCTCGATTTCCGTCTTGCCGATGACCTTCTTCTGCTTCGACTTCGGCAGGATGCGCTGGGCCGCGCCCGCCTCGTCGATCACGTCGATGGCCTTGTCGGGCAGATGGCGGTCGTTGATGTACTTGGCCGCCAGCTCCGCCGCGCTGGACAGGGCGTTGGCCGAGTACTTGACGCCGTGGTGCTGTTCGAAGCGGGACTTGAGGCCGCGCAGGATGGACACGGTCTCTTCCACGGAAGGCTCGACCACGTCGATCTTCTGGAAGCGGCGGGACAGGGCATGATCCTTCTCGAACACGCCTCGGTACTCGTTGTAGGTGGTCGCGCCGATGCACTTCAACTGCCCGGTGGACAGGGCCGGCTTGAGCAGGTTGGACGCATCCAGGGTTCCTCCGGAAGCGGCTCCGGCGCCGATCAGGGTGTGGATCTCATCGATGAACAGGATGGCGTTCGGGTTATCCACGAGTTGCTTGAGCACCGCCTTGAGGCGCTGCTCGAAGTCGCCCCGATACTTCGTCCCGGCCAGCAGCGCCCCCATGTCCAGGGCGTATACCGTGGCATGGGCCAGGATATCCGGCACGCGGCCTTCCACCACCCGCCGCGCCAGCCCCTCGGCGATGGCGGTCTTGCCGACCCCGGCTTCGCCCACCAGCAGCGGATTGTTCTTGCGCCGGCGGCACAGGGTCTGGATGACCCGCTCCAGTTCCTTCTCGCGCCCGATCAGGGGGTCGATCTTGCCCATGAGCGCCAGGGCGTTGAGGTTCTGGGTATAGGTCTCCAGGGCACCGCCGGACTGGGGCGATTCCTGCTCCTGCTCCTGCTGCTCCGACTCGCCGCGGCCGCCGCTCGCCTGGGGCGTCTTGGTGATGCCGTGGGAGATGTAGTTCACCACGTCGAGACGGGTGATGCCCTGGCGCTGCAGGAAGTACACCGCGTGGGAATCCTTCTCGCCGAAGATGGCCACCAGCACGTTGGCGCCGGTGACCTCCTTCTTGCCCGACGACTGGACGTGCAGGATGGCGCGCTGGATGACGCGCTGGAATCCCAGGGTCGGCTGGGTGTCGATTTCCTCGGTGCCGGCGACCGTGGGGGTGTGCTCGTTGATGAAGGCCGTCAGCTCCTTGCGCAGCTCCTCGATATTGGCGGCGCAGGCGCGCAGGACCTCCGCTGCGGAAGGGTTGTCGAGCAACGCGAGCAGCAGGTGTTCCACCGTGATGAACTCGTGCCGCTTCTGGCGCGCCTCGACGAACGCCATGTGCAGACTGACTTCCAATTCCTGCGCGATCATATCAACTTTCCTCCATTACGCACGCTAGCGGGTGCTGGTGCTGGCGAGCGAAGCCGCATACCTGTTCGACTTTGGTGGCGGCCACATCTTTTGGGTAAACACCGCAAAGACCCACCCCTTCCCTATGGACTTTGAGCATGATCCTTGTGGCTTGTTCGCGATTCATCCCGAAAAATCTCTGCAGGACGACGACGACGAAATCCATAGGTGTGTAATCGTCATTCAGGAGCAAGACCTTGAATAAGGGCGGCGGTTTTACCTTGCTCCGTTCAACGTCGAGTACCGAATCTTCTTGCTTGCGCGTACCCATAGGTTCAATTCTAATGGGAAAAAGCCAATCTGCAACACACCGGGCACGGGACCGGCCGGCAGCGCAGGCCGCCGCAGCCACGACGCTTACGCCACCATTTCACGCCGGGGCGACGCCGGGGGGACCGAGAAGTTCCCGATCCGGGGACAAAAAGCGACAAATTGTTGTCGTGCAGCATGAATTCCCCGAAAAAATGCTTGACGTATGCCGAACAACAGGCGTAAAAGGCCCCTTACATGTGGTTTAGGGCTCTGCGCAGTTTGCGGGAACGCATGCGCGTTCCGGTCGGTACCCGCTTGGTTTCCCTGACTATGAGGAGTTCGAAGGGCCGCATGGATCGGGCTGAAGGCCCGGTGGCATCGTCAACAACAGGAAACAGTGATATGGCAACAGGTACGGTGAAGTGGTTCAACGACGCCAAGGGTTACGGATTCATCACTCCGGATGACGGCAGCGAGGATTTGTTTGCCCACTTCTCGGCGATTCAAATGAACGGGTTCAAGACACTGAAGGAAGGGCAGAAGGTTTCTTTCGAGGTGACTCAGGGACCCAAGGGCAAGCAGGCCTCGAACATCCAGACTGCGTAATCGCCGTCCGTGGAGGCGGCCTCCAGAGCCGCGTCCATGGCCGACGAGTTCACGGGCCTGTCCCGCAAGGGCGGGCTTTTTTATCGGTGCCTTCCCGCCGCCGGGAAAAGGAAAGCCCCGGCGGGGACTTTCCTTGGCTGCCAAAGCGGGCGCTTACATGCGCTCGATCATCGCCTTGCCGAACCGGGAGCAGGACACTTCCTTCGCGCCCTCCATCAGCCGGGCGAAATCGTAGGTCACGATCTTGTCGGAGATGGCTGCTTCCATGGACTTGATGATCAGGTCGGCCGCCTCGCGCCAACCCAGGTGACGCAGCATCATCTCGGCCGACAGGATCAGGGAACCGGGGTTCACCTTGTCCTTGCCCGCGTACTTGGGTGCCGTGCCGTGGGTCGCCTCGAAGCAGGCGTACTTGTCGGAGATGTTGGCCCCCGGGGCGATGCCGATGCCACCCACCTGGGCCGCCAAGGCGTCGGAGATGTAGTCGCCGTTGAGGTTGAGCGTGGCGATCACGTCGTATTCCGCCGGGCGCAGCAGGATCTGCTGCAGGAAGGCGTCGGCGATGGCGTCCTTGATGACGATCTCGCGGCCGGTATTGGGGTTCTTGAAGCTGCACCACGGACCGCCGTCGATCGGCTGGGCACCGAATTCCTTTTGGGCGAGGGCGTAGCCCCAGTCCCGGAAGGCGCCTTCGGTGAACTTCATGATGTTGCCCTTATGTACCAGCGTCACCGACTTGCGGTCGTTGGCGATGGCGTACTTGATGGCGGCGCGCACCAGGCGCTCGGTGCCTTCGCGGGAGACCGGCTTGATGCCGATGCCCGAGGTGGCCGGGAAGCGGATTTTCTTGACGCCCATTTCCTCCGTGAGGAACTTGATGATCTTCCTGGCGCCTTCCGACTCCGCCTGCCACTCGATGCCGGCATAGATGTCCTCGGTGTTCTCGCGGAAGATCACCATGTCGGTGAGCTCGGGGTTTTTCAGGGGGGAGGGCACGCCCTTGAAGTAGCGCACCGGGCGCACGCACTGGTACAGGTCCAGTTCCTGGCGCAGGGCCACGTTCAGGGAGCGGATGCCGCCGCCGACGGGGGTGGTCATCGGGCCTTTGATGGAGACCGAATATTCCTTCAGGGCGTTCAGGGTCTCCTCGGGCAGCCACACGTCGCCGCCGTAGATCCGGGTCGATTTTTCGCCCGCATACACTTCCATCCAGTGGATTTTGCGCTTGCCGCCGTACGCCTTGGCGACCGCCGCATCCACCACGTCTTTCATGACGGGGGTGATATCCACCCCGATGCCGTCGCCCTCGATGTAGGGGATGATGGGATTGTCCGGAATGGGCTGGCCCGGGATGATTTTTTTGCCGTCTTGTGGAACCTTGATATGCGAAGTGGCGCTCATGCCTGCTCCCTTAAGCGTGTAGTGAAACCGGTAGGCTGATCGATCTGGCGGGAAACCTCGGAAAGGCCGATGGCTTGTGGCGCCGGCTTTCCCTGTGCCGGAGGGGGCGCCCGGGGCGGGGCGCCCTGAAAAGCGGAAGATTCCTGCCAGACATTGCAGACTCAAGCCGGGGCCGGCGGTGCGTCCGGACGCGCGGGCCGTTCGGCTTCGTCGCTATAATTATCCCGCAATTCCCCCCGATCTGCCAGCGTGGCTCGTGCACGGCGGCTGCAGCGGAGAAAGGAACAGTCTTGGAAAAGCACAGGTTGATGTGGGGCCGAACGCGCATTCCTTCCGGCCAGAATCCGGTGGCGGAGGCCATCGCCCAGGCCATGATCGAAGGCTTCAACAAGCATTACCGCCTGTTCCGGGAATGCGGGCGCCAGGCCAAGGCATGCTTCGAGACCGGCGACTGGCACGGTCTGCAGCGTCTGGTGAAGGACCGCATCCAGTTTTACGACGACCGCGTGCTGGAGGCGGTGGAGCGCCTGCACAAGGAGTTCCATGCCGACTCCCTGGACGACAATACCTGGCAGCAGGCCAAGCTGCTCTACATCGGCCTGCTCACCGACCACAAGCAACCCGAGTGCGCCGAAACCTTCTTCAACTCGGTGTGCTGCAAGATCCTGCACCGGACCTACTTCCACAACGACTTCATTTTCTTCCGTCCGGCGATCTCGACGGAATATCTGGAATCGGACCCGCCCACTTATCGCTCCTATTATCCCAACGAGACCGGACTGCGCCCGGCCATCCGACAGGTATTCCTGGACTTCGCCTGGAACTGCCCCTTCGCCGACCTCGAGCGCGACGTCACCTACGTCATCGAGGCGGTGCGCCGCTACCTGGGCGGCACCTGGCCCAAGCCGGAGGCCAACTTCCAGATCCAGGTGCTGCACTCGGCTTTTTACCGCAACAAGGCGGCCTATGTGGTGGGGAAGGTGGTGAACGGCCATCAGGAACATCCCTTCCTGGTGCCGGTGCTGCGCGACGAGCAGCACCGGCTCTATCTGGACACCATCCTGCTGGACGTCTCGCGCATCAATGTGCTGTTCAGTTCCAACCGTGCCTACTTCCTGGTCGATATGGAAGTGCCGGCGGCCTACGTCCAGTTCCTGCGCAGCATCATGCCGACCAAGTCCAAGTCGGAGCTGTACACCATGATCGGCCTGCAGAAGCAGGGCAAGACGCTGTTCTACCGGGACCTCTACTACCACCTGCACCACTCGGAAGACAACTTCATCGTCGCGCCCGGCATCAAGGGGCTGGTGATGGTGGTATTCACCCTGCCGTCCTTCCCCTACGTGTTCAAGGTGATCCGCGACTATATCCCGCAGCCCAAGGAAGTGGACCGGGCGACCGTACTGGCCAAGTACCAACTGGTGAAGAAGCACGATCGGGTCGGGCGCATGGCGGATACCCTCGAATTCTCCGACGTGGCCTTGCCGAAGTCCCGCTTCAGCCAGGAACTGCTGCGGGAGTTGCGCCAGTTGGCGCCGTCCTCCCTCGAGGAGGAAGGTGACAACATCGTCATCCGCCACGTATACATCGAGCGGCGCATGGTGCCCCTCAACATCTACCTGGACGTGGCCGACGAGGAGCAGACCGAACACGCGGTGCGCGAGTACGGCAATGCCATTCGCGACCTGGCGGCGGCCAACATTTTCCCGGGCGACATGTTGTGGAAGAACTTCGGCGTCACCCGCTATCGCCGTGTCGTGTTCTACGACTACGACGAGATCGAGTACCTCACCGACTGCAACTTCCGCCGCATTCCGCCGGCACCCAACGAGGAATTCGAGCTGTCGGGCGAGGTGTGGTATTCGGTGGCGCGCAACGACGTGTTCCCGGAGGAGTTCGAGCGCTTCCTGCTGGGCTCGCCCAAGGTGCGGGCGGCCTTCATGAAATACCACGCCGAGCTGCTGACGCCCGAGTTCTGGCGCGCGCAGCAGGACAAGATACGCAGCGGGCAGGTGGTGGACTTCTTCCCCTATCCCGAGTCGCTGCGCTTCCGTAATGTCTTCGGTGAACCGGTGGCCTCACCCGTGTGAGGGGCATGGCGGAAGTTATCCTGTTCAACAAACCCTTCGGCGTTCTCACCCAATTCACGGCTAGCGACGGCCGTCCCACGCTCAAGGACTACATTCCCGTGCTGGGCGTCTACCCCGCCGGCCGCCTGGATGCCGACAGTGAAGGCCTTCTGCTCCTTACCGGCGACGGCAGGCTGCAGCAGCGCATCGCCGACCCGCGCCACAAGATCGAACTGGTGTTGCGCGAGGGCAAGAACCGCCAGGTCAGGCGCATGACCGCCAAGATCGGTTTCCCCACGTTGCGGCTCATCCGCTATGCCATCGGCCCGTGGACCCTGGCCGGGCTGGCACCGGGGCAGTGGCGGCGGGTGCAGGCGCCGCTGACATAGATCCCCCGACTCTTTCTGTTCGGAGATACGCATGAATGCAACACGAGGATTTCTACGGTGTGCCCTGGTCGCCGCCGCATCCACGGCAACGGCCTTTGCCGCACCCACGATCGAATTGAACGCCGGCATGTACCGCATCGAAGCCGAGTTGGCGGCGACCGGGGAGGCGCGCGCCACCGGCCTCATGCATCGCGCTGCCTTGCCGGCCCATCGCGGCATGCTGTTCGTGTTCCCGGACCGGCGGCAGCACTGCATGTGGATGCGCAATACCCTGATCCCCTTGAGCGTGGCCTTTCTCGACGACGGCGGCGTGATCGTCAATATCGAAGAGATGGAGCCCCAGACCCTCGACAACCACTGTGCCGCCAAGCCGGTGCGCTATGCCTTGGAAATGAACGCTGGATGGTTCCGCAAGAAAGGGATGGCACCCGGCGCCCGCATCGGCGGCCTCGACAAGGCGCCGCTTGCGCGCTGAGGCGCTACCCGCTGCGCCACTTCTCGCTTTGCAGACGCACCACGTCGGGCAGCGAGCCGGCGCTTTTCAGGGCATTGCGCATCCAGCGCGCGCCGTTTTCCTTGGTGGCCGCGATACGGATGACCCTTTCCAACGCCGCGTCGGCGCCCAAGGTCTCCCCGTTGCGCCCGAGCCTGCCTGCCGTGCCGACGATGTCCTTGCTCAAGGCGAGCCGCTCGCGCGTGTGCGGATCGATCAGTTCGCCCTCCAGACCGAAGCGGCAGGCCTGGAAGCGGTTGTAGTTGTAGACTAGATAGATGTCCTCGCTGGCCAGCTCCCGGCGGCTCTCCAGCAGGTGGTGGCACAGAGCCTGGGCATAGCCGGCCAGCGCGGCGGCGTCGGCGATGGTGAGCGGCGTGTCGCACACCCGGATCTCGATGGTGCCGTATTCCGGTTTCGGCCGTATGTCCCAGTAGAAGTCCTTCATGCTCTCGACGATGCCGAAACCGCGCATCTTGGCGAAGTACGCCTGAAAGTCGTCCCACTTCTGCAGGAAGGGCGCGCGCCCGCTCAGGGGGAAGGCATTGACGGCCGTGAGCCGCGACGAGTCGAAGGCGGTGTCCTCCCCTTGATAGAAAGGCGAGGCGGCCGACAGGGCGATGAAGTGGGGGATGTAACGCGACAGGGCATGGGTGAGGTAGAGCGCGTCGTCACCGTTGGCGCAGCCGATGTGGATGTGCTGGCCGAACACCGTGAACTGCTTGGCGAGATAGCCGTACAGTTCGGACACGTGGCGGAAGCGCGGCGTGTCGTAGATGCGCCGCTCGCTCCATTGCTGGAAGGGGTGGGCGCCGCCGCCGCACAGCGACAGGTTCAGGCGGTCGCCGTTGTCCACCAGCACGTCGCGGATGGCGCGCAATTCGGCGAGCAGCGGGTCGTGGCGGGTGTGTACCACCGTCGAGATCTCGATCATGCTCTCCGTGATCTCCGGCTTGATGTCGCCCGGATGCTTCTTCTTCTCGATGCGCGCGAGCAGGTCGGAGGCGCCGCGCACGAGATTGTGGTCGCGGTTGTTGAGGATTTGCAGTTCCAGTTCCACCCCCATGGTGAGGGGTTCGGACCGGGTGAATTCGATGACGTGGTCAGCCATGACGGGGTTCCTCCGGATGGGATTCTCCAGCGCGCCTGAACGCCAGTTGGGTGGCGATGGGACCAACCAGATCCAGCAGCGCGATAGCGGTTAGTACCGTGGAGGCGAGCGGCGTTCCCAGCTCGGGGTAGAAGGACGTGGTATCCCGCACCAGGATCACGGCCACGCCGGTCATGGGCGTCAATGCCAGCGCCGTGAGCCATGCCCGGTCGAGACTGAAGCCGTTCAGGCGCCCCAGCACCAGCAGCGTCAGCGTCTTGGCGAGGAAGCGCGCGGCCACGTAGGCCAGCGCCGGCAGCCACGCGGCTTCCAGGTCGGCCAGGGCCAGGCCGGCACCGGTGACGACGAACAGTATGACGAAGAAGGGCTGGGCCGCATAGCCGAACTCGATGTTGAGCAGGGCATGGTGGCGGTCCAGGTTGCGCGACAGCATGCCCAGCAGCAGGAGCGTCAGCAGGACCGACAGCTTGAGCATTTCCGCCACCCCGACGGCCAGGATCACCGTGCCCACCAGCAGCACGAACTGGGCCGTCTCGCGCTTGCCGCACCAGCGCCCCGCCAGGATCAGCAGCCGTGCCAGCACCCAGGCGGCGACGCCGGCGCCCACCAGCAGGTAGAGGGGATGCAGCACCACGCTCATCCAGCCGCTCTTGTACTCGAGGTGCAGCCAGGACAGAAGCATGGTGGTGGTGATGCCCGCGGCGATGCAGTTGAGTGCCGTGAAGCACAGGGCCCGTTCCGTCACCTGTCCCTCGGAGCGGGTGTCGCGCACCACGAGCATGACCACGGCGGGCGAAGTGGCCATGGCGATGGCGGCGGCCACCGCCGCCCAGGCGGCGTGAAAATCCAGCAGGTGCAGCACGCCATAGACCGCCGCAAAGGTCGCGGCACTCTCCGTCAGCCCGGTCGCCATGAGCCAGCGGTCGCGCTTCAGCCAGGCGAAGTCGAAGCGGCGTCCGAGCTCGAACAGTACCAGTCCCAGGGCGATGTCGGCGAACAGCCGGGCGTCTTCCATCAGCGGCCGGCCAAACACGCGCTGGGAGAACAGCCCGACCAGCGCGCCCACCAGAACATAGCCGGTAATGCGCGGCAGGCGCAGGGCACGCTGCACCAGTTCGCCGGCGGCAAGCCCCGCCAGCAGCAGGATGCTGAACAGCAGCAGGGGATCCGCTGCATTCGGCCAATCAGGCAGGAATGTCATGGGTCACCTCCAATCCAGGGAGCGCGGCGCCGGGCGCCGTGTTGATCGTGACACCGGTGGATTACTGTTGTGGTGTCGGGCCGAGGAGAGTGGCGCGGATCTTCTTGATTATCGAATTGAACGAACCGGACTGCGGTCACGAGGCAGCCGGCGCGGGCGCCAATATTACCCGATTAACCGCGGCCTGGTCGAAATTGTCGCGACGGCGCCGTACCTATAATGATTATGTCATGACTGTACGGGCGCCGGAAAAAGAAAGCCCCGGCTGGGCCGGGGCTGAGCACGGCGTTGCGCCGTCAGGCGAAGTTCTTGGCGACGAAGTCCCAGTTCACCAGGTTCCAGAACGCCTCGACATACTTCGGCCGGGCGTTGCGGTAGTCGATGTAGTAGGCATGTTCCCACACGTCACAGGTGAGCAGGGCCTTGTCGGCGGTGGTGAGGGGCGTGGCGGCGTTACTGGTATTGACGATATCGACGGAGCCGTCCGCTTTCTTCACCAGCCAGGTCCAGCCGGACCCGAAATTGCCGACGGCGCTCTTCGAGAACGCTTCCTTGAAGGCCTCGAACGAGCCCCACTTCTTGGCGATGGCGTCGGCGACGGCGCCCTTCGGCGCGCCGCCGCCCTGGGGCGACAGGCAGTTCCAGTAGAAGGTGTGGTTCCACACCTGGGCGGCGTTGTTGAACACGCCGCCGGAAGACTTCTTGATGATGTCTTCCAGGCTCAGGTTTTCGAACTCGGTGCCTTTGATCAGGTTGTTGAGGTTGGTCACGTACGCCTGATGGTGCTTGCCGTAGTGATACTCCAGGGTTTCCTTGGAGATATGCGGCTGGAGCGCGTCCATGGCGTAGGGAAGAGGAGGCAGTGTGTGTTCCATGTTTTTATCTCCTTGCTGGGTCGAGAAGTCGAGAAGTTTAGTCGGGTTAAATTCATTTGACAACGATTGCGGCTTCAAGAATTGCGGCTTCAAGTGTCGCCGCAGTCGGTCACGTCCGCCCGTGCCCAGCCCCGCGCAAAGTCCACCCGGATCGACTGTCCCGGTTGCAGTTGTCTCCGGTCGCGCACAATCGCGCCCGTGGCATCGCGCACGATGCTGTAGCCGCGCTGCAGCACGGCGTGCGGATTGAGGTGGGCGAGATTGACGCCCAGCCCGGCCAGCGCCGTGCGCTTGTTGCCCAGGGCGGTGCGCGCGGCGGCGGGCAGGCGGCAAGCCAGCGTTTCGAGACGCTCCCGGTGACGCGCGATGTGCGGACGGGCGTGGCGCAGGCGCAAGCCAGCCTGGGCGGCGGCCGTCCGGGCCTGCTCGAAGCGGCGACCGGCAGAGCCTTTCAGGCGCGCGTGCAGATGTTCCAGATGGGCGCGCAGCCGGGCGAGCCGTTCGCCCGGATGGATCAGGCGTCGGGCCGCGAGATCCACGCGCTGCATGCGCGCCTCCAGTTGCCGCCGCCAGGCGCGGCGCAGGCTCTGGCCGAGGGCGCCCAGGCGCTGCGCCTCCTCGCAGTACCCGGCGGTGACCAACTCGGCGGCCGCCGTCGGCGTGGCCGCGCGCCGGTCGGCGACGAAATCGGCGATGGTGGTGTCCGATTCGTGCCCCACCCCGCTCACTACGGGAATCGCGCAGGCGTGAATGGCGCGGGCCACCGCTTCCTCGTTGAAACACCATAGATCCTCGATGCTGCCGCCGCCCCGGGCGACGATCAGGACGTCGCATTCGCCGCGGGCAGCGGCGGCGCCGATGGCGGCGGCGATCTGTTGCGCCACCCCTTCTCCCTGTACCGGCGTGGGATAGATGATCACCGGCAGGCAGGGCGCGCGTCGCGCCATGGCCGCCAGGATGTCCTGCAGCGCTGCCGCCTGCAATGAAGTCACCACGCCCACGCACCGCGGAAAGCGCGGCAGCGGCTTCTTGTGCCCTGGCGCGAACAGCCCCTCCCGTTCCAGCTTCTCGCGCAGACGCAGAAACGCCTCGTACAAGGCTCCGACGCCGGCGCGTCGCAGCGCCTCCACGTTCAACTGAAAGTCGCCGCGCGGTTCATACAAAGTGACCAGGGCACGCACTTCCACCTGCATGCCTTCCGTCAAGCGGAACGGCAGGAGCTGCGCGCGGTTGCGGAACAGGGTGCAGCGCACTTGCGCCCCTTCGTCCTTGAGCGAGAAATAGACATGCCCGGAGGCGGCGCGCGTCAGATTGGAGATCTCGCCGGCGACCCAGCAGAGGGGAAAGTGGCCTTCCAGGACGGTGCGGGCCATCCTGTTCAGCACCGACACGCTGATCACTTCGTCGTCGCCCAAGGGACTGGCCGGGCGCGGGTTTTCCCTTGTGAATGTCATGGGTGCTCCGGGCGCAATTCACATGGCGTTGCGCGCCGGCGGCAAAACCGCCGCCAGCTCTCCCAGCCATCGTGTGTGCGCTGCAATATATTGATTATTTTGGTATTTAAAGAAAGCTTCATTTTGCATCGAAGTAACAAAAAGCCTTGTGGGGGGCGTACTTAAGGAATCGACCCAAACACAACTCACAAACTTATCCACAGCTTTTGTGGATAAGCGACAGGCGGCGCGCGCATGTTTATGACAATGCTATGCGCCCCCAATTCCGTCTTGCCGAAACGGCGTTGCCAAGATAAAGTTCGCCGTTATTTTTCGTTTGTCGGGAGCGCTTAGTGTTCGCCATCATCCAGGCTGCGGGCTGGCCCATCTGGCCGTTGCTGCTGGCTTCCATCGTCGCCGTCGCCTTGATCATTGAGCGCGCCATCACTTTGCGCGCAAACAAGGTCGTTCCGCCCGGGCTGCTCGACAGCGTGATTGGGGATTATCGCAAGTCGGGCGTAAACGAGGAAATGCTCAAGCGCCTGACGGCCCATTCGCCCCTGGGCCGGGTTCTCGCCGCCGGCCTGCGCAACGTCAAGAGCTCCCGCGAGGTGATGAAGGAAGCGATCGAGGAATCCGGGCGCGCGGTGACCCACGAGCTGGAACGTTTCCTCACGACGCTGGGCACCATTGCCTCCATCAGCCCGCTGATGGGGCTGTTCGGTACTGTCGTCGGCATGATCGAGATCTTCGGGTCGCAGACAGCCATGGGGAGCAACCCCCAGCAGCTTGCCCACGGCATCTCCGTCGCCTTGTACAACACGGGCTTCGGCCTGCTCATCGCGATTCCGGCCATGATCTTCTACCGCCATTTCCGTGCGCTGGTCGACTCGTTCGTGATCGAAATGGAGCAGCAGGCCGTCAAGCTCGTCGAACTGGTGCACGGCGACCGCAAGGCATAGCGATCCCATGAACTTCCGCCGCGGCCAATTCCGGGAGCAGCCGGAGATCAACCAGATCCCGATGATCGACGTGCTGCTGGTGATCCTCATCTTCCTGATGGTGACCACGACGTATTCCAGGTTCGCCGGCCTCGAGATCAATCTTCCCACTGCCGACGCTCCCCAAACCCGGGAGCAGCCGGATGAAATCAATGTGGTGGTGACGGCGGGCGGCGACATCATGGTCAACCGTGCGCCGGTCGCCGGCAAGGATGTGGACGGCATCGGTACCGCCCTGCGGCGCGCGGCGGGCAGCGCCAGGGAGCCGGTGGTGGTGATCAACGCCGACGCCAAGGCTGCCCACCAGAGCGTCATCGACGTGATGCAGGCGGCGCAGCAGGCCGGACTCACCCACATCTCCTTCGCCACCCAGACGTCCCAGCGTTAGCGCATCATCGGACGCGCTATCATGCGGCGGGTCGCCGCCGGGCGGCCATCACGATGGATATTCGCTTGGGGCTGGAAAAAACTCTCTCCCGTGCTTGGCGGCGGCGCGGGCCGCTCGCCGTGGCGCTGCTGCCGGCGACGGCGCTGTTCGCCTCGGCTGCGGCGCTGCGGCGTTCCTGCTATCGCCTGGGGATCTTTGAAACGGTGGCGCTGCCCGTCCCCGTAGTGGTGGTGGGCAATGTCACGGCGGGAGGCAGCGGCAAGACGCCCCTCGTGCTGTACCTCGCCCGCCAACTGGCTGCGCGCGGGCGGAAGCCGGGCATCGTCAGCCGCGGCTACGGCGGCCGCGCGCGCGCCCCGCGGGAGGTCACCGCCGATTGTTCCCCGGGGCTGGTCGGGGACGAGCCCCTGCTGCTTGCCCGGCGTGCCGGCTGCCCGGTCTGGATCGGCCGCGACCGGGTGGCGGCGGCGCGAGCCCTGCTCGCCGCCCATCCCGAATGCGACCTGCTGCTGAGCGACGATGGTCTGCAGCACTATCGCCTGGCACGCACCATCGAGATCGCGGTGGTGGACCGGCGCGGCCTGGGCAACGGCTGGCTGCTGCCGTCCGGCCCCCTGCGCGAACCGGCGCGGCGGCTGGCGCGGGTCGATGCCATCGTCTTCAACGGCGCACAACCCGTGGCCGCAGGCGAGGGGGTACCCGCCCGGTTTCGCATGACCCTCGCCGGCAGCCGCTTCCAGTCCCTCGACGGGAGCGGGCCGGCCTGCGGACCGGAGGCCTTCCGCGACCGGCCGGTGCACGCCGTGGCCGGCATCGGCGATCCGCAGCGCTTCTTCCAACGGCTGCGCGCGCTGGGGTTGCAGCCGATCGAGCACCCTTTCCCGGATCACCACCCGTTCACGCCTGAGGACTTGCGTTTCGGTGACGACCTGCCGATCCTGATGACCGAGAAAGATGGAGTAAAATGCGCCCCATTCGCACCGGGCGGCGCCTGGATGCTGCCGGTCGAGGCGCAGCTCCAGCCCGATCTGGCCCGATGGCTCTTGGAGAAACTCGATGGACGCGCGCCTGCTTGACATTCTCGTTTGCCCGATCTGCAAGGGCCCCCTCGATTACCGCAAGGCCAGCCAGGAGCTGGCGTGCAAGCCGTGCCGGCTGGCCTATCCCATCAAGGACGACATCCCCGTCATGCTGGAAGAGGAGGCGCGCCAGCTCTCCGAAGAAGAGCTGGCCTCCTAGTCGGCTTCCCCATGTCGTTCAAGGCGGTCATCCCGGCCCGCCATGCTTCCAGCCGGCTGCCGGCCAAGCCCCTGGCCGATATCGGCGGCAAGCCGATGGTGGTGCGGGTGGCGCAGCGTGCCGCGGCCAGCGGCGCCGGCGAGGTGGTGGTCGCCACCGACCACGAGGATATTCGGGCCGCCGTGGAGTCCTGCGGTTTCAGGGCGCTGCTCACGCGCGCCGATCACGCCACGGGAACGGACCGCCTGGCCGAAGTGGTGGACCGCTTGGGTTGGCTCGACGACGAGATCGTGGTGAATGTGCAGGGCGACGAGCCCCTGATCGAGCCGCAACTGATCGACCTGGTGGCGCGTGCGCTGGCGGACGACACGGCAGCGGCCATCGCCACCGCCGGCCATCCCATCTCGGCGGCGGAGGATTTTCTCAATCCCAACGCGGTGAAAGTGGTATGCAGCCGTGCCGGCCACGCCTTGTATTTCTCGCGCGCCCCCATCCCCTGGCCGCGCGACGCCTTCGCCCGCGCGCGCGACACCCTGCCGCAGGGATTGCCGGCACAGCGGCACATCGGCATCTATGCCTATCGCGCCGGTTTCCTGCGTCGCTACCCAGATCTGGAACTTTCCCCCCTCGAGCAATTCGAATCGCTCGAGCAGTTGCGCGCCCTATGGCACGGCTACCGCATCCGCGTGGTTTCGGTAGACCATGCTCCCGAACCGGGGGTGGATACGGCCGAAGATCTGGAGCGGATACGCAAACGCTTCGCAGCCGACATGGCTTGAATGCCGCCTGCGCCCGGTTTGACCGCCGCGGAGAATAAAGGTAATTTTTCATCTTTTCACTAGTTGTTACGGCGTAAGCGACTCAGGGAGCAGGCATGAGACTCATTCTCTTGGGGCCGCCCGGTGCAGGCAAGGGCACCCAGGCCAATTTCATCAAGGAGAGATTCGGCATCCCGCAGATCTCCACCGGCGACATGCTGCGTGCCGCGGTGAAGGCGGGAACGCCGCTGGGGCTGGCCGCCAAGAAAGTCATGGACGAGGGGAAGCTCGTGTCCGATGACATCATCATCGGCTTGGTGAGGGAGCGCCTGAAGGAGCCGGACTGCCGGAAGGGCTATCTGTTCGACGGCTTTCCGCGTACCATTCCCCAGGCCGAAGCGATGAAGGACGCCGGCGTGGCCATCGATTTCGTGCTGGAGATCGACGTTCCCGACGCCGAGATCATCGAGCGCATGAGCGGACGGCGGGTGCATGTGGCCTCCGGCCGCACCTACCACGTCAAGTTCAACCCGCCCAAGACGGCCGGCAAGGACGACGTCACCGGCGAGGACCTGATCCAGCGCGACGACGACCAGGAAGAAACCGTCAGGAAGCGCCTCGAGGTCTATCACTCCCAGACCAAGCCCCTGGTTGACTACTACTCCAAGTGGGCGGCCACCGGCGATGCCCGGGCGCCCAAGTATCGCAAGATCAGCGGGCTTGGGACGGTGGATGAGATCCGCGAGCGCGCCCTTGCCGCATTGAAGTAATCAGCGAAAGGAGGTTGCGATGGCTGCAAGAAACGCTTTCTACGCACAATCGGGTGGAGTCACCGCAGTCATCAACACCACGGCCTGCGCCGTCATCGAGACGGCGCGCAATCATCCCGACCAGATCGCCAAGGTCTATGCCGGTCGCGACGGCATCATCGGGGCGCTCACCGAAGACCTGATCGACACCTCCCGGGAGTCCGCCCAGGACATCGCCCGGCTGCGCTACACGCCGGGCGGCGCCTTCGGCTCCTGCCGCTACAAGCTGAAGAGCCTGGAGCAGTCGCGTGCCCAGTACGAGCGCCTCATCGAAGTGTTCAAGGCCCACGACATCGGCTATTTCTTCTACAACGGCGGCAACGACTCCATGGACACCGCCTGGAAGGTGTCCCAGTTGAGCGCAGGCCTGGGCTACCCGCTCACCTGCATCGGCATTCCCAAGACGGTGGACAACGACCTGCCCATTACCGATTGCTGCCCCGGCTTCGGTTCCGTGGCCAAGTACGTGGCCGTGTCCATGCGCGAGGCCGGCTACGACGTGGCGTCCATGTCCAAGACGTCCACCAAGGTGTTCGTGCTGGAGGTGATGGGCCGCCACGCCGGCTGGATCACCGCCGCCTGCGGCCTGGCGGGGGAGAGCGAAAGCGAACCCCCCCACATCCTGCTGTTTCCCGAAGTACCCTTCGACGAGGAGAGGTTCCTGGCCCGGGTCAAGGAATGCGTCGAGCGCTACGACTACTGCACCATCGGCGTCTCGGAAGGGCTGCTGAACAAGGAAGGCAGGCTGATGTCGGAGACCGGCACGCGCGATGCTTTCGGCCATGCCCAACTGGGCGGCGTCGGGCAGATCATCGCCCAACTGGTGAAGGACAAACTGGGCTACAAGTACCACTGGGCCCTGGCCGACTACCTGCAGCGCTCGGCGCGCCACATCGCCTCGCGCACCGACGTGGAGCAGGCCTACGCCGTGGGCAAGGCGGCGGTCGAACTGGCCGTCTCCGGCCAAACGGCGGTCATGCCTACCATCGTGCGCCTGTCCGACAGTCCCTACCGCTGGGAGATCGGCACCGCCCAGCTCAAGGACGTGGCCAACGTGGAAAAGAAGATGCCGCGGGACTTCATCACCGACGACGGCTTCGGCATCACCGCCAAGTGCCGCGCCTATCTGGCGCCGCTGATCGAAGGGGAGGATTACCCGCCCTACCGCAATGGTTTGCCGCACTACGTGCGGCTGAAGAACGCCGCTGTACCGAAGAAATTGTCAGGCACGTTCAAGGTTTGATCCATAACCTGTAGACTGCCGGCCGGCGCCCGCGGCGGATAGAACGAGAACAGGCGCCGGAAAAGAAGAAGTGGAAGTTGTTGGGGAAATGGCGTAGAGCCCGCTACCGGTCGAGTCTGCCGCCGCACCCGTTCCTCGGGCGCGGCCGGACGTGGCTCGGCATCGGGCTCGCGTTCATGAGGTTTCATTGATCACAGGAGGGAGTTCATGTCAGCTGGCTTGATATTTGCGCTCGCCTGCGCCGTAGTGGCAATTCTCTACGGCGCATGGCAGAGCAGTTGGATCCTCTCGCAGCCTGCGGGTAACGACCGCATGCGGGAGATCGCCGCAGCGGTGCAGGAGGGCGCCAAGGCCTACCTGAACCGCCAGTACACCACCATCGGCATTGTCGGCGTGGTGCTGGCGATCATCATCGGGGTGTTCCTCGATACCGCCACCGCCGCCGGGTTCGTCATCGGTGCGGTCCTGTCCGGCGCCGCCGGCTATATCGGTATGAACGTGTCGGTGCGTGCCAACGTGCGTACCGCGGAAGCCGCACGCCAGGGCATCAATGCGGCCCTGAACGTCGCCTTCAAGGGCGGCGCCATCACCGGCATGCTGGTGGTGGGCCTGGGCCTCCTGGGCGTGGCCGGCTATTACGCCATCCTGAAGGGCTCCGCGGCTGCGGGCGCCAGCATCGACCACATCATCCATCCGCTGGTGGGCCTGGGCTTCGGCTCCTCCCTGATCTCCATCTTCGCCCGTCTGGGCGGCGGCATCTTCACCAAGGGCGCCGACGTCGGCGCCGACCTGGTGGGCAAGGTGGAAGCGGGCATTCCCGAGGACGATCCGCGCAACCCGGCGGTGATCGCCGACAACGTGGGCGACAACGTGGGCGACTGCGCCGGCATGGCCGCCGACCTGTTCGAGACCTATGCGGTGACCACCGTGGCGACCATGCTGCTGGGCGCGCTGATGCTCAAGGCCAACGCCGAAGCCGCCGTGATCTACCCGCTGGCCCTGGGCGGCTTCTCCATCATTGCCTCCATCATCGGCGCCTTCTTCGTCAAGGCGCGCGACGGCGGCAAGATCATGAACGCCTTGTACCGCGGCCTGATCGTGGCAGGCGTGCTGGCGCTGATCGCCTACTATCCGATCACCATGTGGATGATGCCGGACAACGCGCTCGACGCCGTGCTGGGCATCAACGGCGGCGCCCAATGGCGGCTCTACGCCTGCGCCGTGCTAGGCCTGGCGCTGACCGGGGCCATGGTGATGATCACCGAGTACTACACAGGCACCGAGTACGCCCCGGTGCGCCACGTCGCCTCCGCGTCCCAGACCGGCCATGCCACCAACATCATCGCCGGCCTGGGCGTGTCGATGAAGGCCTGCGCCTGGCCGGTGATCGCGGTATGCCTTGCCATCTGGGCAGCCTACAGTCTCGGCGGGCTCTATGGCATCGCCATCGCCGCCACCTCCATGCTGTCCATGGCCGGCATCATCGTCGCCCTGGACGCCTACGGCCCCATCACCGACAATGCCGGCGGCATTGCCGAGATGTCTGAGCTGCCCAAGGACGTGCGCAACGTCACCGACCCGCTGGACGCCGTGGGCAACACCACCAAGGCCGTGACCAAGGGCTACGCCATCGGCTCCGCCGCCCTGGCCGCGCTGGTGCTGTTCGCCGACTACACCCATGCCCTGGAATCGGCCGGCAAGGTGCTGACCTTCGACCTGTCCAACCACCTGGTGATCATCGGCCTGTTCATCGGCGGCCTGATTCCCTACCTCTTCGGCGCCATGGCCATGGAAGCGGTGGGCCGCTCCGCCGGCGCGGTGGTGCTGGAAGTGCGCCGCCAGTTCAAGGAAATCGTCGGCATCATGGAAGGCAAGGCCAAGCCCGACTATTCCCGGGCGGTGGACATGCTGACCAAGGCTGCCATCAAGGAGATGATGATCCCGTCGCTGCTGCCGGTGCTGGTGCCGGTGCTGGTGGGCGTGCTGCTGGGCCCGCAGGCCCTGGGCGGCGTGCTGGTGGGCACCATCGTCACCGGCCTGTTCGTGGCCATCTCCATGACCACGGGCGGCGGCGCCTGGGACAACGCCAAGAAGTACATCGAGGACGGCAACTTCGGCGGCAAGGGCTCCGAGGCCCACAAGGCCGCGGTGACCGGCGACACGGTGGGCGACCCCTACAAGGATACCGCCGGCCCGGCGGTCAACCCGCTCATCAAGATCATCAACATCGTCGCGCTCCTCATAGTGCCGCTAGTGGCCTGAGCGCACGGGACCGCTGCACAAAAGGGCGACGCGCTCATGCGGTGATTGTCAACAGGCCCTAGCGTCACAAGATTCCCCGCCGCGCGACGCTCTGCCTTTGCGGCAGCCTGGAGGAGTCCGGAATGACACCACTTTCGACGAATTTCCCCTGCCCGGGAAGCTCTATGCGGAAGTGGTGGACGATCTTTAGCGGGGCGACCGGCTGATGCGCGGCGAGTTGATCCTGGGCGGCAGGACGCCGCGGCGTCGGGTTGACCTGCCGCAACCCCGCCCGCCGCGGCCGCGGGCAATATTGGACAAAACCATCCGAACGGAATGCCCATGCGCGAAGCCGCCGCCTCCACCGCCCGCATCAACCGCGTCGTCATCGAACCCGTCTCCCGCGTCGAGGGCCATGGCAAAGTGACCCTGTTGCTCGACGAGGACAATCGGGTGCACCAGGTGCGCCTGCACATCGTCGAGTTCCGCGGCTTCGAGAAATTCATCCAGGGCCGACCCTATTGGGAAGTGCCGGTGCTGGTGCAGCGCCTGTGCGGCATCTGTCCCGTGAGCCACCACCTGGCCGCCTCCAAGGCCCTGGACCAGGTGGTGGGCGCGACCCGGATCACCCCCACGGCCGAAAAGCTGCGGCGGCTGATGCACTTCGGCCAGATCCTCCAGTCCCACGCCCTGCATTTCTTCCATCTGTCCTCGCCCGACCTGTTGTTCGGCTTCGACTCGGAGGTGGCCAGGCGCAACATCGTCGGCGTGGCAGCGAGCCACCCGGACATCGCCCGGCGCGGCGTGCTGCTGCGCAAGTACGGCCAGGAGGTGATCCGCCTCACCGCCGGCAAACGGGTGCATGGCACCGGTTCCATCCCCGGCGGGGTGAACAAGAACCTGTCCCACGCCGAGCGCGCCGAACTGCAACGGGACGTGGACACCATGGTGGCCTGGAGTGCGGACGCGGTGGCGCTCATCAAGCGCCTGTTCGCCGACAATGCTGCTTTCTATGAGAGTTTCGGCGCTTTTCGCGCCAATCGCCTGAGCCTGGTGGGCGGCGACGGCGCCCTGGAGCTGTACGACGGTGCCCTGCGTGCCACTGACGCCGACGGCGCGGAAATCTTCGACCAGGCCGACGTGCAGCGCTATTACGAGCTGATCCACGAGGAAGTGAAGCCCTGGTCCTACATGAAGTTCCCCTTCCTCGTCTGCCGCGGCGCCGCGGCGGGCTGGTACAAGGTGGGACCCCAGGCACGGGTGGGGCAGTGCGACTACATCCCGACGCCCCTGGCCGAGGCCGAGCGCCGGGCGTACCTCGCCTTCGACGGCGGCGCCGCCCTGCACGCGCCCCTGGGCTACCACTGGGCGCGCATGATCGAGATGCTGCATGCCGCCGAGAGCATCCGCGCCCTGCTGGAGGACGACGATCTTTCGGGCGCCGAGCTGGTGGCGGGCGGCAGCCGCACCGGCCGCGGTGTGGGCGTCATCGAGGCGCCGCGCGGCACGCTGATCCACCATTACCGGGTGAACGAGGACGACCAGGTGGTGATGGCCAACCTCATCGTGTCTACCACCAGCAACAATCAGGCGATGAACGAGGCCATCCGCCAGGTGGCTCTCAAGTACCTGGACGGGCGCACCATCACCGAGGGACTGCTCAACCACATCGAGGTGGCGATCCGCGCCTTCGATCCCTGCCTGTCCTGCGCCACCCATGCCCTGGGCCGGATGCCGCTGCGGGTGGAGCTGGTGGACGCGGATGGCAAGGTAGTCGGCTCCCTGAGCCGTTAGGGCGCATGCATACGCTGGTCTTCGGCTACGGCAATCCTTCCCGCGGCGACGACGCCCTTGGTCCCCTGTTCGTCGAACGCCTGGCGCCGCTCGTCCCCGAACATCCGGAGTGGGGCCGGGTGGAATGCCTCACCGATTTCCAGCTCCAGGTCGAGCATGCCCTCGATATGAGCGGGCGCGACCGCGTCCTGTTCGTGGATGCCAGCGCCTCGTGCGCGCCGCCGTGCGATCTGTTTCCCCTGGAGCCGGTCCAGGAGCTGGCCCATACCTCCCATGCGCTGCGTCCGGGCGAGCTGCTGCGGGTGTTCGCCCAGGTCACCGGACGCACGCCGCCGCCGGCCTGGGTCCTGGCGATCCGCGGTGCATCCTTCGATCTGGGCGAGCCCCTGTCGCACGCGGCGGCGGGCAATCTGGAGGTCGCCCTGGTGTGGGCGGGACGCTTTCTTGCGGGCCGGTATCCGCCCTACAACGATTGAGACGGCCATGGCCGGCGGGGGCAAAGGCTGAGCGCAATGCCTGTCGCTTCTGTAAAGTAACTTTCCAGTTTATCCTTTTTGCCGTTCACAATTTTTCCATGACGGCATGTCCGCCTCGTCCTGCTTTGATGGAAAGCGCCCTTGTTTCAGATGCTTGGTCCTGGCGGCATAATGGGCACAAAACTTGACTAACGAATTGGGCTGGGACGGGACTCATGTCACGACGGCGGCGATCCGGTCCGGCCGCGGGGCGTCGAACGGGCGTTTGACTCAGGTCAAGAGACGGCGGGGCGGAAAACGCCGATTGTTGGCGATTCAACGGAGACGGATATGTGCACGGTTTGCGGCTGCGGCGAGGGCGAGACGAGCATCGAGGGCGGGCATCATCACCATCAGCACCCCTATCGCCCGCGCGTCTCCCCGGCGCATCGCCACACCGCGGAGAAGAGCGGGGATAAGGACCGGGACCTGCATTTCGGCACGGGCCCGGCGGGCGCCCACGCGCCGGGAATGTCCCAGTCGCGCATGGTGCAAATCGAGCAGGACATCCTCGCCAAGAACGACGCCTACGCCGCGGCCAACCGGCGCCGCTTCGCGCAGCAGGGCATCTTCTGCATCAACCTGGTGTCCAGCCCCGGCTCGGGCAAGACCACGCTGCTGGTACACACCATCGAGCGCCTGAAGGGACGCTTCCCCCTGGCCGTGATCGAGGGCGACCAGCAGACCAGCATGGATGCCGAACGCATACGCGCCACGGGCGTGCCGGCGCTCCAGGTGAATACCGGCAAGGGCTGCCACCTGGACGCCCACATGGTCGGCCACGCCGCCGAGCGCCTGGCGCCGGCCGCCGGCAGCGCCCTGCTCATCGAGAACGTGGGCAACCTGGTGTGTCCCGCCGAATTCGACCTGGGCGAGGCCCACAAGGTGGTGATCCTGTCGGTGACCGAGGGCGAGGACAAGCCGCTCAAGTATCCCAACATGTTCCGCGCCGCCGACCTGATGCTGCTCACCAAGGTGGATCTGCTGCCCCATCTGAGCTTCGACGTGGCGCGCTGCATCGAGCATGCGCGGCGGGTGAATGCGCGCATCCAGGTGATGCAGTTGTCCGCCGTCAGCGGTGCCGGCATGGATCAGTGGACCGACTGGATCGCTGCCGGCGTTTCCCGGGCGGGCACGGTGCAGCCTTCCTAATCCCTGCCATGGCTGACACTGCACTGCGTTTTCACATCCGTGTGCGCGGCCAGGTGCAGGGCGTGGGCTTTCGTCCCTTCGTCTACCGCCTCGCCCGGGAACTGGCTCTGGCCGGCTGGGTGCGCAACGACGCCGAAGGCGTGGAAGTGGAAGTGCAGGGCACCGGGGAGGCGCTGCACCAGTTCCTCGCCCGGCTGCAAGCCGATGCGCCGGCCCTGGCGCGGGTGGCGGCGGTGGAGGCGCAAGCGGTGCCGCCGCGGGACGATGCCGCCGCCTTCGCCATCGCCGAGAGCCGCGGCGGCCCGGTGACCACGGCGGTGACGCCCGATGCGGCGATCTGCGCCGATTGCCTGGCGGAGCTGTTCGATCCGCGCAACCGCCGCTACCGCTATCCCTTCATCAACTGCACCCAGTGCGGGCCGCGCTATACCATCACGCGCGCGCTGCCCTACGACCGGCCCCAGACCAGCATGGCGGAATTCCGGCAATGCCCTGCCTGCCAGGCCGAGTACGACGATCCGGGCAGCCGCCGCTTCCACGCCCAGCCCAACGCCTGTCCCGCCTGCGGGCCGCGCATCTGGCTCACCGACTCGGCCGGCGATCCGGAGCGCAGCGACGACGTGCCGGCCGACATGGTAGCGCGGCTGAAACGCGGCGAAGTGCTGGCGGTCAAGGGATTGGGCGGCTTCCACCTCGCCTGCGATGCCCGTTCCTACAAGGCCGTGGCGCGCCTGCGCACCAGCAAGCAGCGCGAGGAGAAGCCCTTCGCCCTCATGCTGGCCAATGCCGCCTCCGCCCTGGCTTTCGTTTATGTTTCCGCCGGCGAGCGCCGCCTGCTGGAGTCGCCCGAGCGGCCCATCGTGCTGTTGCGCAAGCGCGAAGGCTGCGACCGGCTGCTGCCCGGGGTGGCGCCGGGACTGGCCTGGCTGGGAGTGATGCTGCCCTACACGCCCCTGCACTACCTGATCTTCCACGCGGCGGCCGGCGCTCCCGAAGGCCGAGCCTGGCTGGACGAGCCGCAGTCCCTGGCCCTGGTGATGACCAGCGCCAACCCCGGCGGCGAGCCCCTGGTGACCGACAATGACGAGGCCCTGCGGCGCCTGGCGGGCATCGCCGACGGCTATGTGATGTACGACCGCAAGATCGTGACGCGGGTGGACGACTCCGTCGTAAGGAGCGAAGCTCCGCTCCTCACCTCTCACTCCTCGCCCCTCACGCCTTGTCAGTTCATCCGCCGCGCCCGCGGCTATACGCCGCAGGCCGTCAAGCTGGCGCGGGCGGGCCCGCCGGTGCTGGCGCTGGGCGGCTTCCTCAAGAACACCGTGTGCCTCACCCGCGACGACGAGGCTTTCGTCTCCCAGCACATCGGCGACCTGGACAATGCCGCCACCTGCCGCTTCCTGGAGGAGACGGTGCAGCGCCTCATGGACCTGTTGAGAATCGAGCCGCAGATCGTGGCGTGCGACCTGCACCCGGATTTCTTCAGCAGCCGCTACGCGGCCCAGTTCGCGGCCCGACGCGGCCTGCCCCTGGTGGCGGTGCAGCACCACCACGCCCATATCGCCGCGGTGACGGCCGAGCATGGCATGCAGGATCCGCTGTTGGGGCTGGCCCTGGACGGGGTGGGGCTGGGAGCCGACGGCCGTACCTGGGGCGGCGAGCTGCTGCGGGTGGACGGCGCCGGCTTCACGCGCCTGGGCCATCTACGCGAGCTGCCGCTTCCCGGCGGCGACCGTGCGGCACGCGAGCCTTGGCGCATGGCCGCCGCGGCGCTCCACCTCCTGGGGCGCGGCGACGAGATCGAGACGCGCTGCAGGAACCCTGCGGCCTCCACCGTGCGGCAGATGCTGGTGCAGGGCTTCAATGCGCCGCCCACGTCCAGTTGCGGGCGCTGGTTCGATGCGGCCGCGGGCCTGCTGGGGGTGAAGAACACGGCGGCCTACGAGGGGCAGCCGGCCATGCTGCTGGAGGGCCACGCGGAAACCTTCGGCCCGCTGCGCCCCATGGCCGCGGGCTTTGCCATCCGCGACGACCTGACCCTGGATCTGGCGCCGCTGATGGCACGGCTCGTGGGCGAGCGCGACATGGGCTACGGCGCGGCGTTGTTCCATGCCACCCTGGTCGAGGCGCTGGCGCAATGGACGCTGCGCGCGGCCGACCGGGAAGGCATCGATGTGGTCGCCTTCGGCGGCGGCTGCTTCCTCAACCACATCCTCAGCCGGGGGCTGCGCGAACGGCTGCGGGCTGCCGGCATGCAGGTGCTGGAGGCGCGCCAGGTGCCTCCGGGCGACGGCGGCTTGTCCCTGGGGCAGGCATGGATAGCGATGAAAGGGGCGAGTTAGATGTGTCTGGCGATTCCGGTGCGGGTGGTGGAGCTGCTGCCCGACGACATGGCGCGGGTGGACATGGACGGTGTGCGCAAGGAGATTTCCCTGGCGCTGGTGGAGGGCGTCGAGCCCGGCGACTACGTGATCCTGCACGTGGGCTACGCCATCCAGAAACTGGACGCGCAAGAGGCCGAGCGCACCTTGGCGCTGTTCGACGAGATGGGTGAAGGTGTCGACTCCTCACCCTTCACTCCTCACCCCTCACTCCCATGAAATACATAGACGAGTTCCGCGACGGCAACATCGCCCGCGCCCTGGGCCGCGCCATCGCGCGCGAGGCCGACCCCGGCCGCGGCTATCACATCATGGAGTTCTGCGGCGGCCACACCCATGCCATCTCGCGCTACGGCATCGCCGACCTGCTGCCCGGCAACGTGCGCCTCATCCACGGCCCCGGCTGCCCCGTGTGCGTGCTGCCCATCGGCCGCATCGACAATGCCATCGATCTGGCGCTCCACCGCGGCGTGATCCTGGCAGCCTACGGCGACTGCCTGCGCGTGCCGGCCTCCGGCCAGCTCTCGCTGCTCAAGGCCAAGGCGCGCGGCGCCGACGTGCGCATGGTGTATTCCAGCGCCGATGCCGTGAAGATCGCGCGCGAGCATCCCGAGCGCGAAGTGGTGTTCTTCGCCATCGGCTTCGAGACCACCACGCCGCCCACGGCGGTTGCCATCCTCGAAGCGCAGAAGCTGGGGCTCGCCAACTTCAGCGTGTTCTGCAACCACGTGCTGACGCCTCCGGCCATCGCCAACATCCTGGAATCGCCGGAAGTGCGCAGGTACGGCACGGTGCCGCTGGACGCCTTCATCGGCCCGGCCCACGTCTCCACCGTCATAGGCAGCCGGCCCTACGAGTACTTCACCGAGGAGTACGAGAAGCCGGTGGTGATCGCCGGCTTCGAGCCCCTGGACGTGATGCAGGCCGTCCTCATGCTGGTGCGCCAGTTGAACGAGGGCCGTGCCGAGGTGGAGAACGAGTTCTCGCGGGCGGTGACGCGGGAGGGCAACGTCAAGGCCCAGGCGCTGGTAGCGGAAGTGTTCGAGCTGCGCCGCAGCTTCGAGTGGCGGGGGCTCGGCGAGGTGCCCTACAGCGCCCTGAAGATCAAGGCCAAGTACCGGGAATGGGACGCCGAGGCGCGCTTCGGCATCGAGTACAGGTCGGTGGCGGACAACCGCGCCTGCGAATGCGGCGCCATCCTGCGCGGCCTGAAGAAGCCCCAGGATTGCAAGCTGTTCGGCACCGTGTGCACGCCGGAAAACCCGGTCGGGTCATGCATGGTGAGTTCCGAGGGAGCATGTGCCGCGCATTACGCCTATGGGCGCTTTCGTGATTTTGAAGAGGTTGGCTTGTGAGGTTTTCATGACGATTAGAAAAGGCTACATCCGCCCCATCGACTTCAGGCACGGCCGCGTGGACATGACCCACGGCAGCGGCGGCCGGGCCATGGCCCAGCTCGTCGAGGAGCTGTTCCTGGCGGCCTTCGACAACGAATGGCTGGCGGCCCGCAACGACCAGGCCTGCTTCGCCGTGCCGGCCGGCCGCCTGGTCATGGCCACCGATTCCCACGTGGTCTCGCCCCTGTTTTTTCCCGGCGGCGACATCGGCTGCCTGTCGGTCCATGGCACCGTCAATGACGTGGCCATGTCCGGGGCGAAGCCCCTTTACCTCTCGGCGAGCTTCATCCTGGAGGAAGGCTTTCCCCTGGGCGATCTCAAGCGCATCGTCGAGTCCATGGCCGGCGCGGCGCGAGAGGCGGGCGTGGCCATCGTCACCGGCGACACCAAGGTGGTGGAGCGGGGCAAGGGCGACGGCGTGTTCATCACCACCACCGGCGTGGGCGTGGTGCCGGAGGGCGTGAACATTTCCGGCGAGCGGGCGCGGCCGGGCGACCGCATCCTGGTGTCCGGCAACCTGGGCGACCACGGTGTCGCCATCATGTCCCTGCGCGAGAACCTGGGTTTCGAGAGCAGCATCCGCTCCGACACGGCGGCCCTGCACGGACTGGTGGCGGACATGGTGCGGGCGGTGCCCGACATCCACGTGCTGCGCGACCCCACGCGCGGGGGGCTCGCCACCACCCTCAACGAGATCGCGCGCCAGTCGGGTGTGGGCATGCTGCTGCGCGAGGACAGCCTGCCGGTACGCCAGGAGGTGGCGGCGGCATGCGAGTTCCTGGGCCTCGATCCCCTCTACGTGGCCAACGAAGGCAAGCTGGTGTGCATCTGCGCGCCGCAGCACGCGCAGCTCCTGCTGGAGGTGATGCGCAGCCATGCGCTGGGCCGGGACGCCGCCGACATCGGCGAGGTCGTCGAGGACCCGCACCACTTCGTGCAGATGGAAACCGGCTTCGGCGGGCGGCGCATCGTCGATTGGCTCACCGGCGAACAGTTGCCGCGGATTTGCTGATGCGCATCCTGTTCCTGACCCACAGCTTCAACAGCCTGGCCCAGCGCCTCCACGTGGAGCTGACCCGGCGCGGCCACGAGCTGTCCGTCGAGTTCGACATCAACGACCAGGTGGCCGTGGAGGCGGTGGCGCTGTTCCGGCCCGACCTGGTGGTCGCCCCCTTCCTCAAGCGCGCCATTCCCGAGGCGGTGTGGTCCAGGCATGTCTGCCTGGTGGTGCACCCGGGCATCGTGGGCGACCGGGGCCCCTCGGCCCTGGACTGGGCGATCCTGGAAGGCGAGCGGGAATGGGGCGTCACGGTGCTCCAGGCCAACGAGGTGATGGACGGCGGCCCCATCTGGGCCAGCCGCTGCTTTCCCATGCGTGGCGCGCGCAAGAGCAGCCTGTACCGCAACGAAGTGACCGAAGCGGCCGTGGCCGCGGTGCTGGAGGCGGTGGACAAGTTCGCGGCCGGCCACGTCAGGCCCGAGCCCCTGGACTACGGCAAGCCCGAGGTGCGCGGCCGGGCGCGGCCGCTCATGACGCAGGAGGCGCGGCGCATCGACTGGCAGCGGGACGACACGGAGACGGTGCTGCGCAAGATCCGCAGCGGCGACAGCTTCCCCGGCGTGCTGGACCGGATCGCCGGGGGCGAGTACTACCTGTACAACGCCCGGCCCGAAGGCAGGCTGCGCGGCGCGCCGGGCAGCCTCATCGCCCGGCGCCACGGCGCCATCCTGCGCGGCACCCGGGACGGGGCGGTGTGGATCACCCATGTCAAGCCCAAGGCTGACGGCGGCTTCAAGCTGCCCGCGGCAAGTGTCCTGGGGGAGGCCCTGGGCGACGTGCCGGCGCTCGACCTCCCCGTGCTGCCCGCGCGGGACGGCGAGACCTACCAGGACATCTTCTACGAAGAGGAATGGCGCGACGGCGTGGGCATCGGCTACCTGCACTTCGATTTCTACAACGGGGCGATGTCCACCGCCGACTGCCTGCGCCTGCGCGACGCCTTCGCCGCCGCCGCGGCGCGCGAGATCCGGGTGATCGTGCTCATGGGCGGCCCGGACTTCTGGTGCAACGGCATCCATCTCAACGTCATCGAGGCGGCGGCGAGCCCCGCCGACGAGTCCTGGGCCAACATCAACGCCATGGACGACCTGTGCCTGGCCATCCTGAGGGCCGGGCGCCAGCTCACCATCGCCGCCCTGCAGGGCAACGCCGGCGCCGGCGGCGTGTTCCTGGCGCTTGCCGCCGACCGGGTGCTGGCGCGGCAGGGGGTGATCCTCAACCCCCATTACAAGGGCATGGGCAACCTGTTCGGCTCCGAGTACTGGACCTATCTGCTGCCCAAGCGGGTGGGCGCGGAACGGGCGCGGGAGATCACGGGCAACCGGCTGCCCCTCGGCGCGCCGGAAGCCCAGGCCCTGGGTTTGATCGACGACTGCTTCGGCGCCGACGTGCCGGCCTTCGCGAGAGGGGTGCGCGCCGCCGCCCGGGAATTGGCCCTGCGTCCCGATTTCGAGGCGCTGCTCGCCGCGAAACGCGCCGGGCGCGAGCGGGACGAGGTGGAGAAACCGCTGGCCCGCTACAGGGAAGAAGAGCTGGAGCACATGAAGCTCAACTTCTACGGCTTCGATCCCAGCTACCACGTGGCGCGGTACCACTTTGTGCATCGTGTTCCCCATGCCTGGACGCCGCTGCATCTGGCGCGGCATCGGAGGAGGATGTGGGAGAGGCAGGGGATGTTGAAGGGTCGGGAGGCGGTGGCATGATCCGGGACCGGCCGCTCGAAGGAGGAAAAACAAGATGACCGGTCTTCCTGTCGTCCTCGTGGTGGACGATGAGATCCGCTCCCAGGAAACCCTGCGCCGCACCCTGGAGGAGGAATTCGAGGTGTTCACCGCCAGCGACGGGCCCCAGGCCCTGGCACTGCTGGAGCGGGAACCGGTGCAGGTGATCCTGTGCGACCAGCGCATGCCGGGCATGACCGGCGTGCAGTGCCTGACGGAAGTGCGCAGCCGCTGGCCGGACGTGGTGCGCGTGATCATCTCCGGCTACACCGAGACCGAGGACATCATCGCCGGCATCAACGAGGCGGGCATCTACCAGTACATCCTCAAGCCCTGGCAGCCGGAATCGCTGCTGCTCACGGTGCGTGCGGCGGCGGAGCTCTATCGCCTGCAGCAGGAGAACCAGCGCCTGTCGCTGGAGCTGCGCACCGCCGAGCCGGTGGTGCGCCGGCGCGTGGAGGCCAAGCGCCGGGAGGTGCGGCGCGCCTACGGCACCGATCAGATCGTGCGCGCCCCCGACAGCCCGCTCAATGCCTTGTGCGAACTGGTGGAGCGGGTGGCGCCCTACGACATCCCGGTGCTCATCACCGGCGAGTCGGGCACGGGCAAGGAGCTGATGGCGCGTGCCATCCACTACTGCAGCGGCCGCGCCGACAAGGCCTTCGTGGTGGAGAACTGCGGCGCGCTGCCGGACCAGTTGCTGGAGTCGGAGCTGTTCGGCCACAAGCGCGGCTCCTTCACCGGCGCCTACGAGGATCGCGTCGGCCTGTTCCAGCAGGCCGACGGTGGCACCATCTTCCTGGACGAGATCGGCGAGACCTCGCCCGCCTTCCAGGTGAAACTGCTGCGCGTGCTGCAGGAGGGCGAGATCCGACCCGTGGGCGGTGCCCGCACCATCTCGGTGGACGTGCGCGTCATCGCCGCCACCAACCGCGACCTGGAGGAGGACGTGCGCCGCGGCCGCTTCCGCGAGGATCTCTACTATCGCCTGTCTACCCTGGCGCTGCACGTGCCGCCCTTGCGCAGCCGGCCCATGGACATCCCCCTGGTGGCGCGCCAGATCCTGGAGCGCGCGTCGAAGGCCTTGGGCAAGCGCGTGCGCGGCTTTACCGACGAAGCCTTGGAATGCATGACCGCCTACCGCTGGCCCGGCAACGTGCGCGAGCTGCAGAACGAGATCTACCGCATGCTGGCCCTGGCCGACGGACCGGAACTGGGCGCCAACCTGCTCAACGCGCGCGTGGTGCAGGCGGCCAGCGCCGAGGAGGAGCCGGAGCTGCGCCTGCTGTCGGGCATCAACGGCACCCTCAAGGACCGGCTGGAAACCCTGGAGGCGCGCGTGCTCAAGGAGGCCATGGTGCGCCACCGCTGGAACAAGACGCGCGTGGCCGACGAGCTGGGGCTGTCCCGTGTAGGCCTGCGGGCCAAGCTGGCGCGCTACGGACTGGAGCGCAAGAACGGCTCTTGACATCCTGTGGCTGCAGTCGTGGCAAGCGGGCGGCTTGTGAAATATCCAAATTAGGCAATGGGCGCGGCCGAGCGTGCCGGCCGCTGCTGCCGGGCCGACGGAGAGTATGATCTGGCGCAATTGCATTCCCGGAAAGCCTGCCATGTCTGTCTGCTCCGATCACGATCCCGTTCCCGGCGCCCGTGCCGGCATCGGCATCCCGCGCCAGAACGCCTTCGACCCGGCCGCCTTCGAGCAGGCGGTGAGCGCCCTGCTGCGCGCCTGCGGCATCGCGCCGGACGTGGCGCACATGGGGCGCACGGCGGAGCGGGTGCGCCAGCTGTGGCAGCGCCGCCTGCTGGGCGGCTACGACCTGGACCCGGCGCAGGCCCTGGGGGACGGCTTCGAGGATAGCCGCGCCGACCTGGTGGTGGTGCGCGGCATCGCCGTGCATGGGGTCTGTCCGCACCATCTCGTGCCGTTCCGCGGCGTGGCCCACGTGGGCTACCTGCCCGGCGGGCGGCTGCACGGTTTCGGGCGCATCGCCCGCATGGTGGACGCCATCGGCCACCGCTTCACCTACCAGGAGTGGATGACGCGCGACATCGCCGAGGCGATGATGCGCTACGGACGCGCGGCGGGTGCCGCCTGCGTCATCGAGGCGGAGCAGTTGTGCCTGCTGCTGGGCGAGGACCGGCGCGGCGACGAGCGGGTGGTGACCCAGGCCTTCACCGGCGCCTTCGAGCGCTCGGACCAGTTGCGCAGCGAATTCCTGCGGGCCGTCGGCGGACGGCTGCCGTGAAGGTTCTCATGCCCTGGAACGAATTATGCCAGCCGGTGGAACCAGGACAGGGACAACAGCCCCGAGGCCAGGGTCAGCGCGGCCGCGCCGGCGGCGAACAGGGCGGTGATCTCGGTTTCCTTTTTCTCCAGGACGAAGCGGGCGTTGAGGGCCTGGTAGACCTTCCTCAAGTCCTCCGCCGAGCCGGCGTGGAAGTACTGGGCGCGCGTGATGTCGGCGATCGCTTTCAGGGTTTCCTCGTCGAAGCGCATGTACAGGGTCCAGCCCTCGGAGCTGACCGAAGTGCCTTCGGGCGTACCGAAGCCCACCGTGAACACGCGCACGCCCCGGTCGGCGGCCATCTGGGCGGCCTCCACCGGGTCGGGGCCGGTGGTGCGGCGCCCGTCGGTCAACAGCATGATGGCGGCGGAGGAGTAGGAGCCGGGGGTGACCGGCTGGAACGGCTTCTTCTCCGCCTTGGGCATCCCCCGGTCTATGGGCACGCCGCGCCCGCTGCCCGGCGTGTCGTCGAAGATGATCGACTCCAGGTTGATGCCCGCATCCGGGAAGAGGGTCGCCAGGGACAGGATGATGCCGCTGCCGATGGCGGTGTGGCGGTCCAGTTGCAGCCGGTCCACGGCCGCGATCAGATCCTCGCGGTTCTCGGTGGGCGGCTGCACCACGGAGGCGGTGCCGGCGAAGGACACGATGCCGATGCGCACATCCGGCGGCTGTTCCCTGATGAAGCGCTTGGCCGCCGCCTGCGCCGCCGCAAGCCGGTTCGGCTCCACGTCCATAGCGCTCATGCTCAGGGAGACGTCGATGGCCAGGATGATGGTGCGCTGCTCGGAGGGCAGGGTGACGACGGCACTCGGCCGCGCCAGGGCGACGATGGCCACCATGACCGCCGCCAGCAGCAGCAGCGCGGGCAGGTGCCGGCGCAGGCGCCGGCCAGGGCCCAGCGCCCCGGTTACCAGGCTCAGGCTGGCATAGCGCAGGGCGCCTTTTTTCTTGCGCCGCAGCAGGAGCACATAGGCACCCACCAGGGCGGGCACGGCCAACACCAGCCACAGCATCTGTGGCCACATCAGAGTCATGGCTTCCTCCCGGCGGCCTGCATGGCGCCGGCAAGATCAATCCCTTTCACTTTAGCACCGGCGCGGCCTGAAAGTTCCCCGACATTCGTTATCGGAACTCGGAGCATCCCGGCGGCGTCAAATTTTGACTACGGGTGAGCCGGACAAGCCGCAACGGGTGACCGTTGTCCGCGCATGCGAAGAGTCACGCTCTACAGCAGTTCCAGCCGGTCGCGGGCGGCTGCTCGCCCGGAGGCAGCCGGGCAGCCGGACGAGCCTGCCGGCCAGGAGCCCGGCGCGCCGGAGAATGCCCGGCCCGCGCCAGGACGGCTCCGCGGTTTCTTCCGGCGCCACGAACGGCCCATGCTGGTGGCGGTGGGGGTGCTGTTCGGGCTGCTCCTGCTGGCCACCTACGTCTTCATCAATCCCCCGCCGCGCAGACTCACCCAGGAGGACATCGACGCCGCCGTCCTGCACACCCTGGAGAACAAGGCGGTGCCGTCCACCGCCGCCAAGGCCTATCGCGTCATCCGCCCGTCCGTGGTGCGCGTGCGTGGCACCGGCCCCGTGGGGGAAGACGGCGAGGAGGGCGGCAGCGTTGGCAGCGGCGTGGTGATCGTAGACCAGGGCGTCATCCTCACCAACCTGCATGTGGTGGCCGGCGCCGAGCGGGTGCGCGTGACTTTCGCCGACGGCCAGGAATCGGAGGCGAGGGTGGTCGCGGCCCGGCCGGAGATGGACCTGGCGGTGCTGCGCACGGCCACCGTGCCCGGCGGCCTGGTGGCCGCCGCCCTGCGCTCCACCGCCGATCTGCACCCGGGCGACCAGGTCATTGCCGTGGGCTTCCCCTTCGGCATCGGCCCGTCGGTGTCGGCGGGCGTGGTCTCCGGCCTGGGGCGCGAGTTCCGCTCGCCGGAAGGCAAGCGCCTGCTGACCAATCTCATCCAGTTCGACGCGGCGGCCAATCCCGGCAGCTCCGGCGGACCGCTGGTTACCGCGGAAGGAGAAGTGGTGGGCATCGTGACCGGCGTGCTCAATCCCACGGAGCAGGGCTTCTTCGTGGGCATCGGCTTCGCGGTGCCGATCGAGAGCGCGGCGGCCGCCGCGGGCGTGCCGCCGTTTTGACCGCACTTTGGCCGGCAGGGAGAGACGCATGAGCAGCAGAGAAATGGAGGGGGGCGAGGTTTCCTCGCTCATGGAGCGCATCCTCTACGAAGTGAAAAGGGTGGTGGTCGGCCAGGATCATTTCCTGGAGCGCGTGCTGGTGGCCGTCCTGGCCCAGGGGCATCTGCTGGTGGAAGGCGTGCCCGGGCTGGCCAAGACGCTGACGGTCAAGACCCTGGCCCGGACTATGGGCGGCTCCTTCCGACGCATCCAATTCACACCGGACCTGGTGCCGGCGGACCTGGTGGGCACGCGCATCTACAACCAGAAGAGCGGCGACTTCACCACCTCCCTGGGACCGGTGTTCACCAATCTGCTGCTGGCCGACGAGATCAACCGGGCGCCGGCCAAGGTGCAAAGCGCCCTGCTGGAAGTGATGCAGGAGTACCAGGTCACCATTGCCGGCGAGACCCACCGGGTGCCGCAGCCCTTCCTGGTCATGGCCACCCAGAACCCCATCGAGACCGAAGGGACCTATCCGCTGCCCGAGGCGCAGGTGGACCGCTTCATGATGAAGGTGCTGGTGGGCTATCCCAGCGAGGAAGAGGAGTTCGTCATCGTCGAGCGCGTCACCGGACCGGCGACGGCGGTGGCCACCATCGCCACGATGCAAGAGCTGTCCCGGCTTCAGCGCGAGTGCCGCAACGTCTACGTGGACCCGTCGCTGATCCAGTACGCGGTGCGTCTGGTGGCGGCCACGCGCCATCCGGAGCGCTATGGCCTGGGGGACCTGGGGAAATACCTCACCTACGGCGCCAGCCCGCGCGCCTCCATCCATCTCATCGAGGGCGCGCGGGCGCTCGCTTTCCTGCGCGGACGGGACTATGCCCTGCCCGAGGACCTGGCCGACCTGGTGCCGGACGTGTTGCGCCACCGGCTGGTGCTGACCTATGAGGCCCTGTCCGAAGGGCTGACGCCGGACCACTTGATCGAACGCGTCATGAAGAAGATCCCGCGCCCGGAAAAACCCCTGGAAGCCCATGTCCGCGTCGCCGCAGGCTCCTGAGCGCATCCTGCGGCGCCTGGAGTGGGCCGTCATCCGCCGCCTGGACGGGCTGCTGCAGGGCGACTACCGCACCCTGTTTCGCGGCTTCGGCCTGGATCTGGCCGACCTGCGCGAATACCAGTACCACGACGACGTGCGCCACATCGACTGGAACGTCACGGCGCGCCTGCAGACCCCCTATGTGCGCGAATACCGCGAGGACCGGGAAGTCACCGCCTGGTTCCTGCTGGATCTCAGTCCCTCCGTGGATTTCGGCTCGCGCGCCAAGAAGCGCGCCGTGTCCACGGAATTCGTCACGGTGCTGGCGCGGCTGCTGACGCGCCACGGCAACCGCGTCGGCGCCCTGTTCTACGGCGCAGGCGTGGATACGGTCATTCCCGCCCGCAGCGGGCGGCGCCACGTGCTGCATCTGCTGCACCGCCTGCTTACCCGGCCCGAGCTGCCGCGCGCGCCCCAGACCGATCTGCAGGACTTTCTGCAGACCGCCTTCCGCATCATGCGCCGGCGCTCGCTGGTGTTCGTGGTCTCCGATTTCATCAGCACGCCCGGCTGGACCCGGCCCCTGGCGCACCTGGCCCAGCGCCACGAAGTCGTGGCGGTGCGCCTGTTCGATCCCCTGGAGCGGGAGCTGCCCGACCTGGGCATCCTGGTGGTGCAGGACGCCGAGACCGGCGAACAGTTGCTGGTGGACACCCACGACCGGGTGTTCCGCAAGCGCTTCCGGCTCCAGGCGCAGCGGCGCGAGCAGGAACTGCGCAGCGCCTTCGCCCAGGCGGGCGTGGATGCCCTGGAGCTGGCCACGGACGATGATCTGGTCGATGCCATCCTGCGCTTCGCCGATTCTCGCGCAAGGCGGCGCGCCCAACTGGCGGCGGGGGCAGGGCTGCCGGCGCACCTGCAGGGCAGCCGGCCGTGAAGTTCCTCTGGCCCCACCTGTTGTGGCTGCTGCTGACGGTTCCCGCCTTGGCCGCCCTGTACCTCTACCTGCTGCGGCGCAAGAGGCAGGCCGCGCTGCGCTACGCCAGCCTGGCCCTGGTGCCGGGCGCCCGGGGCCTGCGGCGCCATGTTCCGCCGCTGCTGTTCCTGGTGGCGCTGACGGCGATGATCGTGGCCGTGGCCCGCCCCACCGCCGTGGTCACCGTGCCCTCCTTGCAGCAGACCATCCTGCTGGTCATGGACGTCTCCGGCAGCATGCGCGCCACCGACGTCAAGCCCAACCGCCTGGCCGCGGCCCAGGAGGCGGCCAAGACCTTCGTCGCGGCGCTGCCGCGGCAGGTGCGCGTGGGCGTGGTGTCCTTCGCCGCCACCGCCTCCCTGGTGCAGCCCCCCACCCAGAAGCGCGAGGACGTGTACGCGGCCATCGACCGCTTCCAGTTGCAGCGGGGCACCGCCATCGGCAGCGGCATCGTCGTTGCCCTGGCGACCCTGTTCCCCGACGCCGGCATCGAGGTGGTCGCCCTGGAGGAGGGGCGCGCCGACAAGGCACGCGCCGACAAGCCGCGCAAGACCGAAGCGCCGGTGGAGCCCGGCTCCCACACCGCCGCCGCCATCGTCCTGCTCACGGACGGCCAGCGCACCACGGGACCCGATACCATGGCCGCGGCGCGCCTGGCCGCCGAGCACGGCGTGCGCGTCTATACCGTCGGCATCGGTACCGCCACCGGCGAGACCATCGCCTTCGACGGCTGGTCCATGCGCGTGCGCCTGGACGAAGACACCCTCAAGGCCATCGCCCGCACCACCCGCGGCGAATATTCCCACGCCGCCACCGCCCAGGAGCTCAAGAAGATCTACCAGACCCTCACCACCCGCCTGACCCTGCAGCCGGAGGAAATGGAAATCAGCGCCTACTTCGCCGCCGCCGGCACCGTGCTGGCCCTGGCGTCGGCGGCGCTGTCGCTGCTGTGGTTCGGCCGGGTGCTGTGACGCGGGCCGAGCTGTTATGTGATTCCGGGCGCTATCGACACGAACATAAGTACGGGCGCCAACGCCCGTCCGACCGTCGAGGGGAGATAACACTTGCCGAAGCCGAAAAAGAATTCCATTGCCAAGAACAACGGCGGCGCCACCGTCGGCTACGAAGCCCGGCTCTGGCAGATGGCCGATGCCCTGCGCGGGAGCATGGACGCCGCCGAGTACCGCGCCGAGAACATCTTCTGGGCGCCCCCGAGGCCCGCTGGGCGCCCTTCAACATCTCCGGCTGGGGCGGCGAGCGGCTAGGCGACGCGCTGGCCCGTCTCAACCCCATGCTTTCCGCCGAAGCGCTGGAGGATGTCGCCGGTGGGTCAGATCCCAGTATCGCTTGACATGTGTCCTTGGCGTCTTCGTGTTGAAAGAGGTTCAATCGCATTTTTTGCTTGATCGCCCATGTTTGAGATCGTCGGCCTGCTCGTCCTGGGCTGGCTCGCCTGGTTCTGGGTAGACAGCCTGAAGGCGCGGGAGGCCGCCGTTCAGGCGGCGCGGGCCGCCTGCAATTCGGAGAATCTCCAGCTCCTTGACGACACGGTGGCCATCGCCAGGCTGTGGCCGGCGCGCAACGACGAGGGGCGGCTGGTGCTGCGGCGGGTCTATTCGTTCGAGTACAGCGACACGGGGGACAATCGCCGCCCCGGCAGCGTCGCCCTGATCGGGCACGGGGTCATCGCGGTGAGCATCGGCGCGCGGCCGGTGCCGTCGGGGGGAATCCTGCATTGACAGGCGGCGGGCGGCGGCGCATGCGTTGCGCGCCGGCGCAACATTTCCGCAACGAGCGCTTAACGGGAACGTCACACGGGCCTCCGATACTGCGTGCTTTCCAACAAGGAGTATCCATGATGAAACCGTTGCGATTCTTTTCCGCGTCGTTCTCCCTGCTGGCCCTGGCCGGAGCCGTCCATGCCGATGCCATCATCAAGGCCGACGGCTCCAGCACCGTGTATCCCATCACCGAGGCGGTGGCCGAGGAATTCCAGAAGGCGAAGAAGAACACCGTCAAGGTCACCGTGGGCATCTCCGGCACCGGCGGCGGCTTCAAGAAGTTCTGCCGCGGCGAGACCGACGTCTCCGACGCCTCGCGCCCCATTTCCAGGAAAGAGATGGAGGCCTGCGCCCAGGCGGGTATCAAGTACATCGAGCTGCCGGTGGCCTACGATGCCATCACCGTGGTGGTGCACAAGGGCAACGACTGGCTGAAGGAAATCAAGGCCGAGGAACTGAAAGTCATGTGGGAGCCGGCCGCCCAGGGCAAGATCACCAAGTGGAATCAGGTCAATCCGGCCTGGCCCGACCTGCCCCTCAAACTCTACGGTCCGGGCGCCGATTCCGGCACCTTCGACTACTTCACCGATGCCATCAACGGCAAGGAGAAGGCCAGCCGCGGCGATTACACCGCCTCCGAGGACGACAACGTGCTGGTGCAGGGCGTCTCGCGGGAGAAGGGCGCCATCGGCTACTTCGGCCTGGCCTATTACGTGGAGAACAAGGACAAGCTGCGCGCCGTGCCGGTGGTGGCCAAGGGCGGCGCCAAGGCGGTGTCGCCCTCCCTGGAGACGGTGATGGATGGCACCTACCAGCCCCTGGCGCGCCCCATCTTCATCTACGTGAATGCCAAGGCCGCGGCCGAGAAGCCCGAGGTGCGGGAGTTCGTCGAGTTCTACCTCAAGAATGCGCCCCAACTGGTGAAGGAGGTGAAATACGTGCCCCTGTCGGCCGCCGACTACAAGCACGGCCTGGACAACTTCGCCAAGCGCAAGACCGGCACCGCCTTCGGCGGCACGCCGGAAGTGGGCATCAAGGTGGCCGAGCTGCTCAGGCGCGACCCGAAGGAGTAGGCGGGCGCGGCGGCTTCAGCGGGCGTCCTGCGCCGGCAGGACGCGCCGGATCTCTTCCACCAGGCTGCGCAGCGCCGAGAGGTCCGGGGTTTCCGCCTGCGCGGCGAGCCGCCCGGTCAGTGTGTGGATGCGCGCCAGGCGCCGCCGTCGCCCATGGACGGCGAGAAGTTCGACAAGCCCATGACGGTGGCCGACGGCCTGTTCGCCGACAACGTGTTCTCCATGGCCACGGGCACGGCGGGCGACCTGTGGATCGGCAGCTTCGGCGGCATGGCCCATGGGGCCGGTGAAATATAGTCTCTGCTATAATCCGCTCCGTCATTGGGGAGTAGCCTCCCTCTTTCGCAGGGGCCTGCATCAACAGACTTGCCCTTCCCGGGCATGGTGCAGGCGGTTCCCGAGCCTGGCGAGACCTTTGACCGTACCGCCTCCGGAGGGCCGGAGGAGCGGTGCGGTCATGGGTATGTCGTCCGGCCCGGAGAACCGAATGGAAGCCTTCCTCATTTCCACCGCCATCGTCACCCTGGCCGAGATCGGCGACAAGACCCAGCTCCTGTCCCTGCTGCTGGCGGCGCGCTTTCGCCGCCCCTGGCCCATCATCCTCGGCATCCTGATCGCCACGCTGGCCAACCACGCCTTCGCCGCGGCGGTGGGCACCTGGGTCGCCGCCGTCCTGGGACCGCAAACCCTGCGCTGGGTGCTGGGTTTGTCCTTCATTGCCATGGCCCTTTGGATGCTGATCCCGGACAAGCTGGACGACGCCGGCCCGGCCGGACTGCGCCTGGGCGTTCTGGGCACCACCGTCGTCGCCTTCTTCCTGGCCGAGATGGGAGACAAGACCCAGGTGGCTACGGTCGCCCTGGCCGCCCGGCACGGAGCATACGTCGCCGTGGTCGCCGGCACGACCCTGGGCATGATGCTGGCCAACGTCCCGGCCGTGTTCCTCGGCGATGCGGCGGCGAACAGGCTGCCGGTGCGCCTGATCCATGTCATCGGCGCTGCCTTGTTCGTGCTGATGGGCATGGCCATGCTGGCGAACCTGGAGATTCATCTCTAAAGTAATTTCGGCTGTCACCGCCGTCCGGCTCACTGACAAAACCGTAATCTTCCGATCATTTTCTGAGAAGGGCGCGCTGCGCATACTTCGGCAAAAAATCGACATATGGAATGTTAACGTGTCAATGGCTCGGGGCGGCGTTCGGCACGCCGCCGGACGCGCATGAGGAACTCTACGAGGAAGCTGTGGCAGCACCTCACTCTCGGGAAGAAGTTCGCCCTGTTTTACGGCATCCTGCTGCTGGTTTCCCTGGTGAATGTATGGGTTATTCATGAAGTCCTGCAAAAGCTGCGTGGCATGACGGCGGTTACCAGTGCCGCCCACGGGCTGTACCGGACCATCGAGAGGATCCAGCTCGACACGGTCAAGATGGCCAAGAGCCCGGCCGCGGAGCGCACGACAGTCCAAGCGCACCTGGACAAGTTTGAGACGACGCTCGCCGTCCTGGCGTCGGGCGGCGCCTCCGCCGCCGCCCGACGCCATGGAGCGCCTGCAGTACAACGGCACGCGTATCGTCAATCGGATCGAAGCCACGGTCGATACGCTCGAGTTGCAGAACGGTGAAATCCAGCAAGAGGCGGTCAAGGTGTTCTGGGGCCTCGCCCTGGTGGACATCACGCTGCTCGTTGCCGGATTTTTCGGGGTCCACTTCCGCATCGTCCGTCCCCTGCACGCGCTGTGCAGCGCGGCACAGGGAATCGCCTCGGGCCGGTACCAGGAGCGTGTCGGCTTCCGGCTGCATGACGAAATCGGCCAACTGGCGCAAGCCTTCAATCGCATGGCGGATGAGGTCGAGCGCAACATGCGGCAGAACAGCGACAGCCTTGCCCGGCTCGAGAAGGCCTATCGCGACGTGGACAAGTTCTTCCAGGCGGTCGAACAGAGCCCGGTATCGGTGCTCATCGCCGACACAGGCGCACCGATTCGATCATGCGGAAGGTGAAGCGCCCCTGGCTGGCGGCGAGCTCCTGGACGCGGCGGTCCATGGCCGACCAGTTCCAGGCCAGCGAGGCCAGCACCAGGGCCGTCCACAGCACCAGGGGAACGGGCCAGAAACCGCGTTGGACGATGTATCGATTCATGTTGTGTCGAGCCGCGGGCCAGGCCATGCAAGACCTGTTCCCGCCGGCTCGACACGGCCGGCGCGATTCAGTCCTTGCGCCTGCTTTGGGGCAGGGGCACCATCACCGCCTGCCCCGGGGCGCTGCAGCCGCTGTCGCAGCAGCGCCCCGGCTGGCGGTTGCGCGTGATGGCCCGGTTCGGGTCGTTGAGCACGCCCCGCTCCAGCAGGCGCTCCACCAGTTCCACCTTGCTGCCCACCGGGTAGTTGCGCCATATCTCCTGCTTCATGGCCGCCGGCGAGCCGCCGCCGTGCAGGCTGATCACCGAGTACCAGCCGCCCTGGTAGGAGGCGGTCAGATCCTCGAGAAAGCGCGCCACCTCGATGCGCTTTTCATAGGGTACGTTCGGATTGGCGCGCAGTACTTCGGCCAGGGTCGCTGCCGTGGCCGGGTTGTGGTCCTCGTCCGGGCCGGGCAGGGACACGATCAGGCCGCCCGACACCTCGTGGGCCAGCCGGTGCATGTCGTAGATCTGGGTGGCGAGCAGCAGCTTGCCGATGTTGCTGAACACCGGCTCGGGCATGAAGCCGCCGCTGTGGGGGTCGCGGGTGCCGTACACGCTCGCCGCCACGCCGCAGGCGAAGAAGCCCTCGACGATCTTGATCAGCTCCACCATGGGCTCGCGCAGGCTCGCCTTCTTGCCCGGGTCGAAGCCGTTGGCCTCGCACATGAGGGCACCGGCGCCGATCAGCAGGTCGCCGAAGCCGGCCCGTGCGCCGATGCAGGTGTGGCGGTGGTGGGTGGCGTAGTTGTAGGTGAGATCGGCGGAGTGCTCCCACTCGCCGGCGTAGAACACCCGCTCCCAGGGCACGAACACCCGGTCGAACACCACCACGCCGGTGGACTGGCCGTAGCGGCGCGAGAACAGCGCCGCGCCGTGCTCGACCTTGTCGCCGGGGCGGCCCGCGGGCCGCGCCACGATGGTGACGCCGTCCGCATCGACCGGCACGGCGCAGCACACGGCGAAGTCCGCGTCCTCTTCTCCCATGTTGCGGCAGGGCATGACCAGGAACTCGTGCACGTAGGGCGCGCCCGTGACGATGGCCTTGGTGCCGGAGATGACGATGCCGCGGCCATTGCGCTCGACGATGTGCACATAGGTGTCGGGATTGCCCTGCTGGTGCGGCTTCCTAGAGCGGTCGCCCTTGGCGTCGGTCATGGCCACGGCGAGCGCCCGGTCCTCGTCCTGCACCCGCTGCAGGTAGGCGGCGAAGCGCGCCCGGTGCTCGGTGCTGCCGCGCGCGTCGTCGATGCGCGCGCATACCTGGTGCAGGGCGTTGAGCGCGTCGTGGGTCAGGTAGCGCTGGGCGCAGCCGGTCTCCTGGCACACCAGGCGCACCGCTTCCAGCTTGTTGAGCAGGTCGCCGGCCGATTCGCTGATGTGGGTGAAGCGGCTGACGGTTTTCCCCGAGCTGCTCTGCACCGCGGTCATGAGCGGCGCGTATTCGGCCTTCAGGGCGTAGTCGTAGGTCACGGCGATGGCATTGATGCCCGGCTGCAGCACCGGGGCGTCGGCCACCGACTCGATCAATTGGCCGTCCACATAGACGCGCGGCTTGTGGCGCCGCAGGGATTCGCGGAAGTCGACGCCGGACATGAGGGAAGGGGTGGTATTCATGGGAGCGTTCATGGCGGTCTCCAGGCAACGGACCGGGAAATTTAAACACTGTTCAATAAAATGTTCAAGCGTATAATTCATCCATGGCCAAACGTCCCCCTTCGCCCGTGGCGGCGCCGGTCGCCGAGTCTGCCGCCGAGCGCCAGGCACGCCGGCGCGAGCGCCAGCGCACCGTGGCCGACGTGCGCCGCGCCCTGATGCTGGACGCGGCCCGTGCCGCCTTCTTCGAGCTGGGCCTAGAAGGCACCAGCATGCGCGAGATCGCCAAGCGCGCCGGCTATACGCCGGGGGCGATCTACAGCTATTTCACCAGCAAGGAGGAGATCTACGGCGCCCTGCTGGGCGAATCCCTGGAGCGCCTCAACGCCGCCGTGGCGGCGGCCGTCGCCGGCACGGCGGGGGAACAGTGCCTGCGCGCCGGGGCGCTCGCCTTCTACGGCTTCTACCGGGAGCAGCCGCGCGACCTGGACCTGGGCTTCTACCTGTTCCGCGGCATGCAGCCGCGCGGCCTGACGCCGGAGCTCAACCGGCGCCTGAACACCCGGCTGCGCGACGCCCTGTCGCCCTGCGAAGAGGCCCTGCGGCAATTGGGAATGGGCGAGGCGGACGCAGTGGCGGAAACCACCGCCCTGTTCGCCCACATCGTCGGCCTGCTGGTGCTCAGCCACACGGGCCGCATCCGCATGTTCCGCCAGTCTACCCACGCCTTGTTCGCCCGCTATCTGGACGCCCTGGTGGCGCGCGCGCGACCGCCTGTCCTTTAACGCGCAACGCCAGGGCGGGGACGGCGCCATCCATGAAAACGTCTATCGCTGATGGCTGCCCGGGCGAGTAAAATGAAGCGCTTCACGGGGAGCAAGAAGAACCAAGGGGACCACCATGGAGCGCTTCACCATTTCCCTCGACCGCCAGTTGGCGCGGGAATTCGATCAACTGATCCGCGCCAAGGGTTACGTCAATCGCTCCGAGGCGGTCAGGGACGTGCTGCGCGAAAAGCTGGAGCAGAGCCGGCTGCTGCGCGAGGAGGCGCCCTACTGCATCGCCGCCCTGTCCTATATCTACAACCATCACGAACGGGAACTGGCGGAACGCCTGACGGCGGCGCAGCACCGGCACCACGACCTGTGCGTGTCCACCCTGCACGCCCATCTCGACCACGACAACTGCATGGAAACGGTGATCTTGCGCGGGCCGACCCGGGCCGTGCGCGCGTTCGCCGAAGCCATCATGGCGGAGCGCGGTGTGCGCCACGGCCAGCTCAACCTGGTACCGGCGGACCTGTCGACGGCCGAGCATCGCCACCATCCGGACCATGGCCATGGGGCAGGACATCCTTATCATCTGCACAGCCGCCCCAAGACCTGATCGCGCTCCATGCCCCGCCGCAGCAACGCCAACAATCCGTCGCCGCCCGCGCCGCCGTTGCTGCCGGACGCCCTGGGGCATCCGCCCGAAGGGGTGGGCGAGGACGTGTGGATCGACGTCATCCGCAAGATGGACGAGGTCTATAGCGACCTGCTGCAGTATGAAGTGGCGCTGGAGGAAAAGAATGCGGCCCTGGAGGAGACGCAGAAGTTCCTCTTCAGCGTGCTCACTTCCATGTCGGACATCCTCGTGGTGTGCGACCGCCACGGCAACATCCAGGAAGTGAACCAGGCGCTGGCGGATCTGGTGGGCAGGAACGAGAGCGAGCTGCGCGGCACCGCCGTGCGCGAGCTGTTCGCCGACGAGGCATCGCGCCGGCGCGCCGACCGCTTCATGCGCGAGCTGCACCGGGAGCGCATCCACGACTGCGAGCTGCTGTTCCGCGCCGAGGACGGAGCCGCCACGCCGGTGGCGGTGAACTGCACGCCGCGCCTGTCCCCGGTGGGCAAGTTCGTCGGCATGGTGATCACCGGCCGTCCCGTGGGCGAGCTGCGCCGCGCCTATGAGCAACTGCGCCAGGCCCATGAGGACCTGAAGCGCACCCAGCAGCAGCTCATCCACTCGGAGAAGATGGCCTCCCTGGGGCGCCTGGTGGCGGGCGTCGCCCACGAGCTCAACAATCCCATCAGCTTCGTGCTGGGCAACGTCTACGCCCTGCAGCGCTACAGCCGACGCCTGGGCGAGTATCTCGCGGCGATCCACGGCGGCGCGGACGCGCAGGAGGTGGGCGAGCTGCGCAGGACACTGCGCATCGACCGCATCATCGAGGACTTGCAGCCCCTCATCGACGGCACCATCGAGGGCGCCGAGCGCACGCGCGACATCGTTGTGGGCCTGAAGCGCTTCTCGGCGGTGGACCGCGCCGAGGAGGAGGCGGTATTCGATCTGGGCGAGGTGCTGGAGCGTTCCGTGCACTGGGTGGTGAAGGCGTCGGGCTCGAAGATCCGCGTCGATACGCAAATTCCCAAGGATCTGTTCGTCAGCGGTTCGGCGGGACAGATGCAACAGGTGCTGGTGAACCTGGTGCAAAACGCCATCGACAGCACCGACAGGCAGGAGGACGCGCGCCTCGACATCTGCGGCACGGTGGAGCAGGGCCGGGTGGTTTTGACTTTTCACGACAGCGGTCCGGGGTTCAAGGAAGAGCACTTGTCGCGCGTCTTCGATCCCTTCTTCACCACCAAGCCGGTGGGCAAGGGCACGGGCCTGGGGCTGTCCATCAGCTACGGCATCGTCGAGCGCCACGGCGGGCGGCTGCGGGCGGCCAACCATCCGCAAGGCGGCGCCGTTCTCACCCTGGAGCTGCCCCTGGCGCGGCCGTCGTAGGCCGATCCTCTGATCGGCAGGAGTGCGCCGCCGGGCGGCTGCGCACCATTGCGGCGCATTCGCGCCGGCCGGTTGCGCCTTCATGCACCAAATTGGCCAACGTGCCGGCCACCCGCTGAACCCAAGTGTGCGCAGACGCTGGCACCATGGGCGGAAGCGCGTCGTGGCACGCTTTTGGCTTGTATTGCCTGTCCCCACAACACGCCGCCTTCGTCGAGAAGCCATGGCGAGCGAACACAACTCCCCGGAGACCGTGGCCGAAGCGGTGCAGCGCGTCGTCAAGGTGCGCCGCGACTACAACACCTGGGTCGCCAACGAGACCGTCGAGGACTACGCGCTGCGCTTCACGCCGCGCGGTTTCCGCAAGTGGTCCGAGCTGCGGGTGGCCAACACCGCCTTCGGCGCCTCCGCCTTCCTGGTGCTGGAGGCCGTGGGCGCCACCCTGCTGGTGAATTACGGCTTCACCAACGCCGCGCTGGCCATCGTCGCCACCAGCCTCATCATCTTCCTCGCCGGCCTGCCGGTGAGCTACTACGCCGCGCGCCACGGCCTGGACATGGACCTGCTCACCCGGGGCGCCGGCTTCGGCTACATCGGCTCCACGGTCACGTCCCTGATCTACGCCTCGTTCACCTTCATCTTCTTCGCCCTGGAAGCGGCGGTCATGGCCTATGCCCTGGAGCTGGGCTTCGGCATTCCCCCCGCCCTGGGCTACCTGATCTGCGCCCTGGTGGTGATTCCCCTGGTGACCCACGGCATCACCGTCATCAGCCGCCTGCAGACCCTGACCCAGCCCCTGTGGCTGATCCTGCTGGTGCTGCCCTATATCTACGTGTTCCGGGAGAACCCCGGGATCCTCGAGGGCCTGGCCGGCTACGGCGGGGGCTTCGACCTGCACCTGTTCGGTGCCGCGCTGACGGTGGGCATCGCGCTGATCACCCAGATGGGCGAGCAGGCCGACTACCTGCGTTTCATGCCCGAGAGGACGGCAGCCAACCGCGGCCGCTGGTGGGCGGGCGTGCTCATCGGCGGCCCAGGCTGGGTGCTCCCGGGCATGCTCAAGATGCTGGGCGGCGCGCTGCTGGCCTATCTCGCCCTGGGCAACTCGGTGCCGGCGCAGCGGGCGGTGGACCCCAACCAGATGTACCTGGTGGGCTACGAGTATGTGTTCGGCCATTTCGGCTGGGCGGTGGCGGCGACGGTGGTGTTCGTGGTCATTTCCCAGCTCAAGATCAACGTCACCAACGCCTACGCCGGCTCGCTCGCCTGGTCCAACTTCTTCGCCCGCCTCACCCACAGCCATCCCGGGCGCGTGGTCTGGGTGGTGTTCAACACTCTCATCGGCCTGATGCTGATGGAACTGGACGTGTTCCAGGCCCTGGGCCGGGTGCTAGGGCTCTACTCCAACATCGCCATCGCCTGGATGATGGCCGTGGTGGCGGACCTGGTCATCAACAAGCCCCTGGGCCTGTCGCCGCCGGGCATCGAGTTCAAGCGCGCGCGCCTCTACGACATCAACCCGGTGGGCGTGGGCGCCATGGGCATCGCCTCGGTGCTGTCGGTGTCGGCCTTCATGGGGTTGTTCGGCGAGC
>DYIB01000011.1:0-39724 GCA_020723855.1 Uliginosibacterium gangwonense
CAAGTCCAAGATGGTGATGCTCAACCCGTCGGACTCGATCGTCGAGTGGGTGCTCAAGACCGTGCCGACGATGGGCGCGGGCTGGTGCCCGCCGGGGATCCTGGGCATCGGCATCGGTGGCACGCCCGAAAAAGCCATGCTGATGGCCAAGGAAGCGCTGATGGCGCCGGTCGACATCCACGACCTGATCGACCGCGCACGCCGGGGTGACAAGCTCACCCGCGTGGAGGAACTGCGCCTGGAGCTGTACGATAAGGTCAACGCGCTGGGCATTGGCGCGCAAGGGCTGGGCGGCCTGACCACGGTGGTGGACGTCAAGATCCTGGACTACCCCACGCATGCGGCCAGCCTACCGGTGGCGATGATCCCCAACTGCGCCGCCACGCGGCATGTGCACTTCCACCTGGACGGCAGCGGACCGGCCACGCTGGAGCCGCCGCGCCTGGAGGATTGGCCGGCGGTCACCTGGACCCCCGACACGAAGAGCGCGCGCCGGGTCAACCTGGACACGCTGACCAAAGACGAAGTGGCCACCTGGAAGGTGGGCGACAAGCTGCTGCTGAACGGCAAGATGCTGACCGGCCGCGACGCCGCGCACAAGCGCATTGCCGACATGCTGGCCAAGGGCGAGAAGCTGCCGGTGGACTTCACCAACCGCGTGATTTACTACGTGGGCCCGGTGGACCCGGTGCGCGACGAGGTGGTCGGCCCCGCCGGCCCCACCACCGCCACGCGCATGGACAAGTTCACGCGCATGATGCTGGAGCAAACCGGCCTGATCGGCATGATCGGCAAGGCCGAGCGTGGCCCGGCCGCCATCGAGGCTATCCGCGACAACAAGGCGGTCTATCTGATGGCCGTGGGCGGCGCCGCCTATCTGGTGTCCAAAGCCATCCGCGCCGCCCGGGTGGTGGCCTTCGAGGACCTGGGCATGGAGGCCATCTACGAGTTCGCGGTGAAGGACATGCCGGTCACCGTGGCCGTGGACGCCAGCGGCAACTCGGTGCATCGGACCGGCCCGCAGGAATGGCAGGCCAGGATCGGGAAAATACCGGTAGCGGCCGTCTGATCTGAGGGGAATCGGCGAAACGGGCTGAAGCGCCCGCTTCAGCCCGTTTCTTTGGCGACCCGCTCTTCCAGGGCCGCGAGGTCGGCCCTCAGTCCGTACTCCGCATCGATCAGCCTGAGCAGCGGCAGCAGGGAGGCCGCCAGTGCCGCCAGATGCGGCCGCACCGCCTGCCCGTTGCCGGCGCGCAGCAAGCCGACGGCCCGGTCCAGGGTCGGCGGCACGGCGCGCGCGAGCACCTGACCGTGGCCGATCACCTGGTTGCCGCCGGCGCCGCGCGCGCCGTTCATGCGCTCCTCCGCCTTCTGCAGCAGGGCCTCGCTGCTGTCGATCCGGTCGGCGCTGCTGTTGGACACACCCACGCTGATGGTGAGCTGGACCGCCTTGCCGCCGTAGTGGATGGCCGCGCGGCTGATGCCGTCCTTCAGGCGCAGCGCGAACGAGGTGGAGGCGCCGAAGCCGATCATGGGGGAAACGATGGCGAACTCGCACGGCCCCACCTGGGCGACACTGTCTTCCTTGCGCACGCTGCCCCGGAGCATTTTCGCGAACCGGGCCACCAGCTTGGTTCCCAGGACTTCGCCATGCTCGGCGATCAGTTCGTCGAAGCGATCCAGCCCGATCACCAGGGCGCTCACCTCGCCGTGATGGCGGCGCGCGTGGGACAGCGCCTGCTCGCCCTGGCGCTCCAGATAGCAGCGCGTGTACAGGCCGGAGGCCACGTCCACCGCGGCGCTCTCGGCGATCACGGCGCGGCTGCGCTCCAGCTCGCGGCTGGTGCGGGCGAGCTGGATCAGGGACTCCAGCCGCGCCACGAGCTCCACGGTGCTGGTGCCCTTGGTGATGAAATCGTTGGCGCCACACTCCTTGGCCCGCTGGCGCGCCGCTTCGTCCTCGTCCCCCGAGATCATGATCACCGGCATGCTGCGGATGCGCCCGATTTCCGAAAAGCGCATGCGCTTCAGCAGGCCGTAGCCGTCCAGCCTGGGCATGGTGAGGTCGGAGATCACCACCTGGATGTCGCCGTCGGCCAGCAGGGTCTGCCAGGCCGCCTCCCCGTCGCCTTCCTCCAGGATGTCGAACTTGTCCTTGATGCGCTTGACGAGGGTGGCCCGCACTATGCGCGAGTCATCCACGATCAGCACCCGCGGCAAGGCCCCAGACGTGTCTTCGCCCATTACCATCCCCTCTCAGCCGCCGATCTCGACCACGTGGCGCCCGCGCACCCGCGCGGCGATGAATTCCTCGAACAACGGCGGCAGATCGTCGAACTTGACGGTATGGGTCATTTCGTGGAGGTGTTGCGGCCGCATGTCGGTCGCCAGGCGCTGCCATACCTTGCGCCGCGTCGCCATGGCGGTATAGGCGGAATCGACGCCCAGCAGGCTCACGCCGCGCAGGATGAAGGGGGCAACGGTGGCGTTGAAGCTCATGCCGGCGGCCAGGCCGATGCTGGCGATGGTGCCGTTCTGCCGCATGGTGCTCGCCATCCAGGCCAGCACCTCGCCCCCCAGGTTATCCACCGCCCCCGCCCACAAACCCTTGTCCAGGGGGCGGATCTTGCTCAGATCGAGGCTGGAGCGCAGCAGCACCTCCTTGGCGCCCAGGTGCTTGAGGTAGTCGCTCTCGGCCGCCTTGCCGGTGAGCGCCACCACGTGGTAGCCCAGCCGCGCCAGGATGTCGATGGCGATACTGCCCACACCGCCGGTGGCGCCGCTCACGATCACCTTGCCGTTCTCCGGCCGCAAGCCGTTGTCCTCCATGCGCACCACCCCCAGCGCGGCGGTATAACCGGCCGTGCCCAGGGCCATGGCATCGAACAGGCTCAATCCCTGCGGCAGCGGCACCACCCAGTCGGCCGGCACCCGGGCATATTCCGCGTAGCCGCCGTGATGGGCCACACCCAGATCGTAGCTGGTGGCGATGACTTCGTCGCCTTCCTTGAAGCGGGCATCGCTGCTGTTCACCACCGTGCCGCACAGGTCGATGCCGCCCACGCACGGGAAGCGGCGGATGATCCTGCCCTTGCCCGTCGCCGCCAGGGCATCCTTGTAGTTGACGCTGGAGTAGGCGACCTTGATCGTCACTTCGCCCGGGTCGAGCTGCTCCTCCGTCATGGTCACGAAGCGGCTGACCGTCGCGCCATCCTGCTGATCGATGAGATAGGCCTTGAAGGGTGTCACGGGGGTCTCCTTGGGGCGATCCTGTTGTTGTCCGGAACTCGGGCGATTATAGCGAATGGCCCGTTTCGGACCTTATGTGCGCAGGTTTACAAAAGCAGGCGCCATTACTATAGTTCAACCCCATGAATTTCCGGCACATTGCCCTGGGGCTCGGACTTGCCCTGCCGGTTCTCGCCAGTTCCGCCAGCGACAGGCCTCCTTCAACCCTCACCCGCTACGCCGCCAATGCGCATGAATTGGTGGTGCGCGCCCTGTCCTTTGTGGGGATGAATTATCGCCGCGGCGGCGATTCGCCCGAGGAAGGCTTCGACTGCAGCGGGCTGGTGCGCCACGTGTTCCGCGAAGCGCTGGGACTCAGTCTGCCGCGCAGCGCCAGGGAAATGAGCACCGTGGGCGAGCCCGTGAGCGTGCAGGAGCTCAAGCCCGGCGACCTGGTGTTCTACAACACCCTGCGCCGCGCCTTCTCCCACGTGGGCATCTACCTGGGGGACAACCGTTTCGTTCACGCTCCCGCCTCGGGCGGCGAAGTACGGGTGGAGGACATGCGCCAGCCCTATTGGGCCAAGCGCTTCAACGGCGCCCGGCGCGTGGCGCCGGCAGCGGATGCCGCCGACGATCGGGTCGCCGGCACGGCGCCCGCTTCCAGCGGCTTCGAGCGCCGCAGCGCCGACTACCTCTACTGAGCCGTCCCCCTCACGCGCGCCAGCTTGCTGCGCAGCTCCGGCAGCACGGCGGCAACCGCTCTCTCCCCCTCCAGCATGGCCAAATGCTTTTCCTGGAAGTCGGTGGCCCGGATCTCGGGCGTGTTGGGACGGATCACCACGTCCGCCTCGAGGAGCTCGAAGCGGCTGATGGACTGGCCCATGATGGCGAAGGTCTGCAGCAGCACGTCGAGGCTGTTGTGGGTCCTGCCGAACTGGGGCCGCGCCGAGATATCGACGGCGATGACGAAATCGGCGCCCAGGCTGCGCGCCACCTTTACCGGCACCGGCGCCACCAGGCCGCCGTCCACATACTCGCGCCCGTTGATCGCGACCGGCTGGAACACGCCGGGCACACTGCTGGAGGCGCGCACTGCCATGCCGGTGTTACCCGTACGGAACACCACGGCTTCCCCGCTCTTCAGGTCCGTGGCCACCACCGCCAGCGGCCGGTTGAGCTTTTCCAGGGGCCGGTTGTTGAGGGCACGATTGACGTAATTCTGCAGCGCCTCGCCTTTGAGCACGCCCCGGTCGGGCAGCGTCCAGTCGCTGACCGTCGCCTCATCCAGATGCAAGGCCAGCTTTTGCAGGTCGAAGCCGTTGTAACCGCCCGCATAAAGGGCGCCCACCACGGACCCGGCACTGGTGCCGACGATGATATCGGGCACGATGCCCTGGGCCTCCAGGGCCTTGATCACGCCCACATGGGCGAAACCCCGGGCCGCGCCGCCACCCAGGGCCAGGGCGATCTTCACCGGCTTGGGCGGTGGTACGGACTCGGGCTTGGACAGGGCGGCGCAGCCGCCGAGAAACAATGCGAAGAAAACGATCAGTGCTTGCCGCATGGGATCTCCCGCGCAGGGCAGCATTGTAGCGGCAAGCGGCGCCTCCCGGACAGGGCGGAACGGGAAGGTCGCCTTCAGCGCAACGGAATGCTATTGATCCTTACGTAACCATGTGACGAAAGCGAGCCAGATCGAAAATCTCCCCTGTCCCCTCTTTGCCAAAGAGGGGAACCTGCTGCGAACGGCCTTTAGCGGGTTCCTCCCTTTGCAAAGGGAGGACAGGAGGGATTTCAAACGGCGTCACGATATTTTGTAATTCTCAATAATTCCGGTGAGGGCAGCCGCGGCAGGCATCGGCCTTGGCCATGCCCGACTCCAGGGCCTGACGCAAGCTGCAGGTGGAACGGCGACATGCCACCAGTTGCACGCCTTCGCGCTGGGCGGCCTCGCGGAAGCTCTTCATGACGTTGTGGCCGAGGAAATCGGTAAACAGGATCACCAGTTCCGTACCGCGCGGCAGCACCACGCCGCGCCGCTGGTGGGCCTTGTCGCGGCCGGTCACGTGCTGGCGGATGCGGATGCCGAAATCGGCCAGCACATCAGGGATGTTGCCGAGGCGGTCGGCGCCGACAAGCAGTGCTTCCATTCATGCCTCCGTATTATATGAGAACAATTCCTATTTGAGATATTACACACAAATGCGAATGATTTGCAACTGCGTTCGCTTTTTGCTAAAGTCGCATCACCACGTACAAACTGTTTGGGGAGTAATTTGCATGAAGACCACGAAGACCCTGGTTGCCGCCCTGGCGCTGGCTCTTGGCGTCGGCACCGTTTCCGCCGAAGAAAAAGTGCTCAACCTCTATTCCGCCCGCCACTACCAGACGGACGAGGCCCTCTATTCCAACTTCACCAAGCAGACCGGCATCAAGATCAACCGCATCGAGGCCGGCGAGAATGAGCTGCTGGAGCGCATCAAGAACGAAGGCGCCAACAGTCCCGCGGACGTCCTGCTCACGGTGGATGCCGCGCGGCTGGCCAAGGCGGACGAACTGGGCCTGTTCGCCCCGGTGAATTCCAAGCTGCTGGAGTCGCGCATCCCCGCCCACATGCGCACCAAAGACTGGTTCGCCTTCTCCACCCGGGCCCGGGTGATCGTGTACAACAAGGCAACGATCGATCCCGCCGACGTGCAGAACTACGAAGACCTGGCCAATCCCAAGCTGAAGGGCAAGGTATGCGTGCGCTCCGGCTCGCATCCCTACAACCTGTCCCTGGGCGCCGCCCTGATCGAGCACCATGGCGAGCAGAAGACCGAGGAATGGGTCAAGGGCCTGGTGGCCAATTTCGCCCGCGCCCCGAAGGGCGGCGACACCGACCAGATCAAGGCGGTGGCGGCCGGCGAATGCGGCGTGGCCCTCACCAACAGCTACTACCTGGCGCGCCTGATGCGCTCCACCAAGCCGGAAGACCAGAAAGTGGTGGAACAGATCGGACTGGTATGGCCCAACCAGAAGACCACCGGCACCCACGTGAACGTGTCCGGCGGCGGCATGCTGAAGACCGCCCCCAACAAGGAAGCGGCGGTGAAGTTCCTGGAATACCTGGCCTCCGACCAAGCCCAGATCTACTTTGCCGACGGCAACAACGAATGGCCGGTGGTGCCCGGCGTCAAGACCAGGAATCCCGCGCTCGAGAAGATGGGCTCGTTCAAGGCCGACGGCATCAATGTCGGCGTCCTGGCCAAGAACCAGGCCGCGGCCCAGAAGGTGTTCGACCGGGCGGGCTGGCGCTGAACGACCCTCCTCCCCTTCGACACCGGAAAAAGCCCCGCATGCGGGGTTTTTTATCGGCGCCTCTTGGCGATCTGGCGCGACACCACGATCAAAGGCAGGACGCCGACGGCGACGATGGCCAGGGCCGCGGTGGAGGCTTCCGCCAGACGCTCGTCGGAAGCCAGGGTATAAGCCTGGGTGGCCAGGGTATCCAGGTTGAAGGGCCGCATCACCAGCGTCGCCGGCAATTCCTTCATGACATCCACGAACACCAGCAGCCCCGCCGTCCACAAGCTTCCCCGCAGCAGCGGCAGATGCACTTGCCACAGCGTGCCGGCCTGACCATAGCCCAGGGAGCGCGCCGCGTCATCCATGCTGGGCGTGATTTTCGCCAGGCCCGCCTCGACGGTCTGCAGGGACACGGTCAGGAAACGCACCAGATAGGCATAGACCAGCGCGGTGATGCCGCCCGTGAGCAGCAGCCCCGGGCTGGTGCCGGTCCATGACTGGACCAGGGATGCCAGCCAGTTGTCCAGGCGCGTCACCGGAATCAACACGCCCACCGCGATGACCGACCCCGGCACGGCGTAGCCCAGCCCCACGGCGCGGTTGAGCAACTGCGGCAGACGCCCCCTGCCCATGCGGGCGGCATAGCCCAGCAGCAGCGACAGCGCCACCGCCAGCACGGCGGTGACGGCGGCAAGAGTGAAGCTGTTGCGCGCGAGCTGCAGGAAGCGCGCGCCGAACTGGGCGTCGCCCTCGGCGAGGGCCATTTCCAGCAGGATGCCCGCGGGCAGCAGGAAGCCCAGCGTGAGCGGCAGCGCACACAGGGCGAAGGCGCCGGCGGCCTTGGCGCCCCGTAGCTGCCGGCCGGACAGGGAACGGTTGCGGCCGGTGGTGTTGTGAAAGCGGGCGCGCCCGCGCGAGGCGCGCTCCAGCAGCAGCACCAGCAGCACGAAGCCCAGCAGCGTCACCGACAACTGGGCGGCCGCGGTGCGGTCGCCCAGGGAGAACCAGGCGCGGTAAATGCCGGTAGTGAAGGTCTGCACGCCGAAATAGGCCACCGTGCCGTAGTCCGCCAGGGTTTCCATCAGGGCCAGGGCGGCGCCCGCGGCGATGGCGGGCCGCGCCAGGGGCAGGGAAATGCGCAAGAAGCTGCCCCAGGGGCCCAAGCCCAGGGAGCGCCCCACCTCAAGCATGCCGCTGGCGCGCTCCAGGAAAGCGGTGCGGGCCAGCAGATAGACATAGGGATAGAGCACAAAAATGAACATGGCCACGGCGCCGCCGACGCTGCGCACATCGGGGAACCAGTAGCCGCCCGGTTTCCAGCCGAAGGTCCCGCGCAGCCAGGTCTGCACCGGCCCGACGAGCTGCAGCAGATCGGTATAGGTGTAGGCCATGACATAGGCGGGCACGGCCAAGGGCAGGATGAGCGCCCACTCGAACACCCGGCGGCCGGGGAAGTCATGCATGGTCACCAGCCAGGCGGTGACGGTGCCGACCACGACGACCCCCACGCCCACACCAAGGCAAAGCCCCAGCGTGTTGGCCACGTACTCGGGCAGGACCGTGGCGGCCAGGTGGGACCAGGTGTCGCCGGTGCCGCCGATGAAGATGTTGGCGGCCACGCTCAATATCGGTGCCGCCACCAGCGCCGCCACCAGCAGCGCGCTGCCGGTGAGCCAGCCGAAACGGCGGCCGCGTCGATGACGGCGCGGCAGGGCGCCGACGGATAAAGTGGTCACGGCTTGCGGATTTCCGCTGGTTATTGATAAATGCGAATTATAATTGACTGCGACGTCGCGCCCCGCGACGGATATCAGGTCTTACGTCATGCCGCTGCTGGAACTGAAGGACGTCAGCCACGCCTACGACAACCACCGCGTCGTCGAGGGGCTGTCGTTCAGTCTGCCGCGCGGCGCCATCGGCTGCCTGCTGGGTCCCTCCGGCTGCGGCAAGACCACGGTGCTGCGCTGCATTGCCGGCTTCGAAACCATCAGCGGCGGGGAAATCCGCCTGGTCGGAGAAACCGTCAGCGGTCCCGGCTGTCATGTCCCCCCGGAAAAGCGGCAGGTGGGCATGGTATTCCAGGATTATGCCCTGTTCCCCCACCTCACCGTCAGCGACAACATCGCCTTCGGCCTGCACCGGGCCGAAGGCGCCGAGAAACGCAGGCGCGTTGCCGAATTGCTGGACACGGTGGGCCTCACCGGCCAGGGGCACAAATATCCCCACGAGCTGTCCGGAGGCCAGCAGCAGCGCGTCGCCCTGGCCCGGGCGCTGGCGCCGCGGCCCCATCTGCTGCTGCTGGACGAGCCCTTCTCCAACCTGGACGTGGACCTGCGCGAGCGCCTGTCGCTGGAACTGCGCGACATCCTCAGGGCGAGCAGCATCACCGCCATCCTGGTCACCCACGACCAGCACGAAGCCTTCGCCATGGCGGACGAGATCGGCATCATGCACGAGGGCCGCATCCAGCAGTGGGACGTGCCCTACAACCTGTACCACAAGCCGGCGAACCGCTTCGTCGCCGACTTCGTCGGGCAAGGGGTGTTCCTGCCGGGCACGGTGCTGAACTCGCGCCAGGTGCAGATCGAGCTGGGCGTGCTGAGCGGCACGATCCCCACCGAGTGCGGCATGGGCTGCGTCGCCTGCGGGCGCGGCTGCCGGGTGAGCGTGCTGCTGCGCCCGGACGATATCATCCACGACGATGCCAGCGCCATGAAGGCGGAAGTGGTGCACAAGGCCTTCCGCGGCGCCGAATTCCTCTACACCCTGCGGCTGGCGAGCGGCGCGCGCTTGCTGTCCCTGGTGCCCAGCCATCACAACCACGCCATCGGCGAGAAGATCGGCATCCGTCTCGACGTGGACCACGTCGTCGCCTTCCGCAGCGCCGAGGCGCAGCCGCACCAGCACGAAGACCGGGTGCGCGACGCCGCATGATCCCCTGGCTGCGGCGGGACGATCCTTTCCCGCCCGTGGAAACGGCCCTGAAGGAGCCCGGCGGATTGCTCGCCGCCGGGGGCGATCTTTCTCCGCAACGCCTGCTCGCCGCCTATCGCCTCGGCATTTTCCCCTGGTACAACGAGGCAGAGCCCATCCTGTGGTGGAGCCCCGACCCGCGCATGGTGTTGTTCCCGACGCAGATCAAGCTCTCCCGCTCGCTGCGCAAGGCCCTCCGCCGGGGCCACTTCGAGGTCCGGCTCGATACCGCTTTTGCCCAGGTGGTGCGCGCCTGCGCCGAGCCGCGCGCAGGCCAGGACGGCACCTGGATCACGCGCGAGATGCGGGAAGCCTATGAGCGCCTGCACGAACTCGGCTACGCCCACTCGGTCGAATCCTGGCAGGAGGGACGGCTGGTCGGCGGACTGTATGGTGTCGCCATCGGCCGGGCGTTCTACGGCGAATCGATGTTTACCCGCGTCACCGATGCCTCCAAGGTTGCCCTGGCCCATCTGTGCCGTTATCTTGAGCACAACGGTTTCGCCGTGATAGATTGTCAAATGGTGACCCGCCATCTCGCGTCCCTCGGCGCCCGGCCGATAGCGCGCAGCCGCTTCGTGCAGGGGCTGGCCGAATGGACCCAAGGCGGCATTCCGCCCGGCAAGTGGCCGGCGCACGACGCGCGGGATCTCTTTGGCAACGGAACATGACGCTACTCAAGGATTTACCGTTCCCGCTGCTGCAGTTCTACGCGACTGCTCCCTACTCCTGCTCGTATCTGCCCGGGCGCATCGCCCGTTCCCAGGTCGCCACCCCCAGCCACATGATCGACGCCGCGGTGTATAGCGAGCTGGTGCGCGCCGGTTTTCGCCGCAGCGGCATCTTCACTTACCGGCCCTATTGCGATGCCTGCCGCGCCTGCGTGCCGGTGCGCATTCCCGTCGAGCACTTCGCGCCCGACCGCAGCCAGCGCCGCGCCTGGAAGCGCCACGCGGCGATGGAGGTGCACCAGTTGCCGCTGGTGTTCCGCGACGAGCACTACATGCTCTATCAGCGCTACCAGCGCAGCCGCCATTCGGGCGGCGGCATGGATCAGGACAGCCGCGAGCAGTACGCCCACTTCCTGCTGCAAAGCCATGTGGACAGCCGCCTGCTGGAGTTCCGCGAAAACGGCGAACTGCGCATGGTGAGCATCGTGGACCTGCTGGCCGACGGCCTGTCGTCGGTCTACACCTTCTTCCAGCCCGACGTGCCCGGCGCCAGCTTCGGCACCTTCAGCATCCTGTGGCAAGTGGCCCAGTGCCGCGAAACGAACCTGCCTTACCTGTATCTCGGCTACTGGATAAGGCAAAGCCACAAGATGGCCTACAAGGCGCGCTTCCGTCCCATCGAGGGGCGCCTCGGCGGCAACTGGCGCGAGCTCACCGAGGAGGATTTGAACAGGCGCTATTGAGCAGTACGCTAAAATGGCGTGATGCTCTACGACCTCGTCCGCCCTTTTCTTTTCGCGCTCGACGCCGAAACTGCCCACGAACTCACTCTCGCCGGCCTGCGCACCGCCGCCGCCCGCCTGCTGCCCGCCTGCCCGGTGCCCCAGGGCCCGCCGGTGCGCGTCATGGGACTGGACTTCCCGAACCGCATCGGACTTGCCGCCGGGCTGGACAAGAACGGCTGCTGCATCGACGGACTGGCCACCCTGGGTTTCGGCTTCCTGGAGATCGGCACCGTCACGCCGCGTCCCCAGCCGGGCAACCCCAAGCCGCGGCTGTTCCGCCTGCCCGAGCGCCAGGCCATCATCAATCGCATGGGTTTCAACAACGATGGCGTGGACGCCCTGATCGCCAACGTGCGGCGCGCGCGCTACCGCGGCATCCTGGGCATCAACATCGGCAAGAACTTCGACACGCCCATCGAGCGTGCCGCCGACGACTACCTCGCCTGCCTGCGCAAGGTATATGGGCTGGCGAGCTATGTCACGGTAAACGTTTCGTCGCCCAACACCAAGGACCTGCGCCGGTTGCAGGGCGAGTCGGAACTGGACAGCCTGCTGGGCGCTCTAAAACGTGAGCAGGCGCAGCTCGCCGACCGCAACGGCCGTTATGTGCCGCTGGCGTTAAAAGTCGCTCCCGATCTCGACGCAGCGCAGATCGGGACGATCGCCGGTGGGCTGCGCCGCCACCGTATTGACGCCGTCATCGCCACCAACACCACCGTGTCGCGCCAGGGCGTCGAAGGCCTGCCCCACGCCGGGGAGGCGGGCGGCCTGTCCGGCGCACCCCTGTTCGCCCGCTCCACCGAAGTGGTCGCCGCCCTGGCCCAAGCGCTGCACGGCGAGATCCCCATTATCGCCGCCGGTGGCATCGTGGACGGCAAGACGGCCCGCGCCAAGCTGGAGGCAGGCGCGACCCTGGTGCAAATCTACAGCGGCCTCATCTATCGCGGCCCGGCGCTGGTGCGCGAAGCGGTCGCGGCCACCCGCAACTTCCCAGCCCGATGATCGTCGGCGTTCCGCGCGAGACCAAGGAAGGTGAGTACCGCGTCGGCCTCACGCCGGACGGGGTGCGTGCCTTACGTGCCGCCGGCCACGAGGTGCTGGTGCAGAGCGGCGCCGGCGCCCGGGTGGGCTTTGCCGATGCCGCCTATGGGGAGGCAGGTGCCGCCATCGTCGATGACGCCGACATGGTGTGGCGGCGCGCCGGGCTGGTGGTGAAAGTCAAGGAATTGCAGCCGCAGGAATACCGGCTGGTGCGCGCCGGCCAGATCCTGTTCTGCTACCAGCACCTGGCCCCCGATCCGGAATTGCTCCAGGCCATGCTCGACGGCGGCCCCAGTTGCATCGCCTACGAGACCGTAGCCGACGCCCAGGGGCAGCTGCCGCTGCTGGCGCCCATGTCGCGCATCGCCGGCCGACTGGCGCCGCAGATGGGGGCGCTGGCCCTGCATACGACCAACGGCGGCGCCGGCGTCCTGCTCGCCATGCCGGGTCTGCCGCCCGCCCGGGTGGTGGTGGCGGGCGCCGGCGCCTCGGGCAGCGAAGCGGCCCGGGCGGCCGCGGCCCTGGGCGCCGAAGTGACCGTGTTCGCCCGCAGCACGGCACGCCTGGGACGGCTCGCCCAAGCCTGCGGCGGGCGGGTGCGTACCCTCGTCTATGAGCCGACCGTGTTCGAGGAGGCGGTACGCGAGGCCGATCTCGTGATCGGCGCCGTGCTGGTCGCCGGCCGGCTGTCGCCCAAGCTGATTTCCCGCGAGCTGCTGCGCGCCATGCGCCCCGGCTCGGCCTTGGTGGAGATCGGCATAGACCAGGGCGGCATTTCCGAGACGGCGCGTCCTACCTCCCACGCCCAGCCGTTCTACGTGGCAGAAGGCATCGTGCACTACTGCGTGCCCAACATGCCCTCGGCGGTGGCGCGCACCGCCACCCTGGCCCTCACCCGGGCCACCCTGCCCTATGTGCTGGCGCTCGCGGACAAGGGTTTGATTCAGACCCTGCGCGACGACCCGGGCCTGGCCGCGGGACTGCAGGTGCACGCGGGCCGTATCACCCATGCCGGCCTGGCGCAGGACACGGGGCGCGCCTGTTTTCCGCTCCCCGGCTGAGCCCCGCCGCCAGCGCCACGCGGCGCTGCGGAAAAGCCGTTTTATCAATAGAACTCATGAGGCTATATCTCTTCAAGGGTTGTTTGTTGCAGTGCCAGAAGGGATAATTCCGGCTTTCTTCGCACACACCCTCAATGGCGGCCTATCTCGTCATCGTCATCGGCACGGTTCTGGTCAATAACGTCGTCTTCGTGCGCATCCTGGGGCTGTGCCCCTTCATGGGCGTGTCGAAGAAGCTGGAGACCGCCGTGGGCATGGGGCTGGCCACCACTTTCGTGCTCACCGTCGGTTGTGGCACCAGCTATCTGATCGACCGCTATCTGCTGGGCCCTTTCGACCTGGAGTACCTGCGCACCCTGTCTTTCATCGTGGTGATCGCGGCCGTCGTGCAGCTCACCGAGCTGGTCATCCAGAAGACCAGCCCGCTGCTGCACCAGGTGCTGGGCATCTACCTGCCCCTCATCACCACCAATTGCGCCGTGCTTGGCGTGCCCCTGCTCAACGTGGCATTCGGCCACAACCTGCTGCAGTCCCTGCTGTTCGGTTTCGGCAGCGCCGTGGGCTTCACCCTGGCCATGGTGTTGTTCGCCGGCATCCGCGAGCGCCTGGAAGGCGCGGACGTGCCGGCGCCCTTTCGCGGCACGGCCATCGCCATGGTGACCGCGGGGCTGATGAGTCTGGCCTTCATGGGCTTTGCCGGCCTCGACCGCTTCAAGTAGACAATGCTCGCTGCCCTGTTCGTCATGACCGGCATCGCCCTCGTCCTGGGCGTGGCCCTGGGCTATGCGTCGAGGGTGTTCAAGGTCGAGGGCGATCCGCTGGTGGACAAGATCGATGCCATCCTGCCCCAGACCCAGTGCGGCCAGTGCGGCTATCCGGGCTGCAAGCCCTATGCCCAGGCCATCGCCAAGGGGGAAGCGGACATCAACCGCTGCCCGCCCGGCGGCGAGGAAGGCATCCGCAAGCTGGCGGACCTGCTGGGCAAGGAGTTCAAGCCCCTGGACGCGGAAGCCGGCGTGGAGAAGCCCAAGTCGGTGGCGGTGATCGACGAGAACACCTGCATCGGCTGCACCCTGTGCATCCAGGCCTGCCCGGTGGACGCCATCGTCGGCTCTTCGAAGCAGATGCACACCGTGGTGGCCGAGTTGTGCACCGGCTGCGAGCTGTGCGTCGCCCCCTGCCCGGTGGACTGCATCCATATGGAGCCCGTGACTGAGACCATCGAGAACTGGAAGTGGAAGTATCCGGTGGCGGAGATCAAGGAGAGGCACGCAGCATGATCGCCACCCTGTTCCGCTTCAAAGGCGGGGTCAAGCCCGAGACCCACAAGGACTGCTCGACGCGCCAGCCCATCGCCCGGGCACCCCTGCCGTCGCGCCTCATCGTGCCGTTGCACCAGAGCGCGGGCGGCACGCCGCGGCCCCTGGTGGAGCCGGGCCAGGCGGTGCTCAAGGGCGAGCGCATCGGCGCCGCCGACGGCAATTTCTCCGCCGCGGTGCACGCACCCACCTCGGGCGTGGTCAAGGCCCTGGCACCCCATGTGATGCCCCATCCTTCCGGTCTGTCGGCGCTGTGCGTGGTGATCGAGCCGGACGGCGCGGACCGCTGGATCGAACGCGAGCCGGTGAACTACCGCTCGCTCGCCCCCGACGAATTGCGTGACGAACTGCGCGACGCAGGAGTGGTGGGTCTGGGCGGCGCGGTGTTCCCGACCCATCTGAAACTCAAGCCGTCCCAAGGCGGACGCACCGAGACCCTGATCCTCAACGGCGCCGAATGCGAGCCATGGATCACCTGCGACGACATGCTCATGCGCGAGCGGGCCGAGGTGATCGTGCGCGGCGGCGCCGTCATGCGCCACATCCTGCAGTCCGAGCGGGTGCTGATCGGCATCGAGGACAACAAGCCGCAGGCCATCGAAGCCATGCGTACCACCGTCGCCCGGCTGGGCGAGACGATGGAGGTGGTGGCGGTGCCGACGCGCTACCCGGCGGGCGGCGCCAAGCAGCTCATCAAGGTGCTCACCGGCATCGAAGTGCCCTACGGCAAGCGCAGCCAGGATTACGGCGTGCAGTGCTTCAACGTCGCCACCGCCTACAGCGTCTGGCACGCCCTGGAGCGCGGCGAGCCGCTGATCTCGCGCATCGTCACCCTCACCGGCAACGTGGAGCGGCCGCGCAATTTCGAAGTGCTGATCGGCACGCCCCTGGAAGAACTGCTGCCCCTGGTCGGGCCCCTGCCGGACACGGACCGCTACATCATGGGCGGGCCCATGATGGGCTTCCCCCTGCCGTCGGCTTCGGTGCCCATCGTCAAGGCCACCAACTGCATCATCGCCGCCTCGCCGGCGCTGTTTCCCCCGCCGCCGCCGGAGATGCCCTGCATACGCTGCGGCGCCTGCGCCACCGTGTGCCCCCACGAGCTGCAGCCCATGGAGCTGTACTGGTTCGCGCGCGGCAAGAACTTCGGCAAGGCGCAGGAATACTCGATCTTCGACTGCATCGAGTGCGGCTGCTGCGCCTACGTGTGCCCGTCCCACATCCCGCTGGTGGACTACTTCCGCTTCGCCAAGTCGGAGATCTGGAGCCGGGAAAAGGAGAAAGCCGCGGCCGATGCGGCGCGCAGCCGCTTCGAGTTCCGCAACGAGCGCCAGGAGCGGGAGAAGCGGGAGAAGGCCGAACGCCTGGCGCAGAAGACCGCCGGCGCCCGCGCCGCCGATGCCAAGAGGGCGTTGATCGCCGCCGCCATCGAGCGCGCCCGCGCCCAGAAAGAACAAGTCCAGCCCAGGAACACGGACAACCTCACACCCGAGCAACAGGCCGAAATCGCCGAAGCGGAGGCACGCCGCGCGCGCATCCGCGCCATGGCGCAGACGCCGCCCGAGAAACCGTTGTAGCGGGCGGCAGGCTCTCCTCCACAAGCACAAGATGATCACGTCTCCTCACGTCTATCTGCCCGTCAGCGTGCGGGCCGTCATGGCCAAGGTGCTCGTGGCCCTGGTGCCGGGCATTGCCGCCTATGTATGGTTCTTCGGCGGCGGCATCCTGGTCACCCTGGCGCTGGCCACCCTCGCCGCCCTGGCCGCGGAAGCGTTGATGCTCAAGCTGCGCGGCAAGCCCCTGGCGATGTTTCTCACCGACGGCAGCGCCGCCGTCACCGCCTGGCTGGTGGCGCTCGCCTTCCCGCCCCTGTCGCCCTGGTGGCTGATCGTCGCCGCCACGCTGTTCGCCATCGTGGTGGCCAAGCACCTCTACGGCGGCCTCGGGCAGAATCCCTTCAACCCGGCCATGGCGGCCTTCGCCGTCATGATCGTGGCCTTTCCCGGCCTCATGTCCCAATGGCCGGCAGCGGCACAGCCGCTGCCTTTCGCCGAGCAGCTGCGCATCATGTTCGCCGGAGCGCGCCATCTCGATGCCATGGTCATGGCAACACCGCTCGACGCACTGCGCACGGCGTTCGCCTCCGGCGAAGGGCGCGCCACGGTGGCGACGGCGCTGGCGGCCTACCCGGGCGGGGGGCTCATGGCCGGCAAGGGCTGGGAATGGATCGCCCTGGGCTATGCTGTGGGCGGCCTGTGGCTGCTGCAGCAGCGGATATTTACCTGGCATGTTCCGACCGCTTTCCTGGGCACCCTGGCGTTGATTTCGGGCGCGTTCCATGTCGCCGCGCCGGAGCGCTTCGCCACGCCGCTGTTCCATCTCTTCGGCGGAGCGGCGATGCTGGGCGCCTTCTTCATTGCCACCGACCCCGTCTCGGGCGCCATCACCCCGCGCGGCAAGCTGATCTTCGCCGCCGGCGCGGCGCTCATCACCTACTTCATCCGCGTCTTCGGCGCCTACCCGGACGGCGTGGCCTTCGGCATCCTGCTCATGAACATGTGCGTACCGCTGATCGACATGAAGACCCAGCCGCCGGTGTTCGGCAGGAAGGACGGGAACCCATGAACGCATCGCCGGAGGCGAGCATCGTGCGCGTGTCGGCCCGCACCGGCGCCATCCTGTTCGTGTTCGCCTTCGTGTTCACGGCCCTCATGGGGGCCACCTACTATGCCACCCGGGAACCCATCGCCGCCAGCGAGGAGAAGGAGAAGCTGAAGCTGATCAACGAGGTACTGCCGCCCCAGGACTATGACAACAGGCTGCTCGCGGACCAGGTGGAGATCGCGCCGGCCGCCGAGCTGGGAGTGGCTTCGAGCCGGGTATTCCGGGCGCGCAAGAACGGCGCGCCGGCGGCGCTGGTGGTGGAGGCGGCCGCGCCCGACGGCTACAGCGGCCGCATCGGCCTGATCCTGGCGATCGATGCCTCCGGCCGAGTATCCGGCGTGCGCGTCACCCAGCACAAGGAGACGCCCGGCCTGGGGGACTACATCGATCCGGCCAAGGACAAGAACAAGGCGTCCCCCTGGATCCGCCAGTTCGACGGCAAGGGCCTGGCCGAAGTGCCGGCGGCGCAATGGAAGGTGAAGAAGGACGGCGGCCGCTTCGACCAGCGCGCCGGGGCCACCATCAGCGCGCGCGCCGTGACGCGCGCCGTCGGTCGCGCGCTGCTGTTCGTCAACGCCCATCGCGATGTCCTGTTCGCCGCCCCCCAGGGTGCACGCCTCGATCCAAGTAACAGTAACCCAGAAAGCAAGCCATGAGCAGTCCCCACTACCGCGATGTCGCCTGGAACGGCGTATGGAAGCAGAACACCGGCCTGGTGCAGATTCTCGGGTTGTGCCCCATCCTGGCGGTGAGCACCAACATGGTAAACGGCGTCAGCCTCGGCCTGGCCACCGTCCTGGTCATGGCCCTGTCCAGCTTCGCGGTGGCGGCGCTGCGCAACTTCATCCCCCACGAGATCCGCATCCCGGTGTTCATTCTGATCATCGCCGCCCTCACCACCATGGTGGAGCTGGCGATGAATGCCTGGCTGCATTCCCTGCACCTGGTGCTGGGCATCTTCATTCCCCTCATCGTCACCAACTGCATCGTCCTGGCGCGGGTGGAGGCTTTCGCCGCCAAGCACGGGCCGCTGGTGGCCGCCTTCGATGGCGCCATGATGGGCATCGGGCTGGTGGGTGTGCTGGCGATCCTGGGCACGGCCCGGGAACTACTCGGCGCGGGCACGCTGTTCGGCGGCATCGATCTCGTCGTTCCCGGGGCGCAGGCACTGCAAGTCCTGCCCGCCGACTATCCGGGCTTCCTGGTCGCCATCCTACCGCCGGGGGCTTTCATCCTGCTGGGCTGCCTGATCGCCGCGCGCAACTGGATCGACGCGCGCGCCGCCGAGCGCGCCCGGCTGACCCATTCCGCCCGGCGTCAGGCGGCCTGACCATGAACCCGAAGAAAATCCGCACCTTGTTCGAGCGCTTCGCCGCAGCCAATCCTGCCCCCACCACCGAGCTCGAATACAAGACGCCGTTCCAGCTCCTGGTGGCGGTGATCCTGTCGGCCCAGGCCACCGACCGCGGCGTCAACCTCGCCACGCGCCGGCTGTTCAAGGAGGCGGGCACGCCCGAGGCCATCGTCGCGCTGGGCGAGGAAGGCCTGGCCGACTATGTGAAGACCATCGGGCTGTACAAGTCCAAGGCCAAGAACGTGGTCGCGATGTCCCGCATCCTGCTGGAAAAACACGGCGGCCAGGTGCCGTCCGCGCGCGAGGAACTGGAGGCCCTGCCCGGCGTCGGCCGCAAGACGGCCAATGTGATTCTCAACACCGTCTTCGGCCAGCCCACCATCGCCGTGGATACCCATATATTCCGCGTCGCCAACCGCACCGGCCTGGCGCCCGGCAAGGACGTGAAGGCGGTGGAAGAAAAACTCATAAAAGCGGTGCCGCCCGAGTTCCGCCTGCATGCGCACCATTGGCTGATCCTGCATGGGCGCTATGTGTGCAAGGCGCGCAAGCCCGATTGTCCCCTGTGCCCGATCCGCGACTTGTGCGAGTATCGGGACAAGACCCAGACCCAGCCTGCCGGCCATGCCGATCCCCGTCGCTAGCGCGCTTGCCGTCGCCCGCAAACCCGAGCCGGAGCTCGCCGCCGATGCCGTGCGCGAGGCGCTGTCCTGCTGCCGCGCGGACATCGCCCAGAGTGTGCTGCTGTTCCTCAGCGACGACTTCGCCCGTCACACTGCCCAGGCCGCGGTGCAGGCGGCGTCGCGCGCGGCCCATTGCCTGCAGGTAGCCGGCTGCACGGCGCCCGGCGTATTCACCGACCAGGACTGGGTGCTCGACCGCCCCGCCGCCTGTGCCCTGGTGTTCGGCGCGAACGTCACCCTGGGAGCGCCCGCCGGCGGCGACGAGCCGCTGCTCACCCTGGCGCTGCCTGCGGCCGCCACCAGCGCCTGGCTGGAAGGCCCGGCGCAGCGCTTCGGCATTCTGTCCACCGACGGAGCCGCCCAGAATCCGGGCCGGGTCTGGGGCCACGGCAAGCTGTCGCCCGAAGGCCGCTTCGAGGCGACGCTCACGGGCGTGCGCGCCGCCATCGGCGCCGCCCAGGGGTTGCGCATCCTCACGCCGCCCCTGGCCGTGTCCCAAGTCTCGGGTTACGACGTGCGGCGCCTGGGCGAGCAGCCGGCGCTCGCCACCCTGCTGCGCGAGCTGCCCCTGGAGTTGCGCAGCCAGAAACAGCTGCCGCTCCACCTGTTGTTCGCCGGCGTGATTGTCGGGGATCCCCAGGGGGCCGTGGACCAGGGGCGTTACACGCCGGTGTCCCTGATCACCGTCAACGGCGAGGAGAACTCGGTCACCCTGGCGACCCAGCTCGCGCCCGGCAGCCACCTGTTCTGGGGCATGCGCTCGGCCGTGGCGGCGGAGCGGGACATGCGCGTCCTGGTCAGCACCCTGGCCGCACGGCTGCAAGACGAGCCGGACTTCGGCCTGATGTTCTCCTGCATGGGACGCGGTCCCTATTTCTTCGGCGGCGAGGACAGGGATCTGGCCGCCGTCAAGGAGCGCTTCCCGGGCATGCCGCTGGCTGGCGTCTATGGCAGCGGCGAGATCGGCCATATCGGCGGCGGCAACCGCATCCTCCACAACACCGCCGTCCTGGCACTGTTCCGCGCCCATGTTTAATCCTTCGCGCGATCAAGTGCGCCGCTTCTTCATCGAGGCCTGGCGCAAGCACCGGCAGCGGGAATTGCTGGAACCGCTGGAGGCCATCGCGGCGCGCATCGTCGCCCTGCATCCCGAATACCACGCGCTGCTGGAACAGGACGACGCGGCGCAGCGGGAATTCTCGCCCGACGCGGGCGAGACCAACCCCTTCCTGCACCTGTCGCTGCATCTGGCCATCGAGGAGCAGTTGGCGATCGATCAACCGCCCGGCATCCGCGCCGCCTTCGAGCGCCTCCTCGCAGCCAAAGGCGAGCGCCACGAGGCCGTGCACGTGGTGCTGGACTGTCTCGGGGAAACCCTGTGGCGCAGCCAGCGGGACAACAAGCCTCTGGACGGCGCCGCCTATCTCGACTGCATTCGCAGGAAGGTTAGTTAAGGGATTTACTTCTTCACGTACAAGCCCTGCTGGCCGGCGAAATAGGCGGCCAGGGGCTGCATGTCCCGCTGCGACAGGTTCTTCACCTGCTCCGCCATGATCGGGTTCTTGCGCTTGCCGGACTTGTAGTCGAGCATGGCGCGGTACAGGTAGTCCTGGTACTGGCCGGCCAGTCGCGGGAAGTCGGGCGTCTGGCTGTTGCCGTCCTGGCCATGGCAGGCGGCGCAGGTAGCGACCTTGTCCTTGATCGCCGGGGGAGGATCGCCGGCGGCACTGCACACGCCGCCTGCCAGGATGGCAGCAATGAACACCATGCGCTTCACGGCTTTCATTTCCCGCCCTCCTGCTTGGCACCGTAGTAGGCGGCGAGGTCGGCCATGTCCTGCTCGCTCAGGCTGGCGGCGATGCCGGTCATGGTGGGATGGCTGCGCTCGCCGTTCTTGTAGGCGGTGAGCGCCTTGACGATGTAGGCCGGATGCTGGCCGCCCAGCTTGGGCACGTGATACACCTCGGGGAAAGTGGTCCGGTAGCCGGGGATGCCGTGGCAGCCGGCACACATGGAGATCTTGCCCTTGGCCGCTTCCGGGTTTCCCTCTGCGGCATGGCTCGCCGCCAGGGCCCCGGCCAGCGCCGCACAGGCGAGCAGGTGCATGGTTTTCATATTTTGGTTTCCGCTGTCTGTTGAGGTCTAAAGCATTGAATTCTAGCGGAGGGGCCGGGGAGCGTCAAAAATGCGCCATCATGCACGGTAGGCGCGGATTTCCTGCAAATCCCCCAGCATGCCCTCGAGCAGTTGCCCGGTCTGCCCCAGCTCGAGACCGAGGAAAGCCAGCGTGGCGGCGCCGCCGAACTCCCATTCGGGATCGTCCGCCTCCTGCAGGAAGCGCCCGACCAGATGCTCCGACAACAATCCCAGGGCCACCAGCGTCTGCACCGGCCGCGGGGCATGCCCGCGCGTACCGGCGAACACCGAATAGTCGTGGTGGTAGCGGATGGCCCACACCACGGTTTCCGGCAGATACCAGTTGCGCGCCAGCAGGGCGCCGACGACGGTATGGCTGGTGTGGTAGCGCTCGGTCTCGACGGCCACCACCTTGCCGCCTGCGCGGCAAGCCCGGGCGAACACCTCGCCGTAGTCGGCATGCTGCTGGGTCAGGACGGCAACGCCGGCTTCATGGAACAGGCCGAAGGCATAGGCGTCGTCCGCCGACACCTGGGGCCAGCGCGCCACCAGATAGGATGTGACCACGGCGTTGTAGTTGGAGCGCTCCCAGAAACGTTCCAGCCCCGCCGGCCCGCCCCCCAGGCTTTGGCGCAGGGCAAAGCCATAGACGATCTTGAGCAGGTTGCGCAGGCCCAGCACCGCCACCGCCTACTGGACCGACTGCACCTTGCGCCGCAAGGCGAAGAAGGGCGAATTGGCGGTCTTCAGCACCGAGGCGGCGAGCGCCACGTCGCCGGCGATCATGCGCGAGATCCTGACGAAGTCCACCTCGTCACGGCGCGACTCCTCGAGCAGGGCCAGGACGATGGCCGGACAGGGGGGGATGGAAATCTTCTTGAGCCCTTCGGCGGCCGTCTCGTCGGGCAGGTCGGCGGCAAAAAGGCTGTTGGCTTCCGTGGTCATACCAGGGCATCTACAGGATGATGACCGGGGAAGCTAACAACTTGCCCGGATAGGGTCAATCGGAAATTTGCAGGCGGTTCAGGCGCGGCTCGCCTGGATCTCGCGCAGCTCCGGCGCCAGGCTTTCGGCGACGCGGTCCAGGCCGTTCTCGTCGAGGTTCAGATAGTTCAGTACCGCCGCGCGCACCCGGATCCACTCGGCGTCATCGGAATAGCCCAGGAACCACGCCACGACGTGCTCGGACACGCTGCCCATGGCCACCAGGGAGCGTACCGGCCGGGTGGCATGCTCGTTGGGCACTGAAAAGATGGACATGTCGTGCTGGTAGCGGATGGCCCAAACGGTATCGGCCGTAAGATACCAGTTGCGCGCCAGCAGCGCGCCGACCACCACATGGCTGGTACGGTAGCGCTCGTCCTCGATGCGCGTGGGGTCCACCGGCCGGGCATTGGCCAACGCCAGGGTCTCCTTGTAGTCGGCGAACTGCTGCATCAGCACCGCCATGCCGGCGTCGTGGAACAGGCCGAAGCAATAGGCCTCCTCCGCCGACACGCCGCGATAGCGTTGCGCCAGCAGGGAGCACACCACGGCGTTGAAGTGGGACCGCTCCCACAGCCTTTCCATGGGCGGCCCGCTGCCCAGGCTCTGGCGCAAGGCATGGGCATAGACGATCTTGAGCAGATGATTGAGGCCCAGGACCGATACCGCTTGCTGCACCGTCTGCACCTTGCGGCGCAGCCCGAAAAAGGGCGAATTGGCCGCGCGCAGCACGCTGGCGGCGAGCGCGACATCGCCGCCCACCAGGCGCGCCACCCTCAGGAAATCGACCTGCTCGTTCAGGCTTTCCTGCATCAGGCTGACGATTATGCCCGGGCAAGGGGGAATGGGGATGTCGCGCAGCGCCTCGCCGATCGGTTCGCCGATCAGCTCGGAATCCAGCAATTCGGCCGCACTGGGCATGAGTATCTCCTGGCAGGGTTCTTCGTCCTTCCCTATATCGGCAGCCTCCGGCCAAACTGAAGTCCGCAGTGCGAAACGGCGCGCCCGGAATCTTCAGGCATTAACGGCTGGCACGCCGGCAAAGGCTATAATGGGCCGATATCGTTTGAGGCCAAATCATGCGTTTCGAAGGTTCTTCCAGTTACGTCGCCACAGCCGACCTGATGCTCGCGGTCAATGCCGCCATCGCCCTACAGCGGCCGCTGCTGGTCAAGGGCGAGCCGGGCACCGGCAAAACCAGGCTGGCGGAGGAAGTGGCCGCCGCCCTGGGCCTGCCCCTGCTGCAATGGCACATCAAGTCCACCACCAAGGCCCAGCAGGGACTGTACGAATACGACGCCGTATCGCGCCTGCGCGACTCCCAACTGGGCGACAGGCGCGTGCACGACATCGCCAACTACATCGTCAAGGGCGTGCTGTGGCAGGCCTTCGAGTCGGACACCCCCACGGTGATCCTCATCGACGAGATCGACAAGGCGGACATCGAATTCCCCAATGACCTGCTGCGCGAGCTGGATCGCATGGAGTTCTATGTGTACGAGACGCGCACCCTGGTCAAGGCGAAGCACCGCCCCATCGTGTTCATCACGTCCAACAACGAGAAGGAGCTGCCCGACGCCTTCCTGCGCCGCTGCTTCTTCCACTACATCAAGTTTCCCGACAAGGAGACGATGCAGAAGATCGTGGACGTGCACTTCCCCGGCCTCAAGAAGAGCCTGATCAGGGAGGCGCTGGAGGTGTTCTTCGAGCTGCGCGAGATTCCCGGCCTGAAGAAGAAACCGTCCACCTCGGAGCTGCTGGACTGGCTCAAGCTGCTCATGGCCGAGGACATCCCGCCCGAGGCCCTGCGCTCCAAGGATCGGAAGACCATCGTCCCGCCGCTGCACGGCGCCCTGCTCAAGAACGAGCAGGACGTGCATCTATTCGAGCGGCTGGTGTTCATGGCCCGGCACAACCGTTGAACCATACCGCCCGGCTACGCCATGACCAACCTGAACATCCCTCATGGCACCTCGCTGAACCTTCAGTTCGCGCACGTAAACCGGCATAGGCGAATGCGTGCCCGGCTCATCGGCTTCCTGGAGGGCGAAGGGCTGATCATCACCGCACCGCTGGAGGGCAACCTGCCGGCCTCGGTGGTGGAGAACGACGAATTGGTGGTGCGTTACGTGTCCGGGAAACACATCTATGCCTTCCGATCGGGCGTACTGAAGGTCGCCGTAACCCCTTACCGGCATGTACACCTATCCTGGCCGACCGTCATCGACCAGACCGTGGTGCGCAATGCAGAGCGGGTGACAGTGACCTTGCCTGCCATCGTACGCCGGCCGGACCGGGCCAGTGACCCCGAACAGGCCACCATTCATGATCTATCGGCCACGGGCGCCATGCTGCGCGGGTCGGCAGACCCCGGCCCGGAGGACGGCACCCTGGAGTTGGAATTCGAGGTCGTGTTCGCGGGACAACCCTCCGGCATCCGCACGCAGGCCACGATACGCAGCAGGCGCGAAATTCTTCAACCCGACGGCAGCAAGGCTTACCAATACGGGGTTCGGTTCGGACCCATGGATGAACAGCAGGCTCTGTATCTGCGCGGCTTCGTCCTGGAGACACTCATCCTGCGGCGGACCTGAGCGGCTGGTGTTCATGGCGAGGCATAATTCGGTCATCACGGGGCTTGAATTGCTGTGCTATCCCTTCGCAACCGCCGCAGATGAATCTGGTATTCCCTGCCTGATTCCCTCGTTGAAGGCGTAGATACGAAGCGCAGATATCGCGTTCGTCAGGTCCATGCTCATCGACTTCTTCCTCCACCTCAAGGCGCGCAAGCTGCCGGTATCCACCAAGGAATTCCTCACCCTCCTGGAGGCGCTGGAACGCAAGGTGTGCGGCCATAGCATCGACGATTTCTATTACCTGTCGCGCGCCTGCCTGGTCAAGGACGAGACCGATTTCGACAAGTTCGACCAGGCCTTCGGCGAGTATTTCAAGGGTGTGGAGGGAATTCCCGGGCTGGAGGCGGAGATCCCCGAGGAGTGGCTGCGCTTCCTGGCGAAGAAGCACCTGACGCCCGAAGAGAAGGCCAGGCTGGAGAAGCTGGGCTGGGACAAGCTGCTGGAGGAGTTCAAGAAGCGCCTGGCGGAGCAGAAGGAGCGCCACCAGGGCGGCTCCAAATGGATCGGCACCGGCGGCAGCAGTCCCTTCGGCGCCCACGGCTATCACCCGGAAGGCATCCGCATCGGCCCCGAGAGCGCGGGCAACCGCACCGCCGTCAAGGTGTGGGAGAGCCGCGAGTACCGCAACCTGGACGATTCCGTGGAACTGGGCACGCGCAACATCAAGGTGGCCCTGCGGCGCCTGCGCAAGTTCGCCCGCGACGGGGCGCCGGAGGAACTGGACCTGGACGGCACCATCTCGGCCACCGCCAGGAATGCCGGCTACCTGGACCTGCTCATGCGCCCCGAGCGCCACAATACGGTCAAGGTGCTGCTGTTCCTGGACATCGGCGGCTCCATGGACGATCACATCAAGGTGTGCGAAGAGCTGTTCTCGGCGGCACGCACCGAGTTCAAGCACCTGGAGTACTTCTATTTCCACAACTGCGTCTATGACCACCTGTGGCGCGACAACCGCCGCCGCCACTCGGAGCGCTTCGCCACCTGGGACGTGATGCACAAGTACGGCCCCGACTACAAGCTGATCTTCGTCGGCGACGCCACCATGAGCCCCTACGAGATCCTGCAGCCGGGCGGCTCGGTGGAATACATGAACGAGGAATCGGGCGCCACCTGGATGCGGCGCCTGCTCGACACCTATCCCCACGCGGTATGGCTCAATCCCGAACCCGAGCACCTGTGGACCTACCGCCACTCCATCAACATCATGCACAACATCATGGGCGGGCGCATGTTCCCGCTGACCCTGGACGGACTGGAACGGGCCATGCGCCTGTTGAGCAAATAGGCGCCGCGGGCGACAATACGCCCCTCGTTCGAGGAGCGATCCCATGCACAACGAACAATTCGGCGGCCGCGCCCGGCGCCAGGCCCTGCTCAAGCTCGCGGCCACCGGGGCCCTGGGTGCGGGCGGCATCCTGGGCCGCGCGCGCGGCGCCTTCGCCGCCGGCTCCCTGCCGGCCACGCCCGGCATGCGCCACATCCGCGGCCCCGTGACCATCGACAATCAGCGCGCCACCATCGGCGCGCCGGTGCGGCCAGGCCAGACCGTGACCACCGGCCCGGGCGGCGAGGCCATCTACATCCTGGGCTCGGATGCCTTCATGCAGCGGGAAAATTCCAAGGTCACTTTCACCGACACGGGCGGCGTGCACCTGGTGCGCATCGCCACCGGCAAGCTGCTCGGCGTGTTCGGCCGCAGCCAGCGCACGCTGCAGGTGGCGACCACCGCCGCCACCATCGGCATCCGCGGCACCGGCTGCTACATCGAGGCGGACGACAACCAGACCTACTTCTGCCTGTGCTACGGCGAAGCGGAGGTGATCCCCGCCGCCGACCCGCAGAAGAAGGAGGTCGTGCGCACCGAACACCACGACAGGCCCATGACCATCCGCAAGTCCGGTACGCCGCTGATGGCGCCGGCGCGGGTGATCAACCACACGGACGCGGAACTCATCCTGCTGGAGAACTCGGTCGGCCGCTGGCCGCCGTTCTACGGCAAGCCGGGCTACAACCCCATTTGACGGTCACGCCTCCTGGGCCGGGGGTGCAACTTTCAGGACCTCCTCCATGGTGGTGATGCCCTGGGCCACCTTCATCGCGCCGGAGATGCGCAGCGGCTTCATGCCCTCCCGGTAGGCCTGTTCCCGCAGCCGGGCGACATCCGTTTCCTTGGTCACCAGTTTGCGCAGCTCGGGCGACATGAGCATGATCTCGTACAGCCCCACGCGCCCCAGGTAGCCCGTCATGCGGCACTCCAGGCAGCCCTGGGGGAAGTACAGGGTGGCGGGCTTGGCTGCCTTCCAGGGGTGCACCAGCTCCTGCCACAGTTCCTCGTCCTCGGCGCGCATGCCCCCCGCCTTCTTGCAGTGGGGACACAGGGTGCGCACCAGGCGCTGGGCCATCACTCCCAGGATCGTCGCATTGAGCAGGTAGGCCGGTGCGCCCAGGTCCAGCAGGCGCGTGATGGCGGAAGGCGCGTCGTTGGTGTGCAGGGTCGACAGCACCAGGTGGCCGGTGAGCGCCGCCTGGATGGCCATGTCGGCGGTCTCCAGGTCGCGGATCTCGCCCACCATGATGATGTCCGGATCCTGGCGCATCAGCGCCCGCACGCCCTCGGCGAAACCCATGTCGATGGCGTGCTGGACCTGCACCTGGTTGAAGGACGGCTCGATCATCTCGATCGGGTCCTCGATGGTGCACACGTTCACCTCCGGCGTGGCGAGCTGCTTGAGCGTCGAGTACAGGGTGGTGGTCTTGCCCGAGCCGGTCGGGCCGGTCACCAGGATGATGCCGTCGGGCCGGGAGGTCATGGCCTGCCAGCGGCCGTTGTCCTCGGCGGTGAAGCCCAGCTCGGCGAAATCGCGCACCAGCACTTCCGGATCGAAGATGCGCATGACCAGCTTCTCGCCGAAGGCGGTGGGCAGCGTGGACAGGCGCAGTTCCACCTCCTGGCCGCCGGGCGTGCGCGTCTTGATGCGGCCGTCCTGGGGGCGGCGCTTTTCCACCACGTCCATGCGCCCGAGGATCTTGATGCGGCTGGTCATGGCGTTCATGACCGGCATGGGGATCTGGTACACCTGGTGCAGCACGCCGTCGATGCGGAAGCGCACCAGCCCCAACTCGCGGCGCGGCTCGATATGGATATCCGAGGCGCGCTGGTCGAAGGCGTACTGCCACAGCCAGTCCACGATGCGCACGATGTGCTGGTCGTTGGCGTCGAACTGGCGGTTGGTCTTGCCCAGCTCGACCAACTGCTCGAAGTTGGACAGGCCGCTGCCAGCCGTCTCGCCCGCCTGGGCCGCCTTCTTCACCGAGCGCGCCAGGTTGTAGAACTCGACCAGGTAGCGGCTGATGTCCTCGGGGTTGGCGATGACGGGCTTGATGTCCTTGCGCAGGATGGGCCGGAGCTCTTTCTCCCACTCGCGCAGGTAGGGCTCGGCGGTGGCGATCACCACTTCGCGCGCGGTCACGCCCACCGGCAGGATCCTGAAGCGGGCGGCATAGGCGTTGGACATCACCTCCGTGACTGCGGAGAAGTCGATCTTGAGGGGATCGATGTGCAGGTAGTCCATGCCCGCGTGGCGGGCCAGCCACTCGGTCAGGGCCTCCAGGGTCAATACCTTGTGGGGCGGCTGCCGGGATTTGAACTTCTGCTCGGCCACCACCACCAGCGGGTGCACGTCGCCGCGGAAATAGCGGCGCTCCTTCTTGAACGCTTCCGCTTCATCGGCATCGATCATGCCGTCCGCCGCCAGCGCATCGAGCACTTCTGGCAGGGTCAGGCGATGCTCGCGCGGGGCTTTCTTTTCCTGGGCTGTGGACATGGGCGGCTCGGGCGAGTGGCTGTCGGCGGGACTATAACCGACCGACCGCCGGCGCTCAATGATTTCGGCACGGTTGTTGCGTAGAAATGTGCCGATCCGGAACAAGCGACAAACAACGATTCTGACCCCGGCGAGCCATCGCTGGTTTGCCTTCCGCGGCCGCAGGGCCGCGGAAGGCTTTTTGCTTGCGGCGGCAGCTATGCGGACGTAATGATGCGCGAACCGCCCCCGGACAGCTCCAGCATGAGCCGGTTCATGCGCCGCACGAAGTTGGCGGGGTCTTCCAACTGGCCGCCTTCGGCGAGCAGCGCCTGGTCGAACAGCACGGCGGCCCAGTCGCCGAAGTGCTTCTCCTCGTACTTGAGGCGCTGCACGATGGGGTGGGTCGGGTTGATCTCGAGGATGGGAGCCGAAGTCGGCACCTTCTGGCCGGCGGCCTTGAGGATGCGTGCCAGGTTGGCGCCCATGTCTTGCTCGTCGGCCACCAGGCAGGCAGGCGACTCGATGAGGCGATGGGTCACGCGCACGTCCTTGACCCGCGCGCCCAGCTCGGTCTTGATCTTCTGCACCAAGTCCTTGTAGTCGCTTTCGAGCTGCTGCTGCTCCTTCTTCTCGGCTTCGTCCTCCAGCCTGCCCAGGTCCAGCCCGCCTTTGGCCACGGACTGCAGGGGCTTGCCTTCGAACTCGGTGAGATGGCTGATGACCCATTCGTCCACACGATCCGACAGCAGCAGCACCTCGATGCCCTTCTTGCGGAAGATCTCCAGGTGCGGGCTGTTCTTGGCGGCGGCAAAGGTCTCGGCGGTGACGTAATAGATCTTCTCCTGGCCTTCCTTCATGCGCGACACGTAGTCGGCCAGGGACACGCTTTCCTCTTCCGTGTCGGCATGGGTGGAGGCGAAGCGCAGCAGCTTGGCGATGCGCTCCTTGTTGGCGTAGTCCTCGCCCACGCCCTCCTTCAGCACGCGGCCGAACTCCTTCCAGAAGGTGGCGTACTTGTCCTTGGCGTTCCCGGCCAGGTCCTCCAGCAGGCCCAGGACCTTCTTGGTGCAACCGGCGCGGATGGCCTCGATGTCCTTGCTCTCCTGCAGGATCTCGCGCGAGACGTTGAGCGGCAGGTCGTTGGAATCGATGACGCCGCGCACGAAGCGCAGGTAGGCGGGCATGAGCTGTTCGGCGTCGTCCATGATGAACACGCGGCGCACGTAGAGCTTGATGCCATGGCGCTGGTTGCGATCCCACAGGTCGAAGGGCGCGTGGGAGGGGATGTAGAGCAGTTGCGTGTATTCCTGGCGCCCCTCCACCTTGGCGTGCACATAGGCGAGCGGCGGCTCGAAGTCGTGTCCCACGTGCTTGTAGAACTCGTGGTACTGCTCCTCGGAGATTTCCGCCTTGGGCCGGGTCCACAGGGCGCTGGCCTGGTTGACCGTCTCGTCCTCGGCGCCGATCACGTTCTCGCCCTTGTCCTTGTCCCATTCCTCTTTCTTCATGACGATGGGTTGAACGATATGGTCCGAGTACTTGCGGACGATGTGGCGCAGCCGCCAGCCCGACAGCAGGTCGTCCTGGCCCTCGCGCAGGTGCAGGATGACGTCGGTGCCGCGCCCCGCCTTCTCCACCCGATCCACGGTGAATTCGCCGGCGCCGTCGGACTCCCATTTCACCGCCTGGTCGGCCGGCAGCCCGGCACGGCGGCTCACCACGGTGACCTTGTCGGCGACGATGAAGGAGGAGTAGAAGCCCACACCGAACTGGCCGATGAGGTGGGCGTCCTTTTTCTGGTCGCCGGTGAGCTGGCTGAAGAACTCCTTGGTGCCCGATTTGGCGATGGTGCCCAGGTGCTGGATCGCCTCCTCGCGGGACATGCCGATGCCGTTGTCCGACACGGTGATGGTGCGGGCGACCTTGTCGTAGCCGACGCGGATCCTGAGGTCGGCGTCGTTCTCGAACAAACTGCTGTCGTTCAGGGCCTCGAAGCGCAGCTTGTCGCAGGCGTCGGAGGCGTTGGATATGAGTTCGCGCAGGAAGATTTCCCTGTTGCTATACAGGGAGTGGATCATCAGATTGAGAAGCTGCTTGACTTCGGCTTGGAAGCTGCGGGTTTCGTGGCTGGCGGTTGCGCTCATTTTGGGTCTCCCATATCAAACTTTCACGATATGGGGGCGGGATGGGGGTTTTCAAGAGCGGTGACGGATGACGAAGCCCGCCGTCACGCGTCACTCGTCGCTGGTCGCCGCCCTCACACCCGCTTCTCGTAAGGGCATTCCCAGGCGCGCACCAGCACGCCCTGGGCATCCACGCTCTCCAGGCGCACGGTGAAGCGCCACAGCCGCGCCAGATGCTTGAGCACCTCGGGCGTGGTGTCGGACAGGGGGCGCCGCCGGGTTTGCAGATGGCGCAGGGTCAGGCGCCGGTGGCCATGGATGTCCACGTCCCACACCTGGATATTGGGCTCCCGCTGGGACAGGTTGTACTGTTCGGCCAGCTTCTCGCGCACATAGCGGTAGCCCGAATCGTCGTGGATGGCCGTGACTTCCAGCTTGTCGCGCGAATCGTCGTCGAGGACGCAGAACAGGCGCATGTCGCGCATCAGCTTGGGCGAGAGGAACTGGGCAATGAAGCTCTCGTCCTTGAAGTTGCGCATGGCGAAGTCCATGGTCTCCAGCCAGTTGCTGCCGGCGATGTCCGGGAACCAGCGCTTGTCCTCTTCCGTCGGGTGCTCGCAGATGCGGCGGATGTCCGTCATCATGTTGAACCCAAGGGCGTAGGGGTTGATGCCCCGGTACCAGGGGGCCGTGACCGGCGGCTGGTAGATCACGTTGGTATGGGACTGGATGAACTCCAGCATGAACGCGTCCGACAGCAGCCCTTCGTCGTACAGGGTGTTGAGGATGGTGTAATGCCAGAAGCAGGCCCAGCCCTCGTTCATCACCTGGGTATGGCGCTGCGGATAGAAGTACTGCGCGATCTTGCGCACGATGCGCACCACCTCGCGCTGCCAGGGCTCCAGCAGGGGTGCATTTTTCTCGATGAAATAGAGAATGTTCTCCTGGGGCTCCGGCGGGAAGCGCTTGGGCTCCTGCTCGGTATGCTCCTCGGCCCGCTTGGGCAGGGTGCGCCACAGCTCGTTTACCTGGGACTGCAGATACTCCTCCCGCTCGCGGCGGCGCGCTTCCTCCTGGGCCAGGGACAGCTTGTAGGGCCGCTTGTAGCGGTCCACCCCGTAGTTCATCAGGGCGTGGCAGGAATCCAGCAATTCCTCGACCTGGTCCACGCCGTAGCGCTCCTCGCACTCCGAGATGTAATTGCGCGCATAGACCAGGTAATCGATGATGGAAGAGGCGTCGGTCCACGTGCGGAACAGATAGTTGCCCTTGAAAAAGGAGTTGTGCCCGTACGAGGCATGGGCGATCACCAGGGCCTGCATCGTCATGGTGTTCTCTTCCATGAGATAGGCGATGCAGGGATCGGAGTTGATGACGATCTCGTACGCCAGCCCCATCTGTCCGCGGCGATAGGACTTCTCCGTCATCAGGAAGTGCTTGCCGAAGGACCAGTGGTGGTAGTTCATCGGCATGCCGACCGAGGCGTAGGCGTCCATCATCTGCTCGGCGGTGATGATCTCGAGCTGGTTCGGATAGGTGTCGAGCTTGTAGCGCTCGGCAACCCGCGCGATCTCCGCGTGGTATTCGTCGATCAGCTCGAAGGTCCACTCCGACGGCGACGGCAGCGGCCGCCGGGTCCTGGCGCGGCGCTTGCGTCTTGTCTGTTCCGGTTGGGCCGGCAGGTGGACCGTCTCGGTCATGGACCCCTCACGCGGCATGGCTGTGCTGCTGTTTCTTGAAGAGTTCGCGGAACACCGGATAGATATCCGCCGGCGACTTGATCCGCTGCATGGCGAAGAAGCGGTGGCGCTCCTTCACCCGGGTGTACTCATGCCACAGATTCTGCTCCGGCGCGTCGGTAATTTCAATGTAGGCGTAGTACTGCAGCAGGGGCATGATCTTGTCGATCAGCAGTTCGCTGCAGATGGACGAATCGTCGTCCCAGTTCTCGCCGTCCGAGGCCTGGGCGGCGTAGATGTTCCATTCGTTGGTGGGATAACGCTTCTCGATGATCTCCAGCATGAGCTTCAGGGCCGACGACACGACCGTGCCCCCGCTCTCGCGCGAGTGGAAGAATTCCTCCTCGTCCACTTCCGACGCCTGGGTGTGATGGCGGATGAACACCACTTCGATCTTCTCGTACGCGCGCGTGAGGAACAGGTACAGCAGGATGAAGAAGCGCTTGGCCATGTCCTTGCGCGCCTCGTCCATGGAACCGGACACGTCCATCAGGCAGAACATGACCGCCTGGTTGGTGGGCCGCGGCTGCTTGACACGGTTGATGTAGCGCAGGTCGAAGGGATCGAGGTAGGGAATGCGCAGAATGCGTCCGCGCAGGTGGTGGATCTCCTCTTCCAGGCGGCGGATCTCCTCGCTGCGATCGGCCGGGTCGAGGCGGATGCGTTCCAGTTCCTCCTGCAGCCGCTTCAACTCCTGCACCAGGGGGGAGGCCAGGGCGATGCGCCGGGCGATGGCCCCTTTCATGGAGCGCACCACATGGATGTTGGAGGGAGTGCCCTCGCTGGTGAAGCCGGCGCGCACCGTCTTCATCTCATGGGTGGGGGCGAGGTAGGTTTTCACCAGGTTGGGCAGTTCCAGGTCCTCGAAGAAATACTGCATGAACTCTTCGCGCGACAGTTCGAAGACGAAATCGTCCTCCCCCTCGCCCTGGTTGCTGGCCTTGCCCTTGCCGGAGCCGCCCCCGCCGCCCTTCGGCCGGTCGATGAGGTCGCCCTTGGTGTACTGCTCGTTGCCCGGATGCACCGATTCCCACACGCCGCCGCGGCCGTGGCCTATGGTGGGCTCGGAGATGTCCTTGACGGGAATGGAAACCGACTCGCCGTTCTCCATGTCGGTGATGCTGCGTCCCTTGACCGCGCGGGCCACCGCCTCCTTCACCTGGGCCTTGTAGCGGCGCAGGAAACGCTCGCGGTTGACGGCGCTCCTGTTCTTGCCGTTGAGACGTCTGTCTATGACGAGCTGGAACATATCAACCCCGTGACGAGTGACAGGTGACAGGCGACGGGCCGAGAAGCGCCGGGGCTGTCACTCGTCACCCGCCACTCATCACCGTCTTCAAGACGACTTCCGCACGCGCAGGTACCAATCGCACAACAGCCGCACCTGCTTGCGCGTGTAACCCTTGGCCACCATGCGGTTCACGAAGTCCTCGTGCTTCTTGGCGTCGTCGGCCGAAGCCTTGGCGTTGAAGGAGATCACCGGCAGCAGCTCCTCGGTGTTCGAGAACATCTTCTTCTCGATCACCGTACGCAGCTTCTCGTACGAAGTCCAGGACGGATTCTTGCCGCCGTGGGCCGCGCGCGCGCGCAGGACGAAGTTCACGATCTCGTTGCGGAAGTCCTTCGGGTTGGAAATGCCCGCCGGCTTCTCGATCTTCTCCAGCTCGTTGTTGAGCGCCGCCCGGTCGAAGGATTCGCCGGTGTCCGGATCGCGGTATTCCTGGTCCTGGATCCAGAAATCGGCGAAGGTCACGTAGCGGTCGAAGATGTTCTGGCCGTACTCGGAGTAGGACTCCAGGTACGCCGTCTGGATCTCCTTGCCGATGAACTCCACGTAGCGCGGGGTGATGTATTCCTTGATGAAGGCGATATACTTCTGCTCCAGCTCGGGCGGGAACTGCTCGCGCTCGATCTGCTGCTCCAGGACGTAGAGCAGGTGCACCGGGTTGGCGGCCACCTCCGAGTGGTCGAAGTTGAATACCTTGGACAGGATCTTGAACGCCCAGCGGGTGGACACGCCGGTCATGCCCTCGTCCACCCCGGCGTAGTCCCGGTACTCCTGGTAGGACTTGGCCTTGGGGTCCGTGTCCTTCAGGTTCTCGCCGTCATACACCAGCATCTTGGAGTAGATGCTCGAGTTCTCCGGCTCCTTCAGGCGCGTCAGCACCGAGAACTGGGCCATCATCTTCAGGGTGCCGGGCGCGCACACCGCTTCGGACAGCGACGAGTTGCGCACCAGCTTCTCGTAGATCTTCACCTCCTCGCTCACGCGCAGGCAGTAAGGCACCTTGACGATGTAGATGCGGTCCAACAGGGCCTCGTTGTTCTTGTTGTTCTTGAACATCTTCCACTCCGACTCGTTGGAGTGGGCCAGGATGATGCCGTCGAAGGGAATGGCGCCGAAGCCTTCCGTGCCCTTGTAGTTGCCTTCCTGGGTAGCCGTCAGCAGCGGGTGCAGCACCTTGATGGGCGCCTTGAACATCTCGACGAATTCCAGCAGGCCCTGGTTGGCCAGGCACAGGCCGCCCGAGAAGCTGTAGGCGTCCGGGTCGTCCTGGGAATACTGCTCCAGCTTGCGGATGTCGATCTTTCCCACCAGTGACGACAGGTCCTGGTTGTTCTCGTCGCCCGGCTCGGTCTTGGTCACGGCGATCTGCTTGAGCACCGACGGATAGCGCTTCACCACCCGGAACCTGCGGATGTCGCCGTTGTACTCGTGCAGGCGCTTGACCGCCCAGGGCGACAGGATGCGGTTGAGGTAGCGGCGCGGAATGCCGTAATCCTCCTCCAGGATCTGGCCGTCCTCCTCCGCATCGAAAAGGCCCAGCGGCGATTCGTTCACCGGTGAGCCCTTGATCGCGTAGAAGGGCGCGTTTTCCATCAGTCGCTTCAGGCGCTCGGCGATGGATGACTTGCCGCCGCCCACCGGGCCCAGCAGGTAGAGGATCTGCTTTTTCTCCTCCAGCCCCTGGGCGGCATGACGGAAGTAGGCCACCACCTGCTCGATGACTTCCTCCAGTCCGTAGAAGTCCCGGAAACTGGGGTAGACCTTGATGATCTTGTTGGCGAATATGCGCGACAGCCGCGGGTCATGGCGGGTGTCGACCAGCTCGGGCTCGCCAATGGCGTACAGCATCCGCTCGGCGGCCGTGGCGTAGGCCATCGGGTCGCGCTTGCAGATCTGCAGGTATTCCTCCAGCGAATACTCCTCCTCGCGGGTACGGTCGTATCTTGTGGCGAAATTATCGAAGACGTCCATCAAATCCTCCGGACAACCATGCTCCTTCTTCGGCCACCGCGACCCGTCGGGACTGCGCTCGCGGCGCACGCCTGCGCACCGCCGGCCGAAGCCTCCAGACGCCGATGCTCTAGTAGAAATAACGGCGCCCGAACGAGATGCTTGAGAAACTGCAACAACTCCCTCGCGCATCTCCCCTCAGTGGATCGGGTTTTCCCTGCAAAGTTCAATTCCGGAGCACCGAGGCCACAAAGGCAACAGTAAGTCTTTTTGGCGCTGCTTTCCACCGGAAACCGGCTTGTCGGCATCAGTCCTACACCTGCCAGCCAACACACCCTGGCGCTGCCAGGGCCATTTTCTCGTCAAGCTTCTTCGCTTCCTTTATAGATCGAATCGGGCGCGCCCGAACGGAAAACTCGCCCCTCCTGCGCCGTTAACGTTCAGCCGGCGCTCCGGTGCACGCGGCCGCGCACCGGGGGCAGAAAAAAATTCGGCGCTAAAGTTTTCGGCAACGCTGCCGTGATAACCATCGATAGGTTCCTCCGGGATCACCGGGCTTGGCGTCGCTGGCGCGCGGCGTCGCGCGCGGCAGCTTCGAAGAGCAGCGACGGCGGATCCGCACGGCGCACGGCGCCGCCAGACTCCCCTTGCGGATCCGTTCCCCCTTCCCCGCCCTCGCGGCGGGGTTTCTTTTGCGGCGTAGCAGCATCGCCCGCCCGAAGGACCGGGCACTCAGTCGTCTGCCGTGCCGGCGCAGTAGCGCACCGCGACGATGTCCACTTCGCGCGGCCCGACCGGGCTGTGGAAGCGCACCGTATCGCCCTCCCGGGCCTTGAGCAGGGCGCGGGCAAGGGGCGAGATCCAGCTGATGCGCCCCTGGCTGGCGTCAGCTTCGTCCACGCCCACGATCTGGAAGGTCTGCTCCTTGCCGTCGCCGTCGCATATGGTGACGGTGGCGCCGAAGAACACCTGGTCGGTGTTCTCCTGCTGCGCCGGGTCCACCACGTGGGCGTTCTCCAGCCGCTTGATGAGGAAGCGGATGCGCCGGTCGATCTCGCGCAGGCGTTTCTTGCCGTAGATGTAGTCGCCGTTCTCGGAGCGGTCGCCGTTGCCGGCGGCCCAGGCGACGGTATTCACCACGCCGGGCCGCTCCACTTCCACCAGGTGCTTGAGTTCCGCCTTCAGCGCCGCGTAGCCGCGCGGCGTGATGTAGTTCCGGGTGCCGGGAAGCAGGGCCGGCGCGCCGCCCTGCTCCTGGTCGTCATCGTGCTGGTCCTCGCGGATGAATGCCTTGCTCATGGATGAATGGCCGCCAGGGCGGCCGTCCAGACGTCGAAATCACCAATGGGAAAATAGTATGATAGCCAACAAATCGTTCATAACAACCGCGTTGGCCTCTCCTCAGACCAAAGCCGCCGAAAAGGTTTCCTCCCGCAATGCCTTCATTGCCGGCCTGCGCGCCTGCGGCGCCCTGACCATGGCCGCCGTCCCCTTCGGCATGGTGTGCGGCGCCGCCGCCAAGGCTGCCGGCTTCGACTTCCACCAGGCCTTCGCCCTGTCCTGGCTGGTGTTCGCCGGCTCCTCCCAGATCGTCGCCAGTCAGATGTTCGCCAGTGGCGCCCCCGCCTGGGTGATCGTCGTCACCGGCATCGTCGTGAACCTGCGCTTCATGATGTACAGCGCCGCCCTGGCGCCCCACATGAAGGGGCTGACCCCGGTGCGCCGCTGGCTTGCCGCCTACCTGCTGACCGACCAGGCTTTCGCCGTCACGCTGGCCCGCGCCGCCGAGGGCAGGCCCGGCACCGAGTCGTTCTATTTCGGCGTGTCGGCCGGCCTGTGGCTGTTCTGGCAGCTCGCCAGCCTTGCCGGCATCGTCCTGGGGGCCCTCATTCCTCCGATCTGGTCGATGGACTTCGTGGTCGCCCTCACCTTCATCGCGGTGCTGGCGCCGGTGCTGAAGGACCGCTCCATGGCCGTGGCCGCCGCCTGCGGCGCCGTGGCCGCGGTGGCGCTGGACCTGCCCCTGAAGCTCAACCTCATCGCCGCCGCCTTCATCGGCATCGCCGCCGGCATGCTCACCAGCAGACTATGGAAACGCTAGTGGAGTGGGGCATCATCATCGCCCTGGGCTTGGGCACTTTTGCCACCCGCCTGTCCTTTCTTGCCCTGTTCGCCAAGGCGGAGCCCCCCGGGTGGATGCGGCGCGCCCTGCAATATGTGCCACCCGCGGTGCTGGCGGCCATCATCGCGCCCCTGCTGTTCGCCCAGCGGGCCGGGGCGCTTCCGGCCCCGGAAATGGAGAGAGTGATCGCCGCGCTGTTGGCCTTCGCCGTGGCCTACCGCACGCGCAGCACCCTGCTCACCGTGGTAGCGGGCATGGCGGCGCTGTGGGGATTGCAGGCGCTCATGGAATAGGGAATAGGGGGCCGGCGCGCACGGGCGCCGGTCGCTGTTCATCAATGGATCACGGTGGGCTGGGTCATCAGCTCGCCGTATTCATCCAGAAACTCGTCGAATTCGTCCAGGTCCGGCTGCTGGGCGACAAACTCCCGGAAATCCTCCCGAAAGCGGCGCGCCGCGCCATCCCGCACGAACATACCCTTGCCCGAGCGCTTGTCGATCACCTCGATCGCGTCCAGGCCGGGGTAATCCACCACCACCAGAACGGGGTTGTTGAACACCAGCATCATTGGAACTCCTTCGGCTTCCGCCGCGGTGTTGCCGCGGGCACCTGTTTTCGTTTACATAAGAGTCCTCAAGCAAAATTCAAGCCCCTGGCCGGCGCTGTTGTCTTTCCCTTTGCCCGGGCATACCATTAGCAGCGGCCGCCGGCCCGCGCCGGCATCCGAACAGGCTGCGCCATGACGGAAGACCAACACATCGCCGAAATCCGTGCCCGCCTCCAGGAACTGCGGGTGGAGCACCGCGACCTGGACGAAGTGATCAACCGGCTGGTCCAGTCGCCTCCCTCGGACCAGCTCCTGCTGCAGCGACTGAAGAAGCGCAAGCTGCTGCTCAAAGACAAGATCAGCATCCTCGAACGCATGCTCACGCCGGACATCCCGGCCTAGCCAATCCATGACCGATCCCAAGACCTTCAGCTTCGATACGCTGAGCCTTCATGCTGGCCAGCAGCCCGACAACCAGTACGGCGCCCGCGCCACCCCCATCTACCTGACCACCAGCTTCGTTTTCAAGGACAGCGACCAGGCGGCCGCCCTGTTCAACATGGAGCGGGCCGGGCATGTCTATTCGCGCATCTCCAATCCCACCAATGCGGTGCTGGAGGAGCGCATCGCCGCCCTGGAAGGCGGGGTGGGGGCCATTGCCACCGCCAGCGGCCAGGCGGCGCTGCATCTGGCGATCGCCACCCTGATGGGCGCAGGCTCCCATATCGTCGCCTCCCGCGCCCTCTATGGCGGCTCCCACAACCTGCTGGAATACACCCTGCCGCGCTTCGGCATCACCACCACCTTCGTCGATCCCCGCGACCTGGACGCCTGGCGCGCGGCGATCCGCCCGGACACCCGGCTGCTGTTCGGCGAGACCCTGGGCAATCCGGGCCTGGACGTGCTCGACGTGCCGCGGGTGGCGGAGCTCGCCCATGGCGCCGGCCTGCCGCTGCTGGTGGATGCCACCTTCACCACGCCCTACCTGATGCGGCCCCTGGACCTGGGTGCCGACCTGGTGTTCCACTCCGCCACCAAGTTCCTGGGCGGCCACGGGGTGGCCATCGGCGGCCTGCTGGTGGACGGGGGCGGCTTCGACTGGGAGAAATCGGGCAAATTCCCCACCCTGACCGAGCCCTATGCCGGCTTCCACGGCATGGACTTCGCGGAGGAATCCACCGTCGCCGCCTTCCTGCTGCGGGCGCGGCGCGAGGGATTGCGCGACTTCGGCGCCTGCATGTCGCCGCTGACCGCCTTCCAGCTCCTCCAGGGCATGGAGACCCTGCCCCTGCGCATGCAGCGCCACGTGGACAACACCCG
>DYIB01000011.1:39734-47196 GCA_020723855.1 Uliginosibacterium gangwonense
CCCGCCGCATCGTCGCCCATTTGGCGGCCCATCCGGCGGTGGAAAGCGTGTCCTACCCGGAGCTGGAAAGTCACCCGGACCACGAGTTGGCGAAGCGGCTGCTGCCGCGCGGCTGCGGCGCCGTGTTCAGCTTCGTGCTCAAGGGTGGGCGCGCCGCCGGACGCAAGTTCATCGAGTCCCTGCGCCTGTTCTCCCACCTGGCCAACGTGGGCGACGCCAAGTCCCTGGTGATCCATCCCGCCAGCACCACCCATTTCCGCATGAGCGAGGATGCCCTGCGCGCCGCCGGCATCCACGAGGGCACGGTGCGCCTGTCGGTGGGCCTGGAGGACCCGGACGACCTGATCGAAGACCTCAACCGCGGGCTCTACGCCGCGCAGAAAGGGTGAGCCCATGGAACTGACGGTAAACGGCCGCACGGCCTATTGCTACACGGGCGGCCGACCCTTCGATGCGCGCCTGCCGGCGGTGGTATTCATCCACGGCGCCCAGAACGATCACAGCGTGTGGGGGCTGCAAAGCCGCTACTTCGCCCACCACGGCCGTACCGTGCTGGTGCCGGACCTGCCCGGCCACGGCCGCTCGCCGGGGCCTGTGCTGACCTCGGTGGAAGCCATGGCCGACTGGCTGGTGGCCCTGCTGGATGCCGCCGGCGTGGCGCGCGCCTCCCTGGTGGGCCACAGCATGGGTTCGCTCATCTCCCTGGACGCGGCGGCGCGTCACCCGCAGCGGGTAGCACACATCGCCCTCATCGGCAGCGCCGTTCCCATGCCCGTGTCCGAGGTGCTGCTGGAGGCCGCCCGGAGCGAGGAAGCGCGCGCCGAGAACATGGTAAACATATGGTCCCACGGCCCGCGCGGCCACCTGGGCGGCAGCACGGTGCCGGGGCTGTGGCTGATCGGCGTAAACCGCCGCCTCATGGAACGGGCCGCGCCGGGCGTGCTGTTCAACGACCTCAATGCCTGCAACGCCTACAGCGCGGGGACGGAGGCGGCGGCACGGGTGGGCTGCCCGGCCCTGGTGATCGCCGGCAGCCGCGACCAGATGACCCCGGCCAAGGCGGCCAAGGCCCTGGCCGAGACCATCCCCGGCGCGCGTCTGGTGACGATCGAAGGCTGCGGCCACTCGCTGCTGGCGGAATTCCCCGACGCGGTGCTCGACGCCCTGCGCGGCTTCCTGCTGAAATAGGACGTCGAGCGCACGTCCTATGGTCGCCATACGCAGCGCGCGGGAAGCGGACGTGCCCGCCATCCTGGCCATTTACAACGACGCCATCCTGCACACCACCGCGGTGTACGACTACGCGCCCCACACCCTGGAGATGCGCCTGGAATGGTTCCGGGCCAAGCAGCAGGATGGCTTCCCGGTGCTGGTGGCCGAGGAGGCGGGCGAGGTGGTGGGCTTCGGCGCCCTGGGGCCCTTCCGCGCCTGGGCCGCCTACAAGTATACGGTCGAGAACTCCATCTACGTCGCGCCCGGACGGCGCGGCCAGGGCATCGGCAAGCGCCTGCTGCCGCCGCTCATCGAGGCGGCGCGGGCCCTGGACATGCATGCCATCGTCGCCGGCATCGACGCCGCCAACGAGGTCAGCCTGCGCCTGCACCGGGCTTTCGGCTTCGAGCAAGTGGCCCACTTCCGCCAGGTGGGCTACAAGTTCGGGCGCTGGCTGGACCTGGTGTTCATGCAGCGCCTGCTCGACACGCCGGCGCAGCCGCGCGAAGACTGAGCCCCTCTCTAACTGAATTATTGTGCATTTATTATGCACAAATTGGTATTATAGTGCAAGTTCGTCTTGCGGCAGACTGATCTTGATTTCGCTGAAAATAACCCTATGTTAATGTATAGAAATGATTTAACTGGAATGCCGACCGGCAAAATCGATTCCTCTTGATCTGGATCAATGCTTTATTATGCTTGTTCGCGGTTTACTTGGCATCATAATGCATGTCCCAATCAGAGGAGACGAACCGTGACAGCACAAATCCCTTACGACCATGAGGTCGAGCTCAATTCCGTCCTCGAGCGCTGCCTGGCGGCGGCCCGGGAGACGGGCATCCCCGCCCGGGGCGAACTGCCGGAGGACTATGTCGGCGCCCTGGGCCATTTCCCGGTGTATTTCCCGGAGGAGATCGCCCACGCCGGGCGCCTGCTGCCGGTCAACATCCTGGGCGGCGGCAACCGCCTGGAGATGAAGCACGCCGATGCCCGCATGGGCTCCTTCGTGTGCTCCATCTGCCGCTCCACCACCGAGCTGGGACTGAACGGCTCCCTGGAGGGGCTGGCGGGCTTCGTCACCCATCCCATCTGTGACGCCGCCAAGCATCTGGCCGGCATCTGGGCGCGCAACCTGCCGGAGCAACTGTCCCAGATCCTGTACCTGCCCCAGAACCCCAATACACCCGGGGCCGCGCGCTACATCGCCGCCGAGTACCAGCGCCTGCGCGCCGAGATCGAGCGCAAGGCGGGCCGCCCGATAGACGACGAGGCGCTGCGCGCCAGCATCCGCATCTACAACCGGAACCGCCGCCTGCTGCGCGAGCTCTATGCCATCCGCCGCGACGAGCCGTGGAAGGTGAGCTGCACCGAGTCCTACCTGCTGACGCGCGCGCGCACGCGCATGCCCTGCGAGGAACACAACGCGCTGCTCGCCCGGGCGCTCGACGCCATCCGCAGCCGCAAGCTGCCGGCCCAGGACAAGCCGCGTGTGGTGTTCGTGGGCGGCTTCTGCGAGCAGCCGCCCCTGGAGATGCTGGAGGCCATCGACGACGCCTGCTACGTGGTGGACGACGATCTGCTGGTGGGCCTGCGCTGGCTCACCGCCGATGTGCCGGAGACGGGCGACCCCATCTGGGCCCTGGCGGAAAGCTATGTGGAGCGCTCCGACGCCAGCCCCGTACAGCACGACGAGCACAAGACCAAGGAGGGCTACCTGATGGACATGATCCGCAGGAGCCGCGCCGACGGCGCCATCCTCACCGCCGCCAAGTTCTGCGAGCCCGGCCTGGACGAGCAGCTCGCCTGGTCCAAGCACCTGGACGGCGAGCGCTTCCCCTACCTGGTGCTGGAGTTCGAGGAAAAGATGACGTCCTTCGAGCAGATGGCGATGCAGGTGGAAACCTTCGCCGAATCGCTGCTGTTCGCCCTCGCGTAATAAGGAGAGAGACATGAATACCCCTGTTGCCGACGCCGCCGTGGCCGCCGCGGAATTCGATCCGCGCCTCGACGGCCAGCGGCTGATGAAAGACTGGTACGCCCAACTGGACACCGCCAATGAGCGCAACGCTCCCGTGGCCAATGTGTTCGTCATGGGCAATGCCATCGAGATCCTGCGCGCCTTCGACTTCGAGCTGGTCTTCCCCGAGATCAACTCCCTGCAGACCGGCGTGCGCAAGGCTTCCGAGGAGTACATCCAGCTGTCCGAGGACTACGGCATGTCGCCGGACGTGTGCTCTTACGTCAAGGCCGACGTGGGCCTGATCCTCAAGGAGAACCGGCATCCCGCGGGACGTATCCCGAAAGCCAGTCTCGCCGTCGCCTCCAACATGTGCGGCACCTTCATCAAATGGGCGGAGATCTGGGAGCGCTGGCTCAAGACGCCCACCTTCGTGCTCGACCTGCCCGGACAGCGCTGCGCCGGCTGGCAGGTGCGCCCCGGCGACGCCCAGCACGCCGCCGACGCCCGCTGGGTGGAGGCCCAGTTCCAGGACCTCATCGCCAAGTGCGAGAAGATCACCGGCCGCAAGTTCGACATGGACAAGCTGGCCGAGGTCGAGGAGCGGGTAAACCAGATGGTGCACCACTGGAACAACGTCATGGCCCTGAACCGGGTCTGTCCCGCGCCCTACAACGCCATGCTCGACGGCCTGACCTTCATCGGCATCATGAACGTGTACCGGGGCGCGCCCGAAGGCGTCGAGTTCATGCGCAAGCTGGAAGAGCACCTCAAGGCCAAGGTGGCGCGCGGCGAGGGCCGGGTGGCGGAGGAGCGTTTCCGCCTGCTGTTCTCGGGAACGCCCTGCTACGTGTCCATGCGCCGCCTGGTGGAGCTGTTCGAGACCTGGGGCGGCGTGTTCGCCTACTCGGACTACCTGACCTTCGCCGCCGGCGGCATGGACGCGGCCGAGCTGACCTACGACACCTCGCGCCCCCTGGAGAGCTTGGCGGAGGTGACGGCCCTGGCGGCCCAGCGCGGACTGTCCAACCAGTTCTTCGCCCACGAGCGCCTGGCCCGGCAGATCCGCGACTACGCGGTGGACGGCGTGGTGTTCCACGGCATCAAGAGCTGCCGCTTCGTCTCGTCGGGCATGGCGGACACGCGCGAGTTCATCTCGCGCCGGCTCGACGTGCCCACCCTGTACATCGAGTCGGACCTGATCGATCCGCGCTACTGGTCGGACGCCCAGATCAAGAACCGGGTAGACGCATTCTTCGAAGCCCTGCACCAGCGCGGCGGCGGCCCGGTCAATCGCAAGGCGGCGGAAACAGAGAGATAGAGGAGGAACGCATGAAATACACAGCGGGGGTCGACGTCGGTTCGACCCAAACCAAGGCCATCATCATCGACGAGGAGCGGCGCATCGTCGGCCGCGCACTGCTCGACATGGAGACCAGCATGGTCACCGTGGCCCAGGACGCCTTCCGCGCCGCCCTGGACAACGCCGGCATCCACGAGGCGGACGTGGCCTACGTGGCCGGCACCGGCTACGGGCGCTACAAGGTGACCTTCGGGCGCGAGCAGGTCACCGAGATCAGTTGCCACGCCCGGGGCGCCGTGACCCTGTTCCCGGGCACGCGCACCGTGATCGACATCGGCGGCCAGGACACCAAGGCGATCCGCGTCGGCGCCGACGGCCAGGTGCAGGACTTCACCATGAACGACAAGTGCGCGGCAGGCACCGGCCGCTTCCTGGGCGCCGCCTCCTTCGCCCTGGAGATGCCCCTGTCGGAGCTGGGGCCGCTGGCGCTCAAGTCCCGGAATCCCGTGCGCATCACCACCACCTGCACCGTGTTCGCCGAGTCGGAAATCATCAGCCATCTGGCCAAGGGCATCCTGCCCGAGGACGTGCTGATGGGCGTGCACCAGGCGATCACCAGCCGCTGCGTGTCGCTCGCCCGGCGCGTGGGCATCGAGGCGGAAGTGACTTTCACCGGCGGCGTGTCGCGCAACGTCGCCATGGTCAAGCTGCTGGAGCAGGAGTTGGGCATGCGCATCAACGTCAGCCAGGACGCCCATTTCTGCGGCGCCCTGGGGGCCGCCCTGTTCGCCCACGACCGGGTATTCGGCAATCAGGAACCGGCAGCGGAAGCTGCCGAGGAGGTGGCATGATGATTTACGTGGCAGGCATCGACATCGGCTCGACCTACAGCAAGGCGATCGTGATCAACGACAAGCGCGAGGTCGTCGGCAAGGCGGTGCGGCGCACCGGCTTCAAGCTCAACCAGGCGTCCGAAGGGGTGTTCGAGGAGCTGCTGAAGAACGCCGGCCTCACTCGGGAGCAGGTGAACTACGTGGCGGCCACCGGTTACGGCCGCCACACGGTCGCCTTCCGCCACACCCAGGTGACCGAGCTCACCGCCCACGCCCACGCGGCGGTGCATCTGTTCCCGGACACGCGCACCATCCTGGACATCGGCGGCCAGGACATCAAGGCCATCAAGGTGGACGGCGACGGCCGGGTGCGCGCCTTCCGCCTGAACGACAAGTGCGCGGCGGGCACCGGCGCCTTCCTGGAGAAGACCGCTCGCTACCTGGGGCTCACCACCCAGGACATCGGCCCCTACGCCCTGCGCTCCACCAACCCGGTGAACGTGAGCAGCGTGTGCGCCGTGTTCGCCGAGTCGGAAGTGATCAACCACCTGTCCAACGGCGTCCCGGCGGAAGACATCATGATGGGGGCCATGATCGCCCTGGGCGGGCGCGCCGTGCAGCTCATGCGCCGCGTCGGCCTGGAGCCGGGCTACATGCTCACGGGCGGCATGACCCACAACGCCGCCATGATCAGCGCCCTGGAGGGCAACCTCAAGGCCAAGCTGCACGTGGCCGGCGACGGCCTGGGCCAGTTGAACGGTGCCCTGGGGGCGGCGCTGCTGGGCCTGCGGCGCGCCGAGAAGCTGATCGCCGAAGGCCGGCCCATCCCGCCCACGGCCGCCCAGCAGGGGCCGGCCGAGACCGCGGCGCGCCGCCGCTGGTCGGCCATGACGGCCAAGAAGGCGTCCGAGCCGTGCCAGCCCACGGGCGAGTGCCCAGTGGTGGTGGTGCGCAGTCGCAAGGAGGCGGCGGGCGCGTCCGCCTGAGGAGAACCGGAGAATGCCATGACCTACGTCGTCACCGAGTCCTGCATCAACTGCAAGCACACCGACTGTGTGGACGTCTGCCCGGTCGATGCCTTCCGGGAGGGGCCGAACTTCCTGGTCATCGACCCCAACGAATGCATCGACTGCAACCTGTGCGTCGCCGAGTGCCCGGTGGAAGCCATTTATCCCGAAGGCGACGTGCCCGCGGGTCAGGAGTCCTACGTCGCCCTCAACGCCGAGCTGGCGGCCATCTGGCCACCCATCGTGGAGAAGAAGGAGGCCCTGCCCGAGGCCGAACGCTGGGCCAAGGTCAAGGGCAAGCTGGCGCAACTGTTGAGGTAGGCGGGCGCGCGGCTGCGAGCCCCGGCGGCAGCGACCCGCCCGGGCCGATCGGTCGCCATCCGGACGCGCGCAGGCACAGCAGCGCTCGGCCGCGGCGCGAACCAGGAAGGGCAAATCGGGGCATAATCGCGCCATGCCAAATAACACCTTCCCCCGCGGCGGCGCCCGCGAGCGGCTCCTCAAGCGCGCCCTCATCGGTCTTTCCCTCATCGCCATCGCCGCCGGCGGCATCTGGTACGCCACGCGCCCCAAGCCGGTGGCGGTGACGGTCACGGAAGCGCAGCCGGGCCGGGTGGAAGCCACCGTCGCCAACACCCGCGCCGGCTCGGTGACCGCCTGCCGCCGCGCCAAGCTGGCGCCGCTCCTGGGCGGGCGCATCGAGCAGTTGAACGTGCGCGAGGGCGACCGGGTGAAGCAGGGCCAGGTGCTGCTCACCCTGTGGAACGAGGATCTCGCTGCGCGCGAGCGGGTCTCAAGCGAGCAATTAGCCTCGGCCCAGGCGCGGGTGCGCGAGGTGTGCGAGCTGGCCGGCGCCGCCCAGCGCGAGGCCCGGCGTGCCCTGGAACTGCGCCAGAAGGGTTTCGTGTCCCAGGAGCGCGTGGACAAGGCCAACGCCGAAGCGGACTCGCGCCGCGCCGCCTGCAGCGCCGCGCGCGCCCAGGTGGCCGAAGCCCAGGCGCGCATCGTCGCCTCCCGTGCGGACACCAGCCGCACCGTGCTGCGCGCCCCCTTCGACGGCATCGTGGCGGAAGTGAATGGCGAGGTGGGCGAATACCTGACCCCCTCGCCGCCCGGCATCCAGACCCTGCCGGCGGTGGACCTGATC
>DYIB01000011.1:47206-49195 GCA_020723855.1 Uliginosibacterium gangwonense
ACGATTCCTGTCTCTACGTCTCGGCGCCCATAGACGAAGTGGATGCGGCCCAGATCCGCGTCGGCATGCCCGCACGCATCACGCTGGACGCCTACCGCGGCAAACACTTCAGCGGCAAGGTGCGGCGCATCGCCCCCTATGTGCTGGCGCTGGAGAAGCAGGCGCGCACGGTGGAGGTGGAAGTGCAGTTCGACAACCCCGAGCGCGATCGGAATCTGCTGGTGGGCTACAGCGCCGATATCGAAATCACCGTGGCTGCCCGCGACGACGTGCTGCGCGTCCCGACCTCGGCCCTGATGCAGGGCAACCGCGTGCTGGTGCTGGAAGCCGACGGCACGCTGCGGCAGCGTGCGGTGGAGACCGGGCTGTCCAACTGGGAATATGCCGAGATCAGGAGCGGCCTGCAGCGCGGCGACCGGGTAGTGACTTCGCTCGGCCGCGAAGGCGTGAAGCCGGGCGTCAAGGCCGTGGTCGACAGCGGCACCGTCATTCCATGATACGGCTCAGGGACATCCGCCGCGTGTTCCACGTGGGCGGCGAAGACGTGCATGCCCTGCGCGACGTGGACCTGGAGGTGGCCGAGGGCGAGTACATCGCCATCATGGGGCCGTCCGGCTCGGGCAAGTCCTCGCTGCTCAATGTCATCGGCCTGCTGGACCGGCCCGACGCCGGCACCTATGAACTGGAAGGACGCGACGTCACCCGGCTCAGCGACGAGGAGCTGGCCGCGGTGCGCAGCCAGCGCATCGGCTTCGTGTTCCAGTTCTTCCACCTGGTGCCGCGGCTCACCGCCGCCCAGAACATCGAGCTGCCCATGACCCTGGCCGGCGTGGCGCCCGCCGAGCGCCAGCGGCGCGTGGCCACCCTGCTGCGCGAATACGGTCTGGAGGAGCGGGCCGACCACCGCCCCAGCGAGCTGTCGGGCGGCCAGAGCCAGCGGGTGGCCATCGCCCGGGCCCTGGCCATGGAGCCGCGCCTGCTGCTGGCGGACGAACCCACGGGCAACCTGGACCGTCACACGGGACTGGAGGTGATGGCCCTGCTGGAACGCTTCAACGCCGCCGGCGGCACCCTGTTGATCGTGACCCACGACCCCGAGCTGGGTGCGCGCGCCCGGCGGCGGCTGCGCATGGTGGACGGCAACATCGTCGACGACGAGCGGCGCACGACCGGAACCGGCTGACATGCGCGCCGCCGATCTGCTCGCCTTCGCCTGGCAGGTCCTCAAGGGCGCGCGCTCGCGCACCCTGCTCACCCTGCTGGCCATGGCCATCGGCGTGGCGGCGGTGGTCATCGTCAGCGCCCTGGGAGAGGGGGCGCGCCGCTACGTGGTGGAGCAGTTCGGAGCGCTGGGCACCAATCTCATCATCGTGCTGCCCGGCCGGGCGGAGACTGCCGGCGCCACCCCCGGAGCGCTGGTGGGCGAGACGCCGCGCGATCTCACCCTGGACGATGCCCTGGCCCTGGTGCGCGCCCACGGCGTGAACAGGGTGGCGCCGCTCATCGTCGGCGCGGCGGAAGCCGCGGCCCGGTCGCGCCGGCGCGAAGTGCCGGTGGTCGGCACCACCCGGGAGTTCTTCGAAGTGCGCCAGATGCGCATCGGCCAGGGCCAGGCGCTGCCGCCCGGCGACCCGCGCAACGCCACGCCGGTGGTGGTGCTGGGCGCCACCGTCGCAGCCGAGCTCTACGGTGCCAACAATCCCATCGGCGAGTGGCTGCGCCTGGGCGACCGGCGCTTCCGCGTCGTCGGCGTGCTGGCGCAGCAGGGCAGCTCGCTGGGTTTCAACAACGACGAGATCGTCGTCATCCCGGTGGCCGCGGCCCAGCCGATGTTCAACACCGAGTCGCTGTTCCGCATCCTCATCGAGGTGCGCAGCCGCACGGAGGTGCCGGGGGTGAAGGAAGCGGTGGTCGACATCATCCAGCAGCGCCACGAAGGCGAGCGCGACGTCACCGCGATCACCCAGGATGCGGTGCTCGCCACCTTCG
>DYIB01000146.1 GCA_020723855.1 Uliginosibacterium gangwonense
CGCCCAGGCGCAGCGCCTTGGGGAACTTGCCTTCCTTCATCAGGCTGTAGATGTGTGCGCGCTTGAAGCCGGTCTTGGCTTCGACCTCGGCGCGGCGCAGGATGCGGTGTTCGGTCGGTGCCGCCGTGGCGGTGGTCTGCGAAGGCATGAGGGTCACTCCTTAACGCTCAGTGGCGCTGATTGGCGTGACTCGAATTAAGAACGCCGCGTTGAAGAAAGACACCGCAAATGCGGTTTCCGCGACCGCAGATACGGTCTGGCATCGCTCAGGAAGTCGTGCTCTGCAGATTGCGCCGAGCCAGTGCGAACTTGGCCTGCAGGGTGCGCTCGGTGATGCCCATCGCGTTGCCGTGGTGCGCCACCATCGCGCTGATGATGGCCTCCTGCGTCAGAAAGCTGGAATACGGCATGCCGCTGGGCGACTTGCCCAGCAGCAGCGTCAGTAACCCGCCAACGATGTTCAGGTAGGTCGATTCGCTGCGCGGCCCCAGCCTGTTCGCACGCTCCGTGTCGGCCGCGCAGGTGGCGTGCGTTTTCAGCAGCGCCTCATGCTCGGCGCGCAGCGTCTCGTGCACGCCCAAGTGTTCCGCCAGCCGCGCCTTGATCGCTTCCCGCTCGACCAGCAATGCGCCCACTGTGTCCAGGCTGATCGCCGGGTGAAGCGCACGCTCGATCTCATCGAACAGAAACGCCGGTTTCTCGCCGGGGTAGTAGTGCGCCATCCAGGCTTTCAGATCGACGTGCCGCACCGTCAGCGACGGGTCGTCCATCGCCAGGCCCTGCGTGTCCCGCACCAAGCCCTCCTTGCCATACGGCATCTCGCCGTGAGCCAGCGCATCGAAGATTCTTTCGGCGTTCAACCGCAGCGTCGGCCAGCGCGGAAACTCCGTTGGCTGCGGCAGCGGCCGCTGTCCCAATGTCGCCAGGATGCGCCGCTCGAAGCGCAGCAATCCGCTCCAGCGGATTGCCGCCTCGATCGGGCGGTAGTAGGTCTTGGCGCCATCGGCCAGGCTGCTCGACTTCGGCATATCGCGCGCCTCCATTCGTCATCGCACCGAGTCCACACACGCGCACCCGCCGTACAGGCGGCGTGCGCGGATGTCCAGGAGCCTCCGGGCGAAACGAGCAGGTGGCGAGGCGGCGAAGACCGTGGCATCGGTGATGCCGCCTTTACCGTTGCGAGATGTGCGCCTTGTCGGGCATGGTCCCATCACTCACAATTCGTAAGTCGCGAAACATGCCGTCACCAACGTCATTCGCGGGCGCCATGCCTGACCCGGATAACCAGGCCAAAGTCTTTGCAGGGGAAAAGGCCCAGTAAAGCGCGATCAACTCAATACACAAAAACCGATGCGCATACGGCAAGCACTGTTGCGCCGCGCGTCTTCGCTGTGACGCGCCACGCTGGTCATGCGATTTTCATCTTCAAATGCCAATCGCAAGCACAGTCAAGGCCTGACTGCAGCGCGCCAGGGCACCGCGGCAATGGAGTCCCGCTGTAGCAAAACAGGTCTGGCGCTTTGACCAAAATGGAATCGGCCAACCCGCCTGAAGCAGTCCTTATGCGAGTCATTGCGTATCCAATGGCATATGGCCGACACGCTGCGCACGGTCAATGAAGTGGCGCAGTGGCTCCGACATCGCGCCCTCGGGATGTAGCAGGTAGGTCGTCAGCGCCGCCGAGTCTTCATCCAGCGGCCGGACGATCACGTCCGCCTGCCGGCATGCCACCACGTGCGCCGCGGTGGAAAATCCCACGCCATAGCCGGCCGCCACCAGGGCCAGCATCAGCGAGTGGGTCGTCACGTACTCGGCCACGACCGGCGGTGTCTCCACCAGGCGCAGCAGGCGCTCGCATTGCCGGCTGCACTCCTGACCAACCTGCGGGTGACACAGCACCAGCGGGTAGCCCACCACCTCTTCCAGCGGTACCCGCTTGTGCGCCAGCAAGGGGTGCCGCGCGGGTACGGCCACCAGCAGCGGATCTTGCCACACCGGCCTGGCGACCACCCCGGCCTCCATCTCGCCGGCCATCGCAAAGGCCGCGTCGTACAGGTCGTTGCCCAGCCCGCCCACCACTTGCGACAGCGGCGCCTCGAACAGCCGGATGCCCACTTCCGGCGCCTCCTCCCGGCACAGCGCGAGCAGTGCCGACAGCCGGGTCCGCCCGACGCCACCGGCCAAGGCGATGCGCAAGGTGCCCCGGTGTCCCGCCGCCACCGCCCGCGCCTTGGTCTGGGCTTGCTCAAGGGTCAGCAGCACGCGCCGGGCCTCCTCCAGGAACACCTGCCCGGGCGGGGTCAGGTGCACGCCGCGCGGCGTGCGCTCCAGCAGCGTCACGCCCAGGTCCGCCTCCAGTTGGCGAATCGTGCGCGACAGGGGCGACTGCTCCACATGCAGTCGCCGCGCCGCCCGGCCAAAGTGCAACTCCTCGGCCACCGCGATGAAACAGCGAAGATGGCGTAAGTTCATGTATTTCCCCCAGAAGATGGAGTCCATTCCTCTGACCGTAGGGAACCGCATGAGTGCTTCCCGGTGACGATACCGGTCACAGAGGCTTACCAGTCGCCGCCATCCGGCTTTCTGCCGCCGGCACAAGGCGCCGAGTGTCCAAACAAGGCCGGGTTATTCCATCGGTGTTGCCTTATCAGGCAAAACCATCGACAATCAATAATAAATCTCATTAGCATCTGAGTCTAAATAGAGTCAAGCCGATCAAGCTCGAGGTGGCGAACCTGTTCCCCCACGGCAGCGTGTTCTGGAACGACGAACGCATGAGCGACGAGCAGATCGCGTAGCGGCTGCAGGCCTCCGCGTCGCGCCGGCCGCAGCCCGAGGACTTCATCCGCGGCGACCGCCGGGTGGGCCCACCAGCGCGTCGCCCAGGTGACGGCGGCTGCGCAGAAGTCCGGGGCGTTGGAACTGGGCTTCGTGACCGATCCGGGCGACGACCGGGGTGAGTCGAAAGACACCCCCATGAAACTGCGTCGGCACGCGCGCCCTGACGCCGGCGCGTCGTCGTCGGCTGCACCGCTCGTGGATTTCAGCACGCGTGAGCACCTGCACGCCGCACCCAACGGTGACCCGAGGACCGCCTGTGCCACGTCGCCGGTCTGCCCGCCTTGGCACGGCAGCAGCAGGCACTGACCATCAGCATTCAATGCCCGGGCTGTGCGCCGGCCTGCTCCGCGGGTGTCGGCGACGGGCCTGTTCCGAACGGGTATGAGGCTTTGAAGAGATACCATCGAAGGATGTCGATTTCAGGAGACGACTGCACCAATTGATGGGGCGTAACACCAAGTGGGCAGGCGGCTCTTGACTTTTGCGGCGGCACGGACTCCCTTTCCAACCCGACGTGCGAATTGGTGCTATATGCAATCCCGGTGACCGTCTGCTTGCATCGTGTTGCCCGTGTCCAGCGCGAGAAACGTATAGCCAGTTCGGTCAATCCGCTTACGAATCGAGTTCATCTGTCCGCTTGACGGTATGCTCGGTGCCATTGGTTCCATGCGCCCATCCAAATATCATTTTTCGGCATTGCGTGCCGGAGTGCCTCCATGCACACCATGCACGTGCCCGCCCTCGTTAGTCGCTCCGTGGAGCGGGAGCTGTGACAGTTTGTTCAGAATGCCGCAGTGGGCCACGTCCCGCGCCTCGTGACACCTTTCACGCAAGCTCCTGAGCTGCCGCTCCAGCACGCGAAGTTCGCGGATCCGGGCGGCGACGTGACCGATGTGCGCGTCGAGCAGCGTATTCACGTCTCCACAATTCTCGGCGGGCGCGTCCTTGAAGCGCAGCAAGATGCGAACCTCGTCCAATGCCATGTCCAGCGATCGGCAATGGCGGATGAACGACAAGCGTTTCAAGTGACTCTCGTCGTATATGCGGAAGTTTCCTTCCGTACGTGGAGGGGCAGCCAGCAACCCCTCGCGCTCGTAGTAGCGGATGGTCTCCACCGGGGTGCCTGTGACTCTTGCCAGCTCACCGATTTTCATCTTGCTTGCCCTCCAGGCCGGGACAACGATCGTGCCCGCATTTTAGGTGCTTGATTCTGTAGTGACTACAGATTGTTAAATGATGTTAGGTCCAGACAAGAGAATCGAGCATGAGTAAATGCAGTGTTGGCAGTTGCGGGTGTTCCGCCGTGCCCCAGCCGTCCGGTGAATCCTCCCCCGACGCCCTCCACGCGAAGCTATACGGCATCGACAGCGCGGACTGCCCCACCGATGCCGCGCTGATCCGCAACAATCTGGAGCCCCTCGATGGCGTGACGGGACTCGACCCCGTTCAGACCGGGCGTACGTTGGAAGTGAGCGATCACCCCCACTCGTCGGCCTCGGTCGATGCGGTCTTGCCAGCCGCCGGCGGGTCGGCACAACGCATCGATGTGACCGGCGCCCCGCTGCGCACCACGCTCACGATCGCCGGCATGGACTGTCCGACCGAGGAGGCGTTGATCCGGAACGCGCTCGCCGGCATGCCCGGAGTGGCGGCGCTGGACTTCAACCTGATGCAGCGTCGCCTGAGCGTGACGCATCGTCCGGGGGGGTTGGACGCGGTCCTCGGCGCCCTGAGTGCCATTGGTCTCGAAGCGAAGGTCGAAACGGGGGATACGGAGAACGCTGTACCGCCGACCAAACCCGCACCGAAGACCCACTGGTGGCCGATGGCGCTGGCCGGAGTCACCGCAACAATGGCCGAGGGGGTGTATTGGCTCAACGGCGGCGACCACTGGACCGTCCTGGCGCTCGCACTCGTGTCGATCCTCAGCGGCGGCCTGTCGACCTACAAGAAGGGCTGGATCGCGCTCAGGCATCGCAATCTCAACATCAACGCACTCATGTCGATTGCCGTGACCGGTGCGATGCTCATCGGACACTGGCCGGAAGCGGCCATGGTGATGTTCCTCTTCACGCTGGCCGAGATGATCGAAGCGAAGTCGCTCGATCGCGCGCGTAACGCGATCCGCGGCCTGATGGAACTCGCGCCTGACACCGCGACGGTGCGCCAGGGTAACGGAAGCTGGGTGACGATGCCGGCCAAGGCGGTGCCGTTGGAAGCCGTGGTACGCGTGCGCCCCGGTGAGCGGATTGCGCTCGACGGCGTGGTGATCAATGGACGTTCGACGGTCAATCAGGCGCCCATTACTGGCGAGAGCCTGCCGGTGGACAAGGCCGAAGGCGACAACGTGTTCGCGGGCACCATCAACGAGGCGGGATCGTTCGAATATCGGGTGACGGCCGAGGCGAACCATTCCACCCTGGCCCGCATCATCCACGCGGTCGAATCGGCCCAGGGCAGCCGCGCACCCACCCAGCGCTTCGTCGACCAGTTCGCCCGGATTTACACGCCGGCCGTGTTCGCCGTCGCATTGCTGGTGGCCATCGTGCCCCCGCTGGCTCTCGGTGGCGCTTGGATGGACTGGATCTACAAAGCGCTGGTGCTACTGGTGATTGCCTGTCCGTGCGCACTGGTGATCTCGACGCCGGTCACGATCGTCAGCGGTCTCGCCGCGGCCGCCCGCAAGGGCATTCTGGTGAAAGGCGGCGTTTATCTCGAAGAGGGGCGCAAACTCGCCACATTGGCTCTCGACAAGACCGGCACGATTACGCACGGCAAGCCCGCCCAGACGGACTTCACTCGTTGTTGAAAATGCGCTCGCCTCGTGAGTTCTGGCGGCATCCTGCCGCG
>DYIB01000147.1 GCA_020723855.1 Uliginosibacterium gangwonense
CGAGCCGCTGGCCCTGGCCTTCGGACGCCGGGACAGGCCGGTAGTGCTCGAGCGGGTCGTGGCCCGCGCCGAGCGGCTCGACCTCACCGAGCTGGTGGCCGCCGTCCTCGAGCCGGAGGTCGTGCCGGACGACCCGGACGACCCCGATGGCTTCCATGCCGACGCCGACCCCTTGGCCTGGATGGAGGCCAACGGCTACGCGCATTTCCTCGAGGCCTGCCGCGCCAGCGGCAGCGACCCCTATGAGGTCCTGGCTGACTGTATCGAGCGCCAGGACCCCGCGCCCGTCGTGATCTACTGGCGCATCTGCCCCACCAACCACACCCAGGCCGTTCCACGGCGGAACGGGGGACGGGATGCCTGAGCTGAGCCCGTTCCAGACGGGCCGACAGGCCGTCGAGTACGTCCGCGAGAAGACGGACACCGTGGTCCTGTCGTTCTCGGGGGGGAAAGACTCCCTCGCCTGTTGGCTGGTCCTGCGGCCCTACTTCCGCAGGATCATCCCGGTCTACCACTACTGGGTGCCGGGCCTCCGCTTCGTCGAGGAGGCCCTGACCTATTACGAGGACGTCCTCGGGGCCCACATCCACCGCCTGCCCCACCCGATCTTCTACCAGCTGCTCGCCAACTCGTATTTTCAGCCCGCCCACCGCGTGCCGATATGCGAGTACTACGACCTGCCGGAGATGTCGTTCACCGACTGGACCGACATCCTGGCCGACGAGTGCGGCGCGCTCGAGACCTACTGGACCGCCGTAGGGACCCGCGCCCACGACTCGGCCACCCGGCGTATGGCCATGCGCCGCCACGGGACGGTACGCGAGGCCGAGCGGAAATTTTTCCCGGTGGCCGACATGAAAAAGGATGAACTGATCGCCCTGTTCCGCCGCCACGGCGTGCGCCTGCCCAGGGACTACGCCATCTGGGGGCGGAGCTTCGACGGAATTGACTACTACTTCCTCAAGGGGGTGCGCGACCACTACCCCGAGGACTACCGGAGGATCCTCGAGTGGTTCCCCTTGGCCGAGTTGGAGTTTGCCCGGAAGGAGATTGCAGATGCCCAGAAAAAAGCTCGCTGACCTGCTGGACGCTTTCGACGCCGCCCCCGAGGCCCCCGACGGCGTGGACCTCCTGGAGATCGACCTCCCGGAGGGCCTCGAGGACGAGGTTCCCGTCAGCGGAAAGATCGAACAGGACACCCTGGCCGAGGCCAACACCATCCTCCGCCAGATGAAGTCGCTCGCCCGGCGGGGCGAGAGCCAGTACGACCTCGCCACCGATTTCGACTACTACATCAACGTGGTCTTCCTCTCGCGTGAACAGCGCGACGCGTTCCTGCGGGCCGTGGGTTGGGACCGCTACGGCCAGCGCTACGTCAACGGCCTCGAGCTGGCCAAGGCCCTGGGCGTGGAACTGCCCCCCGTGGACTACCGCCCCTATGAGCCTCACCCCGACAAAAAGCTGGCCGAGGTCTGACCGAGCCAACGGACGACAAGGGCGGGGGAAACCCCGCCCTTAGCCGTAGAAAGGAGGTTTGAATGGCATCCCGCATCCGCAACTCATCCAACCGGCGTCTCCAGCGCCGCCTCAGCGGGCGGACCGCCACCGGGACCGCCCGGTCCGTCGCCCGCGCCCGCCGCCTATTGCTCACCGGGTAGGTTTACCCCACCCCTCGCCCCACCGACGCCCCCCTAATAGGGGGGCTCGGTGCTTGAGGCCCTCCTATGTCCCCCAAATCTCGCCCCCGAACCGCCTTCGACCTCGAGACCGTCGCCAATATCCTCGTCGACGCCCACCTCACCGGCGTCGAGGAAACGGCGGAAAAGTACAAGATCACGTCCAGGACGATACGCAACTACCGCGCCCGGCTCCAGTCCGACCCCGAGCTTTCCCGGCTTTTCCGCGTTAAGCTCGACGCGCTCAAACCCCCGCCCCACGCCCTGGTGATGTACTTCGGTCCTGACGGGGAGGTCCGGCTTTCCGAGCGTGCGCCCACCGTGGCCGAGGTGCTGGAGATGACCCGCGCCGCCCACGCCGAGAACACCCAAACCCTGGTGGCCCTCAACCGCCGCGTGCGCAAGGCCCTCAAAGCCGCCGAGGAGCTGCGCGCGCTCGAGACCCTGGCCGAAGCCCCCCGCCAGGCCGCCGCCGAGATCATCGAACAGGCCGAGGCCATCTCCCCCGACCTGTTGGCGTCGCTGGCTAATTTGGTGGAGTCCAACGTGCGCGCCGCCGAGATTATCGCCTCCATCGACGTGGCCATCGAAAACGCCCGCACCTGGCAGGAGATGGTGCGCCGCCTCCACACCCCCGCTCCCCTCGAGGGCGATGAGCCCGCGCCTGCCGCCCTTCGCGCCAACTGACTATGCTCCCTCCCCGCCCCCGCACCGGTAGCAAACTACTCGAGCGCAGCTTCGCCCAACTCGAGCACCTCTACCGGGTACGGACCAAACAGGCCCGCGCCCAGCTAGCCCAGGAGGCCGAGCGGTCGCTGCCCCCTCCGGGAGGGCTGTTCCAGTACAGCGAAGCGCAGCGCCACATCTTCTTCACCTCCGAGCAATATGGGCGCTTTCGCATCTTCCCCAAGGGGCGACGCCTGGGGGCCACCCGTGGGGCCGCCCACGCCTTCATCGAGTGGATGCTGCGCGGGGAGGCCTTGCTGTGGGGGGACACCACCCAGGCCAACCTAAAGCGCTACGTCGAGCGCTACTTCATCCCCGCCCTCCGCCAGCGCGGGCTCGAGTACGCCTGGAACTCCACCGACAAGGTGCTCAGGGTCGGCCCCGGCTACACCGACTTCCGCAGCGCCGAGCGCCCCGAGAACTGGGAAGGCTTCGGCTACAAGCGGGTTTTCCTCAACGAGGCGGGGATCATCCTCTCCGACCGCACCCTCTACGAGAACACCGTCCGGCCCATGCTCCTCGACTACGCCGACTCCCAGCTCATCGCCGCAGGGGTGCCCAAGGGCCACAACGCCTTCTACGAGATGTTCCTCCAGGCCATGGGCGACCAGCCGGGCTACTACACCCCTGCCAAGATCATGCCCCCCAAGCCCGGCCAGACCCACTTCGCCTACACTTGGCAGGATAACCCCTGGCTTGACCCCGAGAACGCCGCCCGCATCTTCGAGGCGATGCCCGATGCCATCCGCCTCCAGGAGGAGCTGGGCCAGTTCGTGGCCGACGGCGCGGGCGTGTTTCGCCGGGTGGCCGAGCGCTCCACCGGCACCCCCCTCGAGGCCCCCGAGCCCGGCCGCACCTACTTCTTCGGCGTCGACTGGGGCAAGCACGCCGACTTCACCGTGATCAGCGTGTGGGACGACACCGGGCGCGAGGTGTACCTCGACCGCTTCAACCAGATCGACTATGCCTTCCAGGTCGGGCGGCTCACCGCGCTGGCCGAGCGCTTCCGTCCCGCCGTCATCCTGGCCGAGAGCAACAGCATGGGGGAGCCCCTCATCGAGCAGCTACGCCGCCAGGGCTTGCCGGTGCGCCCTTTCCACACCACCAACGCCTCCAAGGCCGAGGTGATCGAGGCCCTGGCGCTGGACCTCGAGCGCGGGGCCGTCACCCTGCTCGATCACCCCGTCGCCACCGCCGAGATGCTGGCGTTCCAGATGGAACGTCTGCCCTCCGGCCTGACCCGCTACAGCGCCCCCGAGGGCCTCCACGACGACTGCATCATGGCCCGCGCATTGGGACGCCACGCCGCCCGCCGCCCCAGGCCCAACCTGCCCCCCGCCGGGAGTTTTTCGGTGGATTACTGAGGTTAGCCCATGCACATCGACCCCGACAACTACCTCACCGCCAGCCTCTCCGACGAGGCCCGCATGGCCCTGCGGCTCTACGAGGGCGACCACTGGCAGGAGGGGAGGGCCTGGACCGGCAACCTGCCCCCGCCCGGCTCCAAGACCTACGATGCCCGCCTCTCCGACCTAAAGAGGTCGCTGGTCTCGAGCAACGCCATCCGGGAGGTGGTGGGCCGCCACGCCAACGCCCTGCTCTACCGCGAACCGGCCTGGCAGCCCCCCGAAGCCCTGCGCCCCGCCGACCCCGAGGCCCCCAAAGACCCGCTCTACGAGGCGCTGCTGCGCTGGTGGGACCGCGAGCAGGGCCGCGACAAACTGACCCGCGCCGCCGCCTACCTGCTCCTCACCGGGCGCGGCCACCTGCGCCTGTACGTCCCGGCCCGCTACCGCCAGCGCATAGAGAGCCGGGAGGGCGAGACCTTCGTCATCCCCCCCGACCCGCCCGAAACCCAGCTCGAGCGCATCCGCCTCGAGGCCCCCTCCCCCGAGCAGGCCATCTACTTCAAAAACGAGGACGAGGGTGAGGAGTGGGGCTACTACGTGTGGACCCGCCAGGCCCAGATGCAGCAGGAGCAGTGGGCCGAGAAGGTCACGCTCATGGACGATGGCCGCATGCTGCTCGAGACCGGCCCGCGCCTGGGGTCCACCGAGACGGCCACGTTGAACCTGGGAGGCCGCCTCACCCACTACCAGATGGAGCGCGACCCCCTCATCACCCCCCAGGTGCGCCAGAAACAGAGCGCCATCGACAACGCCCTCACCCAGGTCCACATCAACAACCGCTACGCGGGCTTCCCGGCCTTCGTGGCCACCAACGCCAACCTCGAGGCTTCCAGCCTGGAGATCGGCGCAGGCAAGCTCATCTCGCTGGTGGGCTTCCCGCTGACCAACGACAGCGGGGACGTGGTGGGTTATTCCGCCGCCACCATCCAGCGATTCGAGCCGGTGGACCCCGCTCCCATCCTGGCCAGCGCCGACGCCTACCGCCGCGAAATCCTGGCCGAGGTGAGCCAGCTCCACACCCTCATCACCGGCGACGCCACCGCCAGCGGGGAGAGCCGGGTGCAGGCCCTCACCGATTTCGTCATGAGTCTCGCCCCCACCAAGGCCCAGCTCGAGCGGGCCGGGCTGTGGCTCATCGAGACCGTCCTGGCCTACGCCTTCGCCCTGGCCCGCCAGCCTCTCCCCGAAGGCCGCGCCAGCTTCGAGTGCCGGGTGTTCATGGGCGACACCCCCGCCACCAAGCAGGAGCAGGCCATCGCCCTCTATAACGCAGGGTTGGTCTCCCGCGAGACCGCCATGCAGATGGCCGGGGTGGAAGACCCCGACCAGGAAGCCCGATTGATCGAATCCGAGCGTGACCAGGACATCACCCCGCCCGCCGTGCGGAGCGCGGATTTGGCGGGTCAGGGAGGGAATCGAGAGAATGTCGAGCGTCCTGAAGTATAAGCAAAAACCACGACTTCAAAGCCCTCGAGGACGTGCTGGAGTACGCCATGCTCAGGGGCTTCCACTGGCAGCGCCTGGAAATCGTACCTGCTACGGGCAGCGAACTCCCACGCCTCGAGCTGACCTTCCTCCAAGTCATCGAGAAGGCCGGTATCGAAGAACAACCATGAGCCTCGCGTTCGTGCCCGTGTACCGCTGCACCGCCCAAACCCCCTGCCCGGTGGAAGAGCCCCAGGGGCCGGAGGTGTGGGTGCACGAAGACTGCGAGGAATGGGATGAGACCCTGTGGGTTTGCCCTCACTGCGGGCTTTTTTGGAACCCCAAGGAGTTGCCCGAGCCGTGAGCCCCCTCGAGCGCATCGCCCACCGCGCCGACGCCCTGGCC
>DYIB01000012.1 GCA_020723855.1 Uliginosibacterium gangwonense
TGGACGAGCTGCAGAACGAGATCACCGGCGGCGTCACGCCGGCGTCGTTCGAGCCGTCCATCGACTACGTGGTCACCAAGGTGCCGCGCTTCGCCTTCGAGAAGTTCCCGACGGCCAACGACCGCCTCACCACCCAGATGAAATCGGTGGGCGAGGTGATGGCCATCGGCCGCACCCTGCAGGAATCCCTGCAGAAGGCGCTGCGCGGCCTGGAGGTGGGCTCCGACGGTTTCGACGAGATCGAGGCGGACCGCGACACCATCGAAGCGGAGCTGGCCGCCCCCGGTCCGCGGCGCCTGTGGTACGTGGCCCAGGCCTTCCGCGACGGCATGAGCTTCGACGAGGTGCACCAGCACACCCGCATCGATCCCTGGTTCCTGGCGCAGATCGAGGACATCGTGCGCGAGGAGCGCGGGCTTGCCGGCAGCACCTTGAAGGATCTCGACGCCCAGGCCATGCGTGCCCTCAAGCGCAAGGGCTTCTCCGACCGGCGTCTGGCCAAGCTGCTCAGGTCTTCGGAGACCGCGGTGCGCATGCACCGGCACGCGCTCAACGTGCGCCCCGTGTTCAAGCGCGTGGATACCTGCGCGGCCGAGTTCGCCACTGCCACGGCCTACATGTATTCCACCTATGAGGAAGAGTGTGAAGCCAACCCCAGCGCGCGCAAGAAGATCATGGTGCTGGGCGGCGGGCCCAACCGCATCGGCCAGGGCATCGAGTTCGACTACTGCTGCGTGCATGCCGCCTTCGCCCTGCGCGAGGATGGGTACGAGACCATCATGGTCAACTGCAACCCCGAGACGGTATCCACCGATTACGATACCTCCGACCGCCTGTACTTCGAGCCGCTCACCCTGGAAGACGTGCTGGAGATCGTGGAAGTGGAGCGGCCGCACGGGGTCATCGTGCAGTTCGGCGGCCAGACGCCGCTCAAGCTGGCGCGCGACCTGGAAGCCTTTGGGGTGCCCATCATCGGCACCAGCCCCGACATGATCGACTGCGCCGAGGACCGGGAGCGCTTCCAGAAGATGCTCAACGACCTGGGCCTCAAGCAGCCGCCCAACCGCACGGCGCGCACGCCCGAAGAGGCGATCCGCCACGCGGGCGAGATCGGCTATCCCCTGGTGGTGCGCCCCAGCTACGTGCTGGGCGGGCGCGCCATGGAGATCGTGCACGAGCAGAAGGACCTGGAGCGCTACATGCGCGAAGCCGTCAAGGTCTCCAACGATTCGCCCGTGCTGCTCGATCGCTTCCTCAACGACGCCACCGAGGTGGACGTGGACGCCCTGGCCGACGGCGAGCGGGTGGTGATCGGCGGCATCATGGAGCATATCGAGCAGGCCGGCGTCCATTCCGGCGATTCCGCTTGCTCCCTGCCGCCCTACACCCTGTCGGTGGCGCTGCAGGATGAGCTGCGGCGCCAGACCGAGCAGATGGCCAAGGCGCTCAATGTCGTGGGCCTGATGAACGTGCAGTTCGCCATCCAGGGCGGTACCGTGTATGTGCTGGAGGTGAATCCGCGCGCCTCGCGCACCGTGCCCTTCGTCTCCAAGGTGACCGGCCTGCCGCTGGCCAAGATCGCCGCGCGCTGCATGGCCGGGCGCAAGCTGGTGGAGCAGGGCGTCGAGCGGGAAATCGTGCCGCCTTACTTCTCGGTGAAGGAAGCCGTATTCCCCTTCGTCAAGTTCCCCGGGGTCGACACCATCCTCGGGCCGGAGATGAAGTCCACCGGCGAGGTCATGGGGGTGGGGCGCAGCTTTGCCGAGGCCTTCGTCAAGTCGCAGCTCGCTGCCGGCGTCAAGCTGCCCGCTTCGGGCAAGGCCTTCATCAGCGTCAAGCAGAGCGACAAGGACAAGGCGGTGGACGTGGCGCGCCAGCTGGCCGATCTGGGCTTCAGCCTGGTGGCCACCCGCGGCACGGCGGCGGCCATCGAGGCGGCGGGGCTCAAGGTGACGGCGGTGAACAAGGTCACCGAGGGCCGCCCCCATATCGTGGACATGATCAAGAACAACGAGATCAGTCTGATCATCAATACCGTGGAGGAGAAGCGCCAGGCCATCGCCGATTCGCGCTCCATCCGCACCAGCGCGCTGGCGGCGCGGGTGACGGTCTATACCACCATCGAGGGCGCGCGTGCCGCCTGCGCCGGCATGCGCCACCTGGCAGGGCTGGAGACCTATTCGCTGCAGGCCCTACACGCTGAATTGGACACGAGAAAACAATGAACAAGACTCCCCTGACCAAGGCCGGGGCGGAAATGCTGCGGGCCGAGCTGCATCGGCTGAAGACCGTGGACCGCCCCCGGGTGATCGACGCCATCGCCGAGGCGCGCTCCCACGGCGACCTCTCGGAGAACGCCGAGTACGATGCCGCCAAGGAGCGCCAGGGCTTCATCGAAGGGCGCATCAAGGAAATCGAGGGCAAACTGGCCAGCGCCCAGATCATCGATCCCAAACTGCTGGACGCCGACGGCCGCTGCGTGTTCGGCGCCACGGTGGATCTGGAGGATCTGGAAAGCGGCGAGACCGTCACTTACCAGATCGTCGGCGAGGACGAGGCCGATCTCAAGGCCGGCAAGATTTCCGTTTCCTCGCCCATCGCCCGCGCTCTGATCGGCAAGTACGCCGGCGATGTCGCCGAGGTGCAGGCGCCCGGCGGCGCGCGCGAGTACGAGATTCTCGACGTCCGCTACGTCTGAGCGTCACGCCATGGCGAAACTGGCCGACAGCCTCTACCTGGTGGCCGTCACGCTCTGGGTGGGCGGTCTGTGGGCCATCGGCTACGGCGCGGCGCCCACCCTGTTCGCCACCCTGAGCGACCGCACCCTGGCCGGCGAGCTGGCCGGGCGCCTGTTCGCCGTCATGGCCTGGATCGGCATCGGCTGCGCGGCCTACCTGCTGCTGTTCCTGCTGTTGCGACGCGGCTGGGGCGTCCTGAAGTCGGGCGTGTTCTGGCTGGTGCTGGCGATGCTCGCTCTCACCCTGGCGGGACACTTCGGCATCCAGCCCATCCTGGCCCAGTTGAAAGCGGAGGCCTTCCCGCGCAATGTGATGGAGAGCGTGGTGAGGAACCGCTTCGCCGTCTGGCACGGCGTATCCAGCGGGCTGTACCTGATCCAGAGCCTGCTGGGGCTGGCGCTGGTGCTGCTGCAGGGCCGCGAGGTACGCTAGCGCCGGCGGGGTGACGGCGTGGCTTGGGCCTGGGGCTGAGAGGGGTTTCCGGCCTCGGGATTCTCGCGGTACACAACCACTATATTGCCGATGTGCTGGACAGGGATGGCGCCCAGCCGCTCGCAGATCTCGCTCAGCAATTCCTCCCTGCGCCCGCGTTCCTCGCCATATACCCGCACTTTGATGAGCTCGTGGGCCTTGAGGGAGCGGTCGATTTCGTTCAGGACGGCTTCCGATAACCCGTTCACGCTGACGCCGACGACCGGATCGAGGGAATGGGCGCGGGCGCGCAGGGCGCGGCGCAAGGCAGAACTGAGAGGTTCCATGGCAAATCGTGGCTTGAAGAGGCGGATTGTACAGCGATGAAGAAGAATAAGACCAGCAAGGCCTGGATGCACGAGCACGTCACCGACCATTGGGTGCAGCGGGCCAAGGCCGAGGGCTACCGCTCGCGGGCCGCCTTCAAACTCAAGGAGATGGATGCCAAAGACCATCTTCTTAAGGCGGGTATGGTGGTGGTCGATCTGGGCGCGGCGCCGGGCGGCTGGTCGCAGGTCGCGGCCCAGCGCGTGGGGCGGGCCGGCCGCGTGATCGCCCTGGATCTGCTGGAGATGGCACCGATTCCCGGCGTCGAATTTATGCGGGGGGATTTCCGTGAGGACGAGGTGCTGCGCGCCCTGGAGCAGCGCCTGGGCGGCACGCCCGTGGATCTTGTAATTTCGGACATGGCGCCCAATATGTCGGGTGTGCCGACCATCGATCAGGCCCGTTCCTCCCTCCTGTACGAGCTTGCCCTGGAATTTGCCCGCTGGCATTTGCGGCCGGGGGGCGATTTCCTGGTCAAGGCCTTTCACGGGGCCGGCTTCGAGGAGCTGCGCGCGGCGATGCGGGCGGTGTTTGCCCAGGTACAGGTGCGCAAGCCGAAAGCCTCGCGCGACCGCAGCAGCGAGGTCTATCTGCTGGGGCGCGGCAAGAAGGGCTGAAGGGCCGGCGCCTCGTTTGCTTCAAGGAACGATCGGACTTAGAATGGGTCTGTGATATTGGCCCCTGTCGGGCGGTAGAGGAAGTAACTTTGAACAATCTTTTCAAGAATCTTGCGATCTGGCTCGTGATCGGTGTGGTGCTGATGACGGTGTTCAATCAGTTCAATTCGCGCCAGGTCGCCCAGAACTCGATGGAATATTCCCAATTCCTCGAGGAAGTGAAGCAGGGCCGCATCGCCAAGGTGGTGATCCAGGGCCGCACCCTGGAGGCGACCACCAACGAGGGCAAGAAGATCGTCTCCTACGCGCCGCCGGACTTGTGGATGGTGAGCGACCTGCTCAAGAACAACGTCAAGGTGGTGGCCAAGCCCGAGGAAGAGCAGTCCTTCCTCATGAGCATTTTCGTCTCCTGGTTTCCGATGCTGCTGCTGATCGGCGTATGGATTTTCTTCATGCGCCAGATGCAGGGCGGCGGCCGCGGCGGCGCCTTCTCCTTCGGCAAGTCGCGCGCGCGCATGCTGGATGAATCGGCCAACACCGTCACCTTCGCCGACGTCGCCGGCTGCGACGAGGCCAAGGAGGAAGTGGGCGAGCTGGTGGACTTCCTGCGCGATCCGTCCAAGTTCCAGAAGCTGGGCGGCCGCATCCCGAAGGGCGTGCTGATGGTCGGCTCCCCCGGCACCGGCAAGACCCTGCTCGCCAAGGCCATCGCCGGCGAGGCCAAGGTGCCCTTCTTTTCCATCTCCGGCTCCGACTTCGTCGAGATGTTCGTGGGTGTGGGCGCGGCGCGCGTGCGCGACATGTTCGAGCAGGCGAAGAAGCACGCGCCCTGCATCATCTTCATCGACGAGATCGATGCCGTCGGCCGCCAGCGCGGCGCCGGCCTGGGCGGCGGCAACGACGAGCGCGAGCAGACCCTGAACCAGCTCCTGGTGGAGATGGACGGCTTCGAGGGCACGGCCGGCGTCATCGTCATCGCCGCCACCAACCGGCCCGACGTGCTCGACCCGGCCCTGCTGCGGCCCGGCCGCTTCGACCGCCAGGTGGTGGTGCCCCTGCCGGACATCCGCGGCCGCGAGGACATCCTCAAGGTGCACATGCGCAAGGTGCCGATCGCACCCGACGTCAAGCCGGACATCATCGCGCGGGGTACGCCGGGCTTTGCCGGCGCCGATCTCGCCAACCTGGTGAACGAGGCCGCCCTGTTCGCCGCGCGCGCCAACAAGCGGCTGGTAGACATGGAGGATTTCGAGCAAGCCAAGGACAAGATCATCATGGGGGCGGCGCGCCGCTCCGTGGTCATGCCGGAAGAGGAACGCCGCAACACCGCCTACCACGAGTCGGGTCATGCGGTGGTGGCCAAGCTCCTGCCCAAGACCGATCCGGTGCACAAGGTGACCATCATCCCGCGCGGCCGCGCCCTGGGCGTGACCATGCAACTGCCGGAAACGGACCGCTACAGCATGGACAATGAGCGGCTGCTCGAGAATATTGCGGTGCTGTTCGGCGGGCGTATCGCCGAAGAGATCTTCATGCACCAGATGACCACCGGCGCCTCCAACGACTTCGAGCGCGCCACCGACATCGCCCGGCGTATGGTGACCCAGTGGGGCATGTCGGACAAACTCGGTCCCATGGTCTATGGCGAGAACGAAGGGGAGGTGTTCCTCGGTCGCTCCATTACCACCCACAAGAACGTGTCGGAGGCGACGATGCAGCAGGTCGATGCCGAGATCCGCCGCATCATCGACCAGCAATACAACCTGGCCCGGCGCCTGATCGAGGAGAACCGCGACAAGGTGGAGGCCATGGCCAAGGCCTTGCTGGAGTGGGAGACCCTGGACGCCGACCAGATCAACGACATCATGGCCGGCCGGCCGCCGCGCGAGCCCAAGCGTTCGGCGCCTCCCGCCAGCACACCCCTGGACAATTCCCCGGGCGCCGCTCCCAACGCCGCGGCTCCCGCGTAGGCTTTCCTGCCCGTCAAAGGCCGGACCTCAAAAGGTCCAGCCTTGCTTTCTCCCATACGACCATGGTGTCCGTTCTTCACTGCGGCAGGTTCCGATTGCCTCTCGATCGTCCGCTGATCATGGGCATCGTCAATGTGACCCCTGATTCCTTTTCGGACGGCGGGTGCTTTGACGACCCCGGCCGGGCGATCGCCCACGCCCGCCGCCTGATCGACGAGGGCGCCGACATCCTGGATGTCGGCGGCGAATCGTCGCGCCCCGGTGCAGATCCGGTTGCCGCGGAGGAAGAACTGCGCCGGGTGCTGCCGGTCATCGAGGGACTGGCCGACTGCGGCGTGCCCCTGTCCGTCGATACCGTCAAGCCTGCCGTCATGGGTCGCGCCATTGCGGCGGGGGCGGCGATGATCAACGACATCGCCGCCCTGCAGGCGCCCGGCGCCCTGGAGGCGGTAGCGGCGAGCGATGCCGCCGTCGTACTGATGCACATGCAGGGCGAGCCCCGCACCATGCAGGCGGCGCCCACCTATGGGGACGTGGTTGCCGACGTGAAGGAGTTCCTGGCGCAGCGGGTGGCGACGGCGCAGACTGCCGGGATAGCACGGGAGCGCATCGTGGTGGACCCGGGCTTCGGCTTCGGCAAGCGGGTGGAGCACAACCTGTCGCTGCTGCGCCATCTGGACCGGCTGGCCGAGCTGGGGCTGCCGCTGCTGGTGGGCCTGTCGCGCAAGTCCACCCTGGGGGCGCTGACCGGCCGGCCGGTGGACCAGCGCATGCCGGCGAGCGTGGCGGCGGCGCTTATCGCCGCCGCGAAGGGCGCTAAAATCCTGCGTGTTCACGACGTCGCCGCCACGCGCGATGCGCTGGCCGTGTGGACGGCCGTCCGGGGGGCGGGGCACGCATCCTGATATTCCGGCGAGGGGCGGGGCACCCTTCGCGCCTCGTTTTCTTCGAGGGATACAATGGGACGAAAGTACTTCGGAACGGACGGTGTGCGCGGGGAAGTCGGCAGCGCGCCGATCACCCCGGACTTCGTCATGCGGCTCGGCTATGCCGCCGGGATGGTGCTGGTGGAGCGCGGGCATCTGCCGGCGGGAGAGCACCCGGCCGTGCTCATCGGCAAGGACACGCGCATCTCCGGCTACATGCTGGAGGCGGCGCTGGAGGCGGGTTTCGCCGCCGCCGGCGTGGATGTCCTGCTCGCCGGCCCGATGCCGACGCCAGCGGTCGCCTATCTCACCCGCGCCCTGCGCCTGCAGGCTGGCATCGTCATCTCCGCCTCCCACAATCCTTATCCCGACAACGGCATCAAGTTCTTCTCGGCGAGCGGCAGCAAGCTGCCCGATGCCGTCGAAGAGGCCATCGAAGCGCGTGTGGATGATCCCATCCGCTGCGTGGCGCCCGCCAGGCTGGGCAAGGCGCGACGCATCGGCGACGCGCCCGGGCGCTACATCGAGTTCTGCAAGAGCACCTTCCCGACCGAGCTGGACCTGCGCGGGCTCAAGATCGTGGTGGACTGCGCGCACGGCGCGGCCTATCACATCGCCCCCAAGGTGTACCACGAGCTGGGCGCGGATGTGGTCGCCATCGGCGCCGACCCCAACGGCCTGAACATCAACGACAAGGTGGGGGCCACCTCGACCCAGGCGCTGCACGATGCCGTGCTGGCCCATGGCGCCGACATCGGCGTGGCGCTCGACGGCGACGGTGACCGCGTAATAATGGCCGACAAGGCCGGCAAGCTCTACGACGGCGACCAGTTGCTCTACGTGATCGCCAAGCACCATCTGGCCCACGGCAGACTGAGAGGCGTCGTCGGCACCCTAATGAGCAACCTCGGCCTGGAGCATGCGCTGACCAGGCTGGACATTCCCTTCGCCCGCGCCAAGGTGGGCGACCGCTACGTGCTGGAAATGATGTGCGAGCGGGGCTGGCAACTGGGCGGCGAGAATTCCGGCCATATCATCTGTCTCGACCGCCATACCACCGGCGACGGCATCGTTTCCTCCCTGCAGGTGCTCGCGGCGCTGCAGCGGGCGGGCAACACCCTGGCCGAGGCCTGCCGTGAATTGACCCTCTACCCCCAGACCCTGGTCAACGTCCGTCTGCCCCAGGGCTTCGACTGGCGCAATCAGCCGTCCATCGACGCCGCACGGGCGGCCGCCGAGCGGGAACTGGGCGATACCGGCCGGGTGCTGCTGCGCCCTTCCGGCACGGAACCGCTGCTGCGCGTCATGGTCGAGGGCAGGGAGGAAGACAAGGTGCGCGCCCTGGCGAAGAGCATCGCCGAAGCGGTGCAGCGTGCCGCCGCCTGAATGCGACGGTTTTGTTACGGATTTAACGAACCTGTAACAATCGGTCCCTAGACTCCCCGCAGTTCGCGAAGCGCGTGTCCCACAGGAGAGACGGATGAAACTGCTCAAACTTGCTGCTGCCGTCCTGGCAGTCGGCGCCGCCGCCGGGGTGGCGCATGCGAATGCCCTGATCAAGCTCGACGGCTCCAGTACGGTCTACCCCGTGTCCGAGGCGGTGGCGGAGGAATTCCAGAAAGCCAAGCGCGGCGCGGTACGCGTCACGGTCGGCATCTCGGGCAGCGGCGGCGGCTTCAAAAAATTCTGCCGCGGCGAGACCGACATCTCCAATGCCTCCCGGCCGATCCTCGAGAAGGAAATGGAGGAGTGCGCCAAGGCCGGCATCAAGTACATCGAGCTGCCGGTGGCCTACGATGCCTTGACCATCGTGGTCAATCCCAAGAACGACTGGATCAAGAGCATCACCGTGGCCGAGCTCAGGAAGATCTGGGAGCCGGCCGCCCAGGGCAAGATCACGCGCTGGAACCAGGTCAACCCCGCCTGGCCCGACGTGCCCCTGAAACTCTACGGCCCCGGCGCCGATTCGGGCACCTTCGACTACTTCACCGAAGCCGTCATGGGCAAATCCAAGGCCAGCCGCGGCGATTTCACCGCCTCGGAAGACGACAACGTGCTGGTGCAGGGCGTGTCGCGGGACCGGGGCGCTTTGGGGTATTTCGGTTTCTCGTACTATCTGGAGAACCGGCACAAGCTGAAGGCTGTTCCCGTCGTGGCGCAGGAGGGCAAGCCGGCGGTCGCGCCTTCCTACAAGACCGTCGAGAACGGCAGCTACGTGCCGTTTTCCCGCCCGATCTTCATCTACGTAAGCGTCAAGGCGGCGGAACGGCCCGAGGTCAGGGAGTTCGTGGAATTCTATCTGAAGAACGCCCCCGGCCTGGTCAAGGAAGTGCAGTACGTTCCCTTGCCGGCCAAGGCCTACGAGCTGGCCACGGCCCATTTCAGGAACAAGAAGATCGGTACCGTGTTCGGCGGCGAGCCGGACGTGGGGCTGTCGATCGACGAACTGCTCAAGCGCGAGGCGAAGCAGTAAAGGATTCCGCGAGGACCGGAGGGAGCTGATCCCCCCTCCGGCTTTTCTGTCCGCGGTTGGCCGCTTTTTTGAGATAATTCGCCTTTACCGTCCCCATGTCCTCCCTGGCCCAAGCCCAGAGTCCGCCGCTCATGACCGACGCGACCACCAGCGCGCGACTGAAAAAGCGCCGCACGCGCCACCTCAAGGAGCGCGCGATCGAGTCCGTGCTGTTCCTGGCGGCGTCCCTGTCGGTGTTCACGACCGTCGCCATCGTGTATATCCTGGTCAAGGAGTCGGTACTGTTCTTTCGGCACGTACCGATCGTCGATTTCCTCACGGACACCCAGTGGACCCCGCTGTTCGACGATGCCCATTTCGGCATCACGGTGCTGCTCTCTGGCACCCTGGTCAGCTCGCTGGTGGCCCTGGCGGTGGCCATTCCCCTGGGGACCGTCATCGCCATCTATCTGTCGGAGTTCGCCTCGTTCAAGGTGCGGGAAGTGGCCAAGCCCTTCCTCGAGCTGCTCGGCGGCGTGCCCACCATCATCTACGGCTATTTCGCGCTGGTCTTCGTGACGCCGTTGCTCCAGTCCATCTACCCGGACCTGCCCGGCTTCAACCTGCTGTCGGCGGGGCTGGTGATGGGCATCATGATCATCCCCTACGTCAGCTCCCTGTCGGAAGACGCCATGCGCGCCGTGCCCATGAGCCTGCGCGAAGGGTCCTACGCCATGGGCGCGACGCGGCTGCAGACCGCCTTGAAGGTCGTCATGCCCGCCGCCACCTCCGGCATCGCCTCGGCCTACATCCTGGGCATCTCGCGCGCCGTGGGCGAGACCATGATCGTCGCCGTGGCCGCGGGCATGCAGCCCAACCTGACCTGGAACCCGGCTGAGCCGGCGGCGACCATCACCGCCTATATCGTGCAGGTGGCCCTGGGCGACCTGCCCCACGGCTCCATCGGCTACCAGACCATTTTCGCCGCCGGCCTGACCCTCATGCTCATGACCCTGACCCTCAACATCGTCGGCCATGTCATGCGCAAGAAATTCCGCGAGGCCTACTGATGGATACCCGGGACCGGCAACTGCTGCGCGCCATCATCACCCGCCACAAGCGCTGGGACGTGATATTCGCGCTACTGGGCCTGCTGGCCCTGATGATCGGCGTGCTGACCTTCGTGGCGCTGTTCGTGGACATGACCATCCAGGGCGTGCCGCGCCTGAACTGGGAGTTCTTCACCAGCTTTCCGTCGCGCCGTGCCTCCCAGGCCGGAATCCTGTCGGCATGGGTGGGCACCTCCCTGGTGATGCTGGTGACCGCCGTTGCCGCCGTTCCCCTGGGCGTGGCAGCGGGCGTCTATCTGGAAGAATATGCCCCCAAGAACTGGGTGACGGACATCATCGAGATCAACGTGACCAATCTCGCCGGCGTCCCGTCCATCGTCTACGGCCTGCTGGCGCTGGGCCTGTTCGTCTACCAGTTCAACTTCGGCCAGAGCATCCTGTCCGCCGGGCTCACCCTGGCGCTGCTGATCCTGCCCATCGTGATCGTGGCGACACGCGAGTCGATCCGCGCCATTCCCCAGATGATCCGCGAAGGGTCCTATGCCCTGGGCGCCAGCAACTGGCAGACGGTGCGCGACCACATCCTGCCCTACTCGAGCGCGGGCATCCTCACCGGCGTGATCATCGGCATGGCCCGGGCCATCGGCGAAACGGCACCCATCATCACCATCGGCGCGCTCACCTTCATCGCTTTTCTGCCGCCGTCGCCGCTGCAGGAGAGCTTCCCTTTCATCAACTTCGACTGGCTGTGGGCGCCCTTTACCGTCATGCCCATCCAGATGTTCAACTGGACCTCCCGCCCGGAGGCGGCGTTCCAGGCCAATGCGGCCGCCGCCGGCTTCGTGCTGGTGCTGATGACGCTGGGGATGAACGGCCTGGCCATCTATCTGCGCTATCGTCTGCGCCGCAACATCAAGTGGTAAGCCGGCGCAACTGGAAAACCATGGACATGACCCTGACAACGGAAAAGCTGGTGCCCAAGGCCGAAGTGCATGGCCTGGACTTCTACTACGGCAGCTTCCATGCCCTCAAGAACATCAGCATGACGGTGCATGAGAAGAAGGTGACGGCGCTGATCGGCCCCTCGGGCTGCGGCAAATCCACTTTCCTGCGCTGCTTCAACCGCATGCACGATCTCTATGCGGGCAACCGCTACGAAGGGGGCATCCGCCTGCATCCGGACAACACCGATCTGCTGGCGGCCGATGTGGACCCCATGGAAGTGCGCATGCGCATCGGCATGGTGTTCCAGAAGCCCAATCCCTTCCCGAAAACCATCTACGAGAACGTGGCCTACGGCTTGCGCGTGCGCGGCATCAAGAAGCGCGTGATCCTGGACGAGAAGGTGGAGCAGGCCCTGCGCGGCGCCGCCTTGTGGGACGAGGTGAAGGACCGCCTGGACGATCTCGCCTTCAACCTGTCCGGCGGCCAGCAGCAGCGCCTGTGCATCGCGCGCGCGCTGGCCACCGAGCCGGAGATGATCCTGTTCGACGAGCCCACCTCGGCCCTTGATCCCATTGCCACTGCCAACATCGAGGAACTGATCACCGAGCTGAAGCAGAAGGTGACCATCCTCATCGTCACCCACAACATGCAGCAGGCGGCGCGCGTGTCCGACTTCACCGCCTACATGTACCTGGGCGAGCTGATCGAGTTCGGCGTCACCGACCAGATCTTCATCAAGCCCAAGAAAAAGCAGACCGAGGACTACATCACGGGGCGGTTCGGCTGAACCGCCCCGTGATGTAGCGGCGGAGGCTAACGCGGGCGCAGCCCGCGTTAAGGCGCGCAGCGCCGGCCGCAGCCACTACCTCACCGTTGAACCTGAAAACCGCACTTAACGCAAAGGCCGCGAAGCAACGCCAAGGACGCAAAGGAAAATCCTGAAGGATGGCCGACACCAAAAAGGTGAGGCTGCGGATCGTTCTTTGCGGCCTTTGCGTCTTTGCGTCGAAGGCGGTTCCAACTGCGGTTTCAAGGTTGAACCTACCACCCGTGACGGAAACCTTTCGCCGCGTCCCCCCAGGAGTCGCCGGAGGCCCTGTTTCATTGACCCGCGCTCGCGATACACGGTAGAATCGACGGGTTTTATCGGTACGAGATCCCATGCGTCGCAAACTGGTCGCAGGCAACTGGAAAATGCACGGCAGCCTGGCCGCAAATCAGGCCTTGCTGCGCGAGGTGATTCCTGCCGTGGCTGCACTGGACTGCGAGGTGGCCGTATGCGTGCCCTTCCCCTATCTGGCCCAGGCGCGCGCGATGCTGGAGGCCACGCCGATCGCCTGGGGTGCGCAGACCGTCAGCGAACACGGGCAGGGGGCCTACACGGGCGAAGTCAGTGCCGCCATGCTGCTCGACTTCGCCTGCCGCTACGTGATCGTGGGGCATTCCGAGCGGCGCAGCCTGTACGGCGAGAGCGACGCAGTGGTCGCGGCCAAGTTCGTGGCGGCGGTCAAGGCCGGCCTGACGCCGATTCTGTGCGTCGGCGAGACACTGGCCGAGCGCGAAGCGGGTGTGACGGAAGCCGTCGTCGCGCGCCAGTTGCAGGCGGTGATCGGCGCGGCGGGAGCGGCGGCCCTGGGGCGGGCGGTGGTGGCCTACGAGCCGGTGTGGGCCATAGGCACCGGGCGCACCGCAACCCCGCAGCAGGCGCAGGAGGTGCATGCCTTCATCCGCAGCCTGGTCGCCGGGCATGACACGGCCGTGGCCCGGAGCCTGCGCATTCTCTACGGCGGCAGCGTGAAGCCGCAGAACGCGGCGGAGTTGTTCGCCATGGCGGACATAGACGGCGGCCTGATCGGCGGCGCTTCCCTGGTGGCGGCCGATTTCGCGGCGATTTGCGGGGCGGCTTGAGGGCGCCGGCAAAAATTACGGATCGAGATAAATGGAATTCCTGTTTCCCCTGGTGCTGACGCTGCATATCCTGGTCGGAGTCGCGCTGATCGGCCTCGTGCTGCTGCAGCACGGCAAGGGCGCCGACATGGGCGCCGCCTTCGGCAGCGGTGCCTCCGGCAGCCTGTTCGGCGCGTCCGGTTCGGCCAACTTCCTGAGCCGCACCACCGCCATCCTCGCCACCGTGTTCTTCATCACCAGTCTCGGCCTGAGCTATCTCGCCTCGAACCGTCCGGCGGCGCCGGGCAGCGTAATGGATACCGTGAAAACCCAACCGGCGGCGCCTTCTGTGCCCGCTAAAGAGCAGACCGATGCGGCGCCGGCGCCGGCAGCCGCAGGAACAGATTCCAAGGCGAAAGAAATTCCAAAGTAACGGTATTTGTGCAGCGCGAAAAGGTATAATACCGCCCGCGCTGCCAGGGGCTGACGCGGTTCAGTGCAGGTGGTACTGGGCTGGTCCGCTGGTACCCGCGCCGACGTGGTGAAATTGGTAGACACGCCGTCTTGAGGGGGCGGTGGCGAAAGCCGTGTGAGTTCGAGTCTCACCGTCGGCACCAAAACATGAATCGGTTTCCGCAGGCTTCGGAAACATGTGCCGCGGCAACGGCCGCGGCGGGCATAACGGCGAAGGCAGCGATAGATTATGTTGGAAAACTATTTCCCGGTCCTCCTCTTCGTGCTCGTTGGCCTCGCCTTCGGGTGCGTGCCAATCCTCCTCGGCTGGGTGCTGGGTCCCCGGCGTCCCGACAGCGAAAAGCTTTCCCCTTACGAATGCGGCTTCGAGGCGTTTGAAGATGCGCGCATGAAGTTCGATGTGCGCTACTACCTGCTCGCCATCATCTTCATCCTGTTCGATCTCGAGATCGCTTTCCTCTTCCCCTGGGCGACCGTCATCAAGGAATTCCTGGGTATCGAAACTCTGCGCTGGTTTGGTTTTATCGAGATGTTCGTTTTCGTCGGCATCCTCGTGGTCGGCTACATCTACGCGTGGGCCAAGGGCGCGCTTGATTGGGAGTAAACGGTGAGTATTGAGGGCGTACTGCAGGAGGGTTTCGTCACCACCTCCCTGGACAAACTGATCAACTGGACGCGCACGGGCTCCATGTGGCCGATGACCTTCGGCCTCGCCTGCTGTGCCGTGGAAATGATCCACGCCGGCTGTTCCCGTTACGACCTGGACCGCTTCGGCATCTTTTTCCGCCCCAGCCCGCGCCAGTCGGACGTGATGATCGTCGCCGGCACCTTGTGCAACAAGATGGCGCCGGCGCTGCGCAAGGTGTACGACCAGATGTCCGAGCCGCGCTGGGTAATCTCCATGGGTTCCTGCGCCAACGGCGGCGGCTACTATCACTACTCCTACTCGGTGGTGCGCGGCTGCGACCGCATCGTGCCGGTGGACATCTACGTGCCCGGCTGCCCGCCGACGGCCGAGGCGCTGATCTACGGCATCATCCAGTTGCAGAACAAGATCAAGCGCACCAACACCATCGCCCGCTGACGGGATCGGATACAGACATGAGCGCCAAGGTGGATACGCTTTGCCAAAATTTGCAAAACGCTCTGGGTGAACGCATCAAGAGCCTCAAGACCGCGCTGGGCGAGGTCACCATCGAGGTGGATGCCGCCGACTATCTCGCCGTCGCCACCACCCTGCGCGATGATCCGGAGTTGCGTTTCGAGGAATTGATCGACCTGTGTGGCGTGGATTACTCCACCTACGGTGACGGCACTTGGGAGGGCAAGCGCTTCGCGGTGGTCAGCCATCTGCTGTCGGTCTCCAGGAACTGGCGGCTGCGCCTGCGCGTGTTCGCGCCGGACGACGAGTTCCCGGTGCTGGATTCCGTGATCGGCGTATGGCCCTCGGCGAACTGGTACGAACGCGAGGCCTTCGACCTCTTCGGCATCATGTTCTCCGGCCATAACGACCTGCGCCGCATCCTCACCGACTACGGTTTCGTCGGCCATCCGTTCCGCAAGGATTTCCCGATTTCCGGCTACGTGGAGATGCGCTACGACCCGGATCAGGGCCGCGTCGTCTACCAGCCGGTGACCATCGAGCCGCGCGAGATCACGCCGCGCATCGTCCGCGAAGAGCATTACGGAGACGTCGGCCATGGCTGAGATCAAGAACGACACCCTCGATTTTGGCTTCGGCCGCGCTGCGCTCACCGAGCTCGAAGAGGTCCGCTAGATCATGGCCGAGATTCGCAACTACACGCTCAATTTTGGACCGCAGCATCCCGCTGCCCACGGCGTTCTGCGCCTGGTGCTGGAGCTGGACGGCGAAGTGATCCAGCGCGCCGATCCGCACATCGGCCTGCTGCATCGCGCCACGGAGAAGCTGGCGGAGCAGAAGACCTGGATCCAGTCGGTGCCCTACATGGACCGCCTGGACTACGTCTCGATGATGTGCAACGAGCACGCCTACGTCATGGCCATCGAGAAGCTGCTGGGAGTCGAGGTACCCCTGCGCGCCCAGTACATCCGCGTGATGTTCGACGAGATCACGCGTATCCTGAACCACCTGCTGAACATCGGCACCCATGCCCTGGACATCGGCGCCATGGCGATGGTGCTCTACACCTTCCGCGAGCGCGAAGACCTCATGGACGTATACGAGGCGGTGTCCGGCGCGCGCATGCACGCGGCCTACTACCGGCCGGGCGGCGTGTACCGCGACCTGCCGGACCGCATGCCCCGGTACGAGGTGTCGCTCTACAAGAACGCCGAGACGGTGCGCCTGCTCAACGAGGCGCGTCAGGGCTCCGTGCTGGATTTCATCGAGGACTTCACCAACCGCTTCCCGCGCTATGTGGACGAGTACGAGACGCTGCTCACCGACAACCGCATCTGGAAGCAGCGCACCGTGGGCGTCGGCGTGGTGTCGCCCGAGCGCGCCCTGGCGCTGGGCTTCACCGGCCCCATGCTGCGCGGCTCTGGGATAGAGTGGGACCTGCGCAAGAAGCAGCCTTATGAAGTCTACGACCGGGTGGAATTCGACATCCCCGTCGGCGTGAACGGCGACTGCTACGACCGCTACCTGGTGCGCATCGAGGAGATGCGCCAGTCCAACCGCATCATCAAGCAGTGCGTGGACTGGCTGCGCAAGAATCCGGGGCCGGTGATCACCGACAACTACAAGGTGGCGCCGCCGCCGCGGGAGCGCATGAAGGCCAATATGGAAGAGCTGATCCACCATTTCAAGCTCTTCACCGAAGGCATCCATGTGCCCGAGGGCGAAGCCTATGCCGCCGTCGAGCATCCCAAGGGCGAGTTCGGCGTCTACCTGATTTCCGACGGTGCCAACAAGCCCTACCGCATGAAGCTCCGCGCCCCGGGTTTCGCCCATCTCGCCGCCATGGACGAAATGTCGAAGGGGCACATGATTGCCGATGCCGTGGCCATCATCGGCACCATGGACATCGTGTTCGGCGAAATTGACCGATAGTGAGCTCGAAATGCTGAGCGAAAACGCACTGAAGAGAATCGACCGGGAGATCGCCAAGTATCCGCCCGACCAGAAGCAGTCGGCGGTGATGGCGGCGCTCGCCATCGCCCAGATGGAAAAAGGCTGGCTGTCCACCAAGACCATGGAGTTCGTCGCCGACTACCTGGGTATGCCGGCCATCGCGGTCTACGAGGTCGCCACCTTCTACAACATGTACGACCTGGCCCCCGTGGGCAAGTACAAGATCACGGTGTGCACCAACCTGCCCTGTGCCCTGTCGGGCGGCGTGCATGCGGCCGAATATCTCAAGGAGAAGCTGGGCATCGGCTTCAACGAGACCACGACGGACGGTAAGTTCACCCTGAAGGAGGGCGAGTGCATGGGCGCCTGCGGCGACGCCCCGGTGCTGCTGGTGAACAACGTGCGCATGTGCAGCTTCATGCAGCCGGAGAAAATCGACCAGTTGCTGGCGGAGTGCAAGTGATGAGCGTGCAAGTCGTGATGGGCGGCACCACCGGCGAGAGCGGCTGGCGGCTGGACGAGTACCTCAAGCGCGGCGGCTACGAGGCGCTGAAGAAGATCCTCAGCGAGAAGATTCCGCCCGAGAACGTGGTGAACGAGGTCAAGAAGTCGGGCCTGCGCGGCCGCGGCGGTGCCGGCTTCCCCACCGGCCTCAAGTGGAGCTTCATGCCGCGCCAGTTCCCCGGCGAGAAGTACGTCGTGTGCAATTCCGACGAGGGCGAGCCGGGCACCTTCAAGGACCGGGACATCCTGCGCTGGAATCCCCACAGCGTGATCGAAGGCATGATCATCGCCGGTTATGCCATGGGCTGCCAGCGCGGCTACAACTACATCCACGGCGAGATCTGGGAAATCTACGAGCGCTTCGAGGAGGCGCTGGACGAGGCACGCCAGGCGGGCTTCCTGGGCAAGAACATCCTGGGCTCGGGCTTCGACTTCGAGTTGTTCGCTCACCATGGCTACGGCGCCTACATTTGCGGCGAAGAGACCGCCCTGCTGGAGTCCATCGAGGGCAAGAAGGGCCAGCCGCGCTTCAAGCCGCCGTTCCCGGCGAGCTACGGCCTCTACGGCAAGCCCACCACCATCAACAACACGGAAACCTTCGCCTCGGTGCCCTACATCATCCGCGAGGGCGGCGAGAAGTTCCTGGAGCTGGGCAAGCCCAACAACGGCGGCACCAAGATCTTCTCGGTGTCGGGACACGTGAACAGGCCCGGCAATTACGAGATTCCGTTGGGAACGCCGTTCCACGAGCTGCTGGAAATGGCGGGCGGCATGCGCGGCGGGCGCAAGCTGAAGGCGGTGATCCCCGGCGGCTCGTCGGCGCCGGTGCTGCCGGCCGACGTGATGATGGCCTGCACCATGGACTATGACGCCATCGCCAAGGCGGGATCGATGCTGGGCTCCGGCGCGGTCATCGTCATGGACGAGACCACCTGCATGGTGAAGGCCCTGGAGCGGCTGTCCTACTTCTACTTCGAAGAGTCCTGTGGCCAGTGCACGCCCTGCCGCGAAGGCACCGGCTGGCTGTACCGGGTGGTGCATCGTATCGAGAACGGGCAGGGGCGCAAGGAGGACCTCGATCTGCTGAACAGCGTCACCGACAACATCATGGGCCGCACCATCTGCGCCCTGGGCGACGCTGCCTCGCTGCCGGTGAGGAGCTTCATCAAGCATTTCGCAGCCGAGTTCGAATATCACATTGAGCACAGGAAGTGCCTGGTCCCGGTGGACGTGCAGCGCGCGGGCAGCGGGTTCTTCGTAGCGGAAACCACATGCTAGAAATCGAAATCGACGGCCAGCAGATCCAGGTGCCCGACGGCAGCACCATCATGGATGCCGCCAACAAGATCGGCGCCTTCATTCCCCATTTCTGCTATCACAAGAAGCTGTCCATCGCCGCCAACTGCCGCATGTGCCTGGTGCAGGTGGAGAAGGCGCCCAAGCCGCTGCCCGCCTGTGCCACGCCGGTGACCAACGGCATGAAGGTGTGGACCCACTCGGAAGCCGCGGTGAAGGCCCAGAAGGGGGTGATGGAGTTCCTGCTGATCAACCATCCCCTGGACTGCCCCATCTGCGACCAGGGCGGCGAATGCCAGTTGCAGGACCTGTCGGTGGGCTACGGCGCGCCGGCCTCGCGCTACCAGGAAGAAAAGCGCGTGGTGACCAACAAGGACATGGGGCCGCTCATCGCCACCGACATGACGCGCTGCATCCACTGCACGCGCTGCGTGCGCTTCACCCAGGAGATCGCCGGCCACATGGAAATCGGCCAGGCCTTCCGCGGCGAGCATGCGGAAATCATGCCCTTCATCGAGAAGACGGTGAATTCGGAGCTGTCGGGCAACGTCATCGACCTGTGCCCGGTGGGCGCGCTCACGTCCAAGCCGTTCCGCTTCTCCGCCCGCACCTGGGAGCTGGCACGCCGCCGCTCCGTGAGTCCCCATGACGGACTGGGCTCCAACCTGACGGTGCAGGTGAAGCTCAACAAGGTCTATCGTGTCCTGCCCCTCGAGAACGAAGAGGTGAACGAGTGCTGGCTGTCGGACAAGGACCGTTTCTCCTATGAAGGGCTGAACTCCGAGGAGCGCCTCACCAAGCCGCTGCTCAAGCAGTGCGGCGAGTGGCGTGAAGTGGAATGGCAGACGGCGCTGGAATTCGTCGCCACCGATCTCAAGCGGATCATGGCCGAGCACGGCGCCGCCGCGGTGGGGGCCCTGGCCTCGCCCCATGCCACCCTGGAAGAACTCTATCTGCTGCAGAAACTGATGCGCGGCGTGGGCAGCGACAACGTGGATTTCCGCCTGCGCGCAGCCGACTTCGCCCTGGACGGCAAGCTTGCCGGCGCACCCTGGCTGGGCATGAAGATCGCCGAAGTACCGCGCCTGGACCGGGTCCTGGTGGTGGGCAGCTTCCTGCGCAAGGACCATCCGCTGCTGGCCCTGCGCCTGCGCCAGGCGGCCAAGCGCTGCGCCCAGATCAGCGTCATCCATGCCACGGACGATGACCTGCTCATCAATCTGCATGCCAAGGCGATAGTCGCGCCGTCGCAGCTTCCCGCCGCGCTCGCCCAGGTGGTGAAAGCGGCCGCGGAGCTGAAGGGGAGCGCGCTCGACGCCGGCCTGGCCGGTCGGTTGGCCGCGGTGCAGGTGTCGGACGCGGCGCGCCGCATGGCCGAGAGCCTGGCCTCCGGCGAGGACGGCGCCGTGTTCCTGGGCAACCTGGCCCAGCAGCATCCGGCGGCGTCCACACTGCACGCCCTGGCCCAGGAACTGGCGCGTCTCACCGGCGCGCGTTTCGGCTATCTCGGAGAAGCGGCCAACAGCGTGGGCGGCTACATCGCCGGCGCGCTGCCCAAGGGCGGCCTCAACGCCCGCGCCATGCTGGAGCAGCCGCGCAAGGCCTATTTCGTGCTGAACGCCGAGCCCGAGCTCGACTGCCACAACCCGCAGCGGGCGCTGGCCGCCCTGAAGGCGGCCGACCTGGTGGTGGCGCTGTCGCCGTTCAAGTCGCGCGCCAGCGAATATGCCCACGTGATCCTGCCCATCGCACCCTTCACCGAGACCTCGGGCACCTTCATCAACACCGAGGGGCGGGTGCAGAGCTTCAACGCCGTGGTGAAGCCCCTGGGCGAGGCGCGGCCGGCCTGGAAGGTGCTGCGCGTGCTGGGCAACCTGCTGGACCTGCCCGGCTTCGAGCAGGACAGCTCGGAGCAGGTGCGGGCCGAGATCCTCGGCGGCGGCAGGCCGGCCTTCATCACGGAGCGCCTGTCCAACGCGGCCCCGGGCCTGTCCGTGAGCTTGGCTGCGGCCGGCAGGCTGGAGCGGGTCACCGAGGTGCCGATCTATTTCGCCGATGCGCTGGTGCGCCGCGCCTCGTCCCTGCAGCAGACCGCCGACGCGCAGCCGCCGCGGGCGCGCATGAGCGCCGCCACCCTGGCCCAGTGCGGCGTCGCCGCCGGTGACCGGGTGCGGGTGCGCCAGGGGGCGGGCGAGGCGCTGCTGGAAGCGGTTCTCGACAAGACGGTGCCCGACGGCTGCGTGCGTGTGGCCGCCGCCCATGCGCTGACCGCGGCCCTGGGCGACATGGTGGGCGAACTGAGCCTGGAGCGTGCCTGATGGATGCCATCCTGCAACCCTTCGAGCAATTCTTCGGCCCGGCCTGGCCGGCAGTGTGGACCCTGGTCAAGATCGTCCTGATCCTGGCGCCGCTGATGCTGGCCGTGGCCTACCTGACCTACGCCGAGCGCAAGGTCATCGCCTACATGCACGTGCGCCTGGGGCCGAACCGGGTCGGGCCGCTGGGGCTGCTGCAGCCCATCGCCGACGGCATCAAGCTGATGCTCAAGGAAGTCATCATTCCCAGCGGCGCCAACAAGGCCTTGTTCATCTTTGCGCCGATCCTGAGCATGGCGCCGGCCCTGGCGGTGTGGGCCGCCATCCCCTTCGCCGACGGCTGGGTGCTGGCGAACATCGACGCCGGCCTGCTGTACGTGCTGGCCATCGGCTCCATGGGCGTCTATGGCATCATCATTGCCGGTTGGGCGTCCAACTCCAAGTACGCCTTCCTGGGCAGCATGCGCTCGGCGGCGCAGATGGTGTCCTACGAGATCGCCATGGGCTTCGGCCTGCTGTCGGTGATCATGGTGTCCCAAAGCCTGAACCTGAGCGACATCGTGCGCCAGCAGGGCACCGGCTGGTTCGCCGACAAGGGCCTGGGCTTCCTGTCGTGGAACTGGCTGCCGCTGCTGCCGATGATGCTGGTGTACTTCATCTCCGGCGTGGCGGAGACCCAGCGCGCGCCCTTCGACGTGGTGGAAGGCGAATCGGAAATCGTCGCCGGTCACATGATCGAATACTCGGGCATGACCTTCGCGCTGTTCTTCCTGGCCGAATACGCCAACATGATCCTCATCTCGACCCTGGCGTCGATCATGTTCCTGGGCGGCTGGCTGTCGCCGGTGGGCTTCCTGCCCGACGGCTTCTTCTGGCTGGCGCTGAAGATCGCCTTCTTCCTGTTCGTGTACTTGTGGATTCGCGCCACCTTCCCGCGCTACCGCTACGACCAGATCATGCGCTTGGGCTGGAAGGTGTTCGTGCCGCTGACCCTCGTCTGGGTGCTGGTGGTCGGCGTATGGATGATGTCGCCCTGGAACATCTGGAAATAGGATCATGGGTGCAAGAGATTTCCTGAACAGCCTGTTCCTCAAGGAACTCCTCAAGGGCATGGCCCTGACGGGGCGCTATTTCTTCGCGCGCAAGATCACCATCCAGTATCCCGAGGAAAAGACGCCCCAGAGCGGTCGCTTCCGCGGCCTGCACGCCCTGCGCCGCTATCCCAACGGCGAGGAGCGCTGCATCGCCTGCAAGCTGTGCGAGGCGGTGTGCCCGGCCCTGGCCATCACCATCGAGTCGGAGCAGCGCGAGGACGGCTCGCGCCGCACCACGCGCTACGACATCGATCTGACCAAGTGCATCTTCTGCGGCTTCTGCGAGGAAGCCTGTCCGGTGGATGCCATCGTCGAGACCCGCGTGCTGGAGTACCACGGCGAGAAGCGCGGCGATCTGTACTACACCAAGCAGATGCTGCTGGCCAACGGCGACCGCTACGAAGAGCAGATCGCCCGGGACCGGGAAGCGGATGCCAAATATCGGTGACGCGCATGGACTTCAAGACCTTCGTTTTCTACTTCCTGTCGGCGATCCTGCTGTTCGCCGCCGTGCGCGTGATCACCGCCCGCAACCCGGTGCATGCGGTCCTCTACCTGGTGCTGTCGTTCTTCACCGCCGGCGGCCTGTGGCTGCTGCTGCATGCCGAATTCCTCGCCATCATGCTGGTGCTGGTCTACATCGGCGCGGTGATGGTGCTGTTCCTGTTCGTGGTGATGATGCTGGACATCAACCTGGAGCGGCTGCGCCAGGGCTTCTGGAGCAACCTGTGGGTGGGGCTGCCGGTAGCGGTGCTCATGGTGGCGGAAATGGCCCTGGTGCTGACCGGGCGTTACTTCGGCGCCGAAGCCCTGCCCACGCCGCCGCCCCAGCCGGCCGACTACAGCAACACCAAGGAGCTGGGCCGCATCATCTACACGGATTACGTCTATCCCTTCGAGCTGGCCTCGGTGATCCTGCTGGTCGCCATCATCGCCGCCGTGGCGCTCACGCTGCGCCGGCGCAAGGACACCAAGTATACCGATCCGTCCAAGCAAATCGCGGTGAAGCGCAACGAGCGGGTGCGCATGGTGTCGATGCCCGCCGAGAAGGAATAACGGACCGGCTGCCAGGGAGGAAAACATGTTGTCCCTATCCCATTATCTCGTTCTCGGCGCGATCCTGTTTTCGATCGCCGTGATCGGGATTTTCCTCAACCGCAAGAACCTGATCGTCCTGCTCATGGCGATCGAGCTGATGCTTTTGTCGGTGAACATGAATTTCGTCGCCTTCTCCCACTACCTGGGGGATCTGGGCGGCCAGGTGTTCGTCTTTTTCATCCTGACCGTTGCCGCCGCCGAATCGGCGATCGGGCTGGCCATCCTGGTCGTGCTGTTCCGCAACCTGCGCACGATCCACGTGGACGACCTCGACAGCTTGCAGGGCTAACCATGACCGAGATGCAGAAACTCTACCTGCTGGTTCCCCTTGCGCCCCTGGCCGGCGCCATCATCGCCGGCCTGTTCGGCAAAGCCATCGGCCGCGCCGGCGCCCACTGGGTGACGATCCTGGGTGTCGCGGTGTCCTTCGTCGCTTCCATCTTCGTGTACCAGGACGTGGCCGCCGGCAACGTCTTCAACGGCACCGTCTATACGTGGGCCACCAGCGGCGACCTGAAGTTCGAGGTCGGCTTCCTGATCGACAGCCTGACCACCACCATGATGCTGGTGGTGACCTTCGTGTCGCTCATGGTGCACATCTACACCATCGGCTACATGCACGACGATCCCGGCTACCAGCGCTTCTTCAGCTACATCTCGCTGTTCACCTTCTCGATGCTGATGCTGGTGATGTCCAACAACTTCCTGCAGCTGTTCTTCGGCTGGGAGGCTGTGGGCCTGGTGTCCTACCTGCTGATCGGTTTCTGGTACACCCGTCCGAGCGCCATCTTCGCCAACCTCAAGGCCTTCCTGGTGAACCGGGTGGGCGACTTCGGCTTCCTGCTGGGCATCGGCCTGATCGCCGCCTACACCGGCAGCCTCAACTACGCCGATGTGTTCGCGCAAGGGCAGAAGCTGGCCTCGACCCATGTCGAGCTGTTCCAGGGCGAGCCCTGGACGCTGGTCACCGTGATCTGCATTTGCCTGTTCATCGGCGCCATGGGCAAGTCGGCCCAGGTGCCGCTGCACGTGTGGCTGCCCGACTCGATGGAAGGCCCGACCCCGATCTCCGCCCTGATCCACGCCGCCACCATGGTGACCGCCGGCATCTTCATGGTATCGCGCATGTCGCCGCTGTTCGAGCTGTCCGACGTGGCCCTGTCCTTCGTCATGGTGATCGGCGCCATCACCGCGCTGTTCATGGGTTTCCTGGGCATCATCCAGAACGACATCAAGCGCGTGGTGGCCTACTCGACCCTGTCCCAGCTCGGCTACATGACCGTGGCCCTGGGCGCCTCGGCCTACTCGGTGGCGATCTTCCATCTGATGACCCATGCCTTCTTCAAGGCGCTGCTGTTCCTGGCGGCCGGCTCGGTGATCATCGGCATGCATCACGATCAGGACATCCGCAACATGGGCGGGCTGCGCAAGTACATGCCCATCACCTGGATCACCTCCCTGGTGGGGTCGCTGGCGCTGATCGGCACGCCGTTCCTGTCGGGCTTCTATTCCAAGGACAGCATCATCGAGGCGGTGGCCCTGTCCCATCTGCCCGGGGCCGGCTTCGCCCACTTCGCGGTGCTGGCCGGCGTGTTCGTTACCGCCTTCTACTCCTTCCGCATGTACTTCCTGGTGTTCCACGGCAAGGAGCGCTTCCATGTGCATGCCGGTCACGGCCACGATGCCCACGGCCACGGCCAGCATGGCACGCCCCATGAATCGCCCCGGGTGGTGACGGTGCCGCTGATCCTGCTGGCCATTCCCTCGGTGGTCATCGGCTATCTGACCGTCCAGCCCATGCTGTTCGGCGATTTCTTCGAGGGCGCCATCGTCGTCTCGGAGCAGCATCCGGTGATGGCCGAGCTGGCGCATCACTTCAAGGGCGCGCTTGCCATGGGTCTGCACGCCTTCGTCACGGCCCCCTTCTGGCTGGCCCTGGCGGGCGTGGCACTGGCGTGGTTCTTCTACCTGAAGCGTCCGGAACTGCCGCAGGCCATCCGCGCCAAGTTCGGACTGGTGTACGAGATCCTGGAGAACAAGTACTACTTCGACCGCATCAACGAGGTGGTCTTCGCCGGCGGCGCGCGCCTGGTGGGCCGCGGCCTGTGGAAGGGCGGCGATCAGGGGCTGATCGACGGCATCGTGGTGAATGGCTCGGCCAAGGTGGTCTATTGGGTGGCGCAGATCACGCGCCTGTTCCAGTCGGGCTATATCTACCAGTACGCCTTCTCCATGATCATCGGCGTGTTCGTGCTGCTCACCTTCTGGTTCAACCGGGGCTAGCGGTCCGCAGGTTTGGCGAGTTTAACGGCGCCCGCCGGGCGCACAAGAACGGATAAGTTGACATGACGGGTCTTCCTTTGCTCAGTCTGGCGATCTGGGTGCCGGTCTTCGGCGGTCTGGCGGTGCTCGCCACCGGATCGGACCGCAACGCATCCCTGGCGCGCGGCTTGGCCTTAATTGCGGCCATCGCCGGTTTCCTGGTGACGATTCCGCTCTACACGGCTTTCGACGTGAAGAGCGCGGCCATGCAATTCACCGAAACCCTGCCCTGGATTCCCGGCTTCAACATCAAGTACCAGCTCGGCGTGGATGGCATCTCGGTGCTGTTCATCCTGCTCAACAGCTTCATCACCGTCCTGGTGGTGCTGGCCGGCTGGCGCGTGATCGAAGAGAAGGTGGCCCAGTACATGGCCGCCTTCCTCATCATGTCGGGTCTCATGAACGGCATCTTCTGCGCCCTGGACGCGGTGCTGTTCTACGTGTTCTTCGAGGCCTCGCTGATCCCCATGTACATCATCATCGGCGTGTGGGGCGGCCCCAACCGGGTGTATGCGGCGTTCAAGTTCTTCCTCTACACACTGCTCGGCTCGCTGCTGATGCTGGTCGCCCTGATCTACCTGTTCTTCGAGTCGGGCCTGTCCTTCAGCATCCTCGAGTGGCACCAGGTGAAGCTGCCCATGAAGGCGCAGATACTGATCTTCCTCGCCTTCCTCCTCGCCTTCGCCGTGAAAGTGCCCATGTGGCCGGTACACACCTGGCTGCCGGACGCCCACGTGGAAGCACCCACCGGCGGCTCGGTGGTGCTGGCGGCCATCATGCTGAAGCTGGGCGCCTACGGCTTCCTGCGCTTTTCGCTGCCCATCGCGCCGGACGCCTCGCGCGAGCTGGCCTGGCTGATGATCGCCCTGTCGCTCATCGCCGTGGTGTACATCGGCTTCGTCGCCCTGGTGCAGGCGGACATGAAGAAGCTCATCGCCTACTCGTCCATCTCCCACATGGGCTTCGTCACCCTGGGTTTCTTCATCTTCAACCAGCTCGGCGTGGAAGGCGCGCTGGTGCAGATGATCTCCCACGGCTTCGTGTCGGGCGCCCTGTTCCTGTGCGTGGGGGTGCTGTACGACCGCATGCACAGCCGCCAGATCGCCGACTACGGCGGGGTGGTGAACACCATGCCCAAGTTCGCGGCCCTGTTCATGCTGTTCGCCATGGCCAACTCGGGCCTGCCGGCGACCAGCGGCTTCGTCGGCGAATTCATGGTGGCCCTGGGCGCCATCAAGTACAACTTCTGGGTGGGCTTCGCCGCCGCCACGACGCTGATCCTGGGCGCCGCCTATACCCTGTGGATGTACAAGCGCGTGGTGTTCGGCGCCGTGGCCAACCACCATGTGGCCGAGCTCAAGGACATCGACGGCCGCGAGTTCCTCGTCCTCGGGCTGCTGGCGGCATGCGTGCTGGCGATGGGAATCTATCCCTTCCCCTTCGTCGAAGTGATGCATGCTTCGGTGGACAATCTGCTCAAGCATGTGGCGCTGAGCAAGGTGCTGTGACAACGCAGGCAACTGGACCGGTTCCAAAATGAATTTCACGATACCCGATCTCTATCCCGCTTCGGCGGAGATCTTCGTCCTCATCATGGCCTGCGTGGTGCTGCTGGTGGATCTCGTCGCCGGCAAGTCCCGGCGCTGGATGGCCTACTTCCTGACCCAGTTGACGCTGATCGGCGCCTTCGCCATCACCCTGTTCACCATGGACGGCCGCACCGTCCTCACCTTCGCCAACGGCTTCATCGACGACACCTTTTCTGACATCCTGAAGCTGGTGCTGTACTTCTCGGTGGCGGTGGTGCTGATCTACGGCCGCAGCTACATGGCCGAGCGCCGGCTGGAGAACGGCGAGTTCTACCTGCTGGTGCTGTTCGCCACCCTGGGCATGATGGTGCTCATCTCCGCCAGCCACTTCCTCACCCTGTACCTGGGGCTGGAGCTGATGTCCCTGTCCCTCTATGCCATGGTGGCCATAAACCGGGATTCGGCGGTGTGCACCGAAGCGGCCATGAAGTACTTCGTGCTGGGGGCGCTGGCCTCGGGCCTGCTGCTGTACGGCATATCCATGATCTACGGCGCCACCGGCACCCTGGAGCTGCCCGGCGTGCGCCAGGCGCTGTATTTCAATTCGGCCAACAGCAAGGTGCTGGTGTTCGGCCTGGTGTTCGTGGTGGCGGGGCTGGCGTTCAAGCTGGGCGTGGTGCCTTTCCACATGTGGATTCCCGATGTGTACCAGGGCGCGCCCACGGCGGTGACGCTGTTCATCGGCTCGGCACCCAAGCTGGCGGCCTTCGCCATGGCCATCCGCCTGCTGGTGATGGGCCTGTTCGAGCTGGCCGAGCAGTGGCAGACCATGCTCATGCTGCTGGCCGTGCTGTCCATCGCCCTGGGCAACCTGGCCGCCATCGCCCAGAGCAACCTCAAGCGCATGCTGGCCTATTCGGCCATTTCCCACATGGGCTTCATGCTGCTGGGCGTCCTGTCGGGCGTGGTGGCGGGCGACCCGCGCTACGCCGTGCCGGCCTACAGCTCGGCGATGTTCTATGCCGTGTCCTACGTGCTCATGAGTCTGGGCGCCTTCGGCATGATCCTGCTGCTGTCGCGCGCCGGCTTCGAGGCGGAGAACCTGGAGGACTTCAAGGGCCTCAACAAGCGCAGCCCCTGGTTCGCCTTCGTCATGATGATCCTGATGTTCTCCATGGCGGGCATCCCTTTCTTCGTCGGTTTCTTCGCCAAGTTCGCGGTGCTCCAGGCGGTGGTGGCGGCGGGCCATATCTGGCTGGCGGTGTTCGCCGTGGTGTTGTCCCTGGTGGGCGCCTTCTACTACCTGCGGGTGGTGAAGCTGATGTACTTCGACCCGCCGGCCGACACCACGCCCATCCGCGCGCCCTTCGACATGCGCCTGCTGCTGTCCGCGAACGGCCTGGCGGTGGCGCTGCTGGGCGCCATGCCCCAGGCGATACTCGACTACTGCGCCTACGCCTTCATAGGCGGCCGCTGAAAAGGCCGCCGGGCGCCGCGGGGCCGATGTCCCGTCCTTTCGCGAGGCCGTGAATGACCGACCGGCATCTGAAAGAAACCAGGATCGACGGCTATACCGCTTTCTCGGGCAAGCTCCTGGAAGTGCGCGTGGACCGGGTGGACCTGCCCGACGGCCAGGAGACCCGGCGCGAATACGTGGCCCATCCGGGCGCGGTGATGGTGATCGCCCAGATGGACAACGGCAAGCTCATTTTCGAGCGCCAGTTCCGCTATCCCCTCGATCGCGTGTTCCTGGAATTGCCGGCGGGCAAGATCGACCGCGGCGAAGACATTCTCGACTGCGCCCGGCGCGAGCTGCGGGAGGAGACCGGTTACCAGGCCCGGGTGTGGGCCTACGTCGGGGTGATCCATCCCTGCATCGGCTACTCCAACGAGCGCATCGAAATCTTTCTCGCCCGGGGGCTGGAGCATGTGGGCCATGCCCTGGACGACGGCGAATTCCTGGAGGTGGTGGAGTTGTCCCTCGACCAGGCCCTGGACGCGGTGCGGGCCGGAAGCATCACCGACGGCAAGACCCTAGCCGGCCTTCTATGGGCAGAAAAAATTTTTAGGGGCGGCTGGGTGCTCCCGGACATAAAATGATTTTCACCCCCGACAGAGCTTGAAGCACCACACCAGGATTCCCACATAGAGCGGGAACACCCGCCCGGGCAGGAGACGATCCATGAACACCATGGGGCCGGCGCCCGCTCCGGTCCGCAGCGAGGAGGGGGACGTGCAGGACGCCGAGGAGCAGGGCGGCTACAAGCTGCAGGCCCTGCGCATCCTGTCCGAGGTGTCCGCCAAGCTCGCCTGCGAGCACAACCTGGAAGCCCTGCTGGAGCGCTTCCTCGACACCCTCATGCGCCTGTCCGGCGCCGCCGCCGGCGCCGTGCGCGTGCTCACCACCGATGGCCGCCGCCTGCGCCTGCTCGGCGCCCTCGGGCTGCCCGACGATGTGTTGCTGGCCGAGCAGGAAACCGATCTCGACTGCGGCATCTGCGGCGTGGCGCTGCGCGAGGACGACGTGCGGCGCGCCTTCGAGCTGAAGACCTGCGCCGAACGCACCGGCCTGCCTTTCTTCCATAACTGTTCCGGCATGGTGGTGGTGCCCCTCAAATACCGCGGCAAGGTGCTGGGTGTCTACAACCTGTTCCTGCGCGAGCGGAGCGAGGTGCCCGAGGACCTGGCGCTGCTGTTCACCTCCATCAGCGAGCACTTGGGCATGGCCCTGGAGAATGCGCGCCTGATGCGCGAGAACCTGCGCATGACGCTCATCGACGAGCGCCAGATGATCGCCAACGAGGTGCACGATTCCCTCGCCCAGACCATGGCCTACATGAAGATGCGCCTGTCCGCCATGCAGGAGGCCCTGCAGCAGGATGACAAGGCGCGCGCCCTCGCTTACGTGGCGGACGCCCAGCAGGCCCTGGACACCGCCTACGGCGACCTGCGCGAGCTGCTCGGCCAGTTCCGCCACCGCATGGACCCGCTCGGCCTGTTCCACGCCATCGATGCCCTGGCGCTGCAGTTGCGCGAGCGCACCGGCATCGAGCTGGAGCGGCGCAACGACATCCACGAGCTGGGCCTGTCGGTGGACCAGGAGGTGCAGGTGTTCCACATCCTGCAGGAGGCCCTGGCCAACGTGGCACGCCACTCGGGCGCGACGCGCGCGCGCCTGACCATGGAGACGGGCGCCGACGGCCACCGTTTCACCGTCGAGGACGACGGCAAGGGCTTCGTGGCGGCGGGGCACGCCATGCCGCGCCACCACTTCGGCCTGAGCATCATGCGCGAGCGGGCCGAGCGCGTGGGCGGGTGCATCGAGCTGGCCCGCTCGCCCCTGGGCGGCGCCCTGGTGCGCCTGGTCGTCCCCGTCCCGCCGAAGCCTGCTGCGAGGCGGCCGTGAATCCACCCATCCGCATACTTCTTGCCGACGACCACACCCTGTTCCGCAAGGGCCTGGCGGAGCTGCTGGAAGGCCGCGCCGGCATCCGGGTGGCGGCCATCGCCGGCAACGCCGACGAGACCTTGCGGCTGGCCCTGGAGCACAATCCCGATGTCGCGCTCATCGACCTCAACATGCCGCCCCAGGGCGGACTCGAAGCCCTGCGCAGGCTGCGCGCCGAAGGCTGGAACGGCGCCGCGCTGATCCTCACCGTCAGCGACAGCGAAGACGACCTCGCCGGGGCGTTACGCAGCGGCGCCCGCGGCTACCTGCTCAAGGACATGGAGCCCGACGAAGTGGCCGACGCCGTACACCGCGCCGTGCGCGGCGAAGTGGTGGTGGCGCCGGCCATGACGCTCAAGCTCATGCACCTGCTCCAGCCCGGGCGCGGCGAAGGAGCCAAGGCGAGCCCCCTGGCGCAGCTCACGGCGCGCGAGCGGGAGATCCTCGGCCATCTGTCCCAGGGCCTGTCCAACAAGGCCATCGCGCGCCAGCTCAACATCAGCCACGACACGGTGAAGCTGCACGTGCGCCACATCCTATCCAAGCTGAACCTCACCTCGCGGGTGGAGGCGGCGGTGTTCGCCGTGGCCCACAAGGAGGAGGGGGGCGGCAAGTAGCGGCTACAGCACCGCGCTTTCCAGCGGGGCCGCGGCCCCGTAAGGCGGCGCGAAGGCATCGCAGAAGCCCGCAAGCTTGCGCCGCAGGCGCACCACCTCCCCCACGATGATCAGTGTCGGCGGGGCCAGCCTGGCATCGGCCGCCCGCTGCGGCAGGGTTCCCAGGGTTGCCGTCACCACCCGTTGGCGCGGTGTCGTGCCCTGCTGCACGATGGCCGCCGGCGTGGCTTCCGGCAGGCCATGGGCGGCCAGTTGACGGCACAGCTCGGGCAGGTGGTGCAGGCCCATGTAGATGACGATGGTCTGACCCGGGCGGGCGAGCGCCGGCCAGTCGAGATCGGCACTGCCGTCCTTGTGGTGGCCGGTGACCAGCACGCAGCTGTGGGCCCAGTCCCGGTGGGTGAGGGGGATGCCGGTGTAGGCCGCCACGCCCGCGGCGGCGGTGATGCCGGGCACCACGGCGAAGGGCACGCCGGCCGCTGCCAGAGCTTCCGCTTCCTCGCCGCCGCGGCCGAAGATGTAGGGATCGCCGCCCTTCAGCCGCACCACCTGCGTCCCCTGGCGCCCCAGCCGCACCAGCAGCCGGTTGATTTCTTCCTGGCCCAGGGCGTGGTGGCCGCGGCGCTTGCCGGCATAGATGCGCTGGGCTTCGGGCGGGGCCAGGGCGACGATCTCCGGCGCCACCAGCTGGTCGTAGACCACCACGTGCGCCTGCTGCAGCAGGCGGGCGGCGCGCAGGGTGAGCAGTTCCGGGTCGCCGGGACCGGCGCCCACCAGGGCGACAAATCCCCCGGCGCCTGCGGCGCCACCCCCTTTTTCAAAGGGGGTAGGGGGGCGTGATTGCAGCTTCATAGGGTAGCGGCCAGCGCGCGCCGGCGCTCGCGGGCGCACTGGCGCACGAAGGCGACGAAGCGGGCGGTCCAGTCGTGGCCCACGGTGGAGCGCAGGTGGGTGTAGGAGGCCAGCACGTTGTGGTGGATGAGGCCGTCATGGCGGCCGTCGATGCCGTGGCCGCGCAGTACCCGGTAGGCGAAGCGCGGTTGCCCGTCCAGGTTCTCCAGGCTCGAGTAGTGGAACTCGTGGGCACGCACTTCCGCCCGCGTGGCCCCGGGCCAGGGATGCTCCGCCGTCTCCTGCAGGCGCACCAGGCCACGGCCCACGGGCTTGTCGTGCATCACCGCGTCGCCGGCGATGGCGCCCACCATGGGGCGTGTGCGCCCTTGCCAGGTGAGGGAGCGGGTGAGATACATGAGGCCGCCGCATTCGGCATAGACGGGCAGGCCCGCCTCCACGGCGCGGCGGATGTCGGCGCGCAGGCCGCGGTTGGCCTCCAGCTCATCCATGAAGCACTCGGGGAAGCCGCCGCCGATGAACAGACCGTCGCATTCCGGCAGGCGCTGGCGCAGGCTGTCGAAGAAGCGCAGCTCGGCGCCGGCGGCAGAGAGGAGCTCCAGGTCGTCCGGGTAGTAGAAGCCAAAGGCGGCGTCGCGGGGAATGGCGATGCGCACGGGTTTGCCCCTCACCCCGGCCCTCTCCCCGGTCGGCGGGCAGAGGGGAAGCGGCGCGGCCGTCAACTCCAGCAGGCGCGCCAGGTCGATGCGCTGGGCGACGATGCCGGCGATGGCGGCGATGCGGTCCTCGGCCAGGCGCGTCTCGTTGGCGGGCATCAGGCCCAGGTGGCGCTCCGTGATGATCATGCGCGGTTCGTCGGGGAGCATGCCCAGCACCGGCACGTCGGTGTAGCGCTCGATCACGGCGCGCAGCTTGGCCTCGTGGCGCGCGCCGCCGGTCTTGTTGAGGATCACGCCGGCGATGCGCAGCCCGCGCTCGAAGGCCTGGTAGCCCAGGATCAGCGGCGCCACGCCCCGGGTCATGCCCCGGGCATCGAGCACCAGGACCACCGGCAGGCCCAGCAGCCTGGCCAGCGCCGCGTTGCTGTCGGCGCCGTCCAGGGCCATGCCGTCGTGCAGGCCCTTGTTGCCTTCCACCAGGCACACGTCGGCGGCTGCGCCGTGGCGCGCGAACTGGGCGCGCAGCTCGTCGCCCGAGGACAGGTTGAAGTCCAGGTTGCGGCAGGGCCGGGCGGCGGCAGCGGACAGCCACAGGGGATCGATGTAATCCGGGCCTTTCTTGAAGGGCTGCACCGCCAGGCCGCGGGCGCGCAGCGCCGCCGCCAGGCCGATGCTGACCGTGGTCTTGCCCGAGGACTTGTGGGCGGCGGCGACCAGGAAGCGCGACGTCATTTGGCCTCCAGTGCATCGATGATTTTGTCATCGAGCCGCTCGGGCAGGATGCGCAGCACCCGCAGGCCTACCGCCACCAGCGCCAGGGCCAGCGCCGTGCCGCCCATTCCCAGCAGCACCTCCCAGGCGCTTGGGGCGTAGGGATGGATCTCGCCGTCGAAGAAACTGCTCGTCTCCTGCATGCCCGGAAACAGGGCCAGGGGATAGGCCTGGCCGCCGATGATGGTGACGTACATCTGGGCGAGTCCCCCGCCGACCACCAGCAGGCAGGCGGCCGCGATGGCGGCGCGCGAGCGCCCCAGGCGCGGATGGAACAGCAGGGCCAGGGGGATCAGCCCGCCGGCCGCCACCTGGCCGAGCCAGAACAGCGCGGTATACCGGCCGCCGTCCAGCAGGATGAAGCGCGTCACGCCGTCGTAGCGTGCCATGTAGAGCTTGGTGAGGTGGAACACGGCGACGAAGTACAGGGCGGCGGCGACGAAGATCGCCAGCAGGCGTGCCAGGCGCGCCAGCAGGGCGTCGCTCACGGGGCGCGCGTCCCAGCGGCTGGCGACTATCAGCACCAGCAGGAACAGGGCGGTGCCGTAGGCGAGCGACAGGACGATGAACAGGGGCGCCAGCAGGGCCGAGTCGTAGGCCTCACGCGCCGCCAGGAAGCCGAAGATGGAGCCGGTACCGGTGGTCAGCAGCAGGCGCCAGACGAAGGCGGCCAGCCCCGCCGCCCTGGCGTGGCGCTGCAGGCGCCGCTCCAGCATGAGCCACAGGTAGGCGGCGACAATGGCGAAGAAGCCGGTGTAGAGGAAGACGTTGAGGGCGAAGATCGACTTGAAGTTGAAGTGGGTCATGGCCACCACCAGCCGGTCGGGGCGGCCCAGGTCCAGCATCAGCACCGCCAGGCCGCCCGCCAGCAGCGCCAGGGCGAGCAGGCCCGACAGGGGCGCCAGGGGCTTGTAGGCCGCCTTGCCGAACACCGAGGCGGTGGAGGCGACGTTGAGCGCCCCCGAGGCGGCGACGATCAGGAACACGGCGAACACGTGGGGCATGCCCCACACCACCTGGTTGTCCATGCCGGTGATGACATGGCCATGGTGCTCCATCTGCAGGAAGGCATAGGCGCCCAGGGCGATCAAGGCGCCCAGGGCGGCGAGCAGGCCGTAGTAGCGGCGGCTGGTGATGTTCCATTCGCGCAGGGTCACGGTGGCCATGGCTCACAGTCCTTGATAGCGCACGCCCGGGTCCAGGCGCAGATCGGCGCGCACCTGGGCGGTCGCCACTTGGGCGATGCGCTGGGCGATCTCGGCTGCCGGGTCGTTCAGGTCGCCGAACAGCATGGCCTTGCGGCCGGTGGCGGCGCAGGCCTCGACGCAGGCGGGGAGTTCGTTCCGGTCGATGCGGTGCACGCACAGGTGGCAGCCTTCCACGCAGCCCTGGCCGCGCGGCACCTCCGGGTTCTGGCCGGTGGTGGGCTCGTGCACGAAGGAGCGTGCCTTGTAGGGGCAGGCCATCATGCAGTAGCGGCAGCCGATGCAGATGTGGCGGTCCACCAGCACGATGCCGTCGGCGCGCTTGAAGGAGGCGCCGGTGGGGCATACGTCCACGCAGGGCGGTTTGGCGCAGTGCTGGCACATCATGGGCACCTGGCGCGCGCTGCCGCTGCGCATGTCCTTCACCGCCACTTTGCGGATCCACTGGGCATCGGTGCGGCGCAGCTCGCCCTGGGGCAGATGATTCTCTTTCCGGCAGGCGCTGAGGCAGGCATCGCAGTCGTCGCCGCAGCGGCTGGTGTCGATGAGCAGGCCCCAGCGCACCTTGCCCGAGGCGGGGGCATCAAGCGGCCGGGCGGCGGCCACCTGGATCAGGCGTATGCCCGGGGCAAGGGCGATGCCGGCCAGGGCCGCGGCGGAGAGTTCGAGGAAGCGGCGGCGGTCGGTCATGGCTTGGCCACCGGCTTGGGTTTGGCGGAATGGCATTCGAAGCAATCCAGCTCCACCGCCGCATAGCTGTGGCAGCTCTGGCAGAAGCCGTCCTGGCCCAGCACGCTGCCGCTCTTCTCTCCGGCGTGGCAGGCGACGCATTCGTTGAGGCTGTGCTCCCTGGTGCGGATGCCCTGGCGCACGGTCTGGTCCCGCTGATGCTTGAGGAAGTCCATATGGCTGCGGCGCATGGTGTCCTTGTCGGCGACGCATTGGCCCGGCTTGGCGATGACAATGCCGGGCCGCGGCACACCGGCCGCGGCGCCGGTCAACCAGGCCGCCATGAGCGCTGCAACGGCCAATGCCTTTGGTCTCACTCGCCCAGCCCCATCTGGATGTAGCCGGTCGGGCACACGTCGTGGCAGATGTGGCAGCCGATGCAGCGGTCGTAGTCGGTGTAGACGTAGCGGCCGGTGGTGGCGTCCTTCTTGGGCATGCGCTTGACCGCCTGCTGCGGGCAGTACACCACGCAGTTGTCGCACTCGAAGCACAGGCCGCAGCTCATGCAGCGCTTGGCCTCCGCCACCACGTCCGCTTCGCTCAGGGGCGCCACGCGCTCCTGGAAGTTGCCCAGGGCCTGCTCGGCGGTCAGGGTGATCACCCGGCGCCGGTGGCGCGGCGTGTATTGGAAGTGGCCCAGGAACAGCTCCTTGTGGGTGATGACATAGCGGTCGGAGCGGTTCTCGAAGTTGTGGACCGCCACGTTGGCGTCGCAGGTGCCGCGGATGGGCTCGTGGATGGGCTGGGGCGGCGTGCCCTTCTCCACCAGCTTCCTCTGCATGTCCCAGTGGTGCACGTCGATCCTGGGACGCTTGTCCTGGCCCTCGCCGCGCAGGTAGCGGTCGATGCCCTCGGCGGCGATCCAGCCGTGGCCGATGGCGGTGGTGAGCAGATGCGGCCGCACCACGTCGCCGCCGACGAAGACGCCGGGCTGGCCCAGCACCTGGTAATTGCGATCGGCGACGATGCCGCCCTTGCCCGAGTCGAATTCCTCCAGCCCGGAAAAATCCACTGCCTGGCCGATGGCGGAGACGATCAGGTCCGCCTCGAGATCCTGCTCGGTGCCCGCGATGACCTTGATCTCCAGCTTCGGTCCCACGAACTTCGCCTCGCACTGAGCCACGCGCAGGGCCGTGGCGCGGCCGTCGGCGCCGCGCACCACCGCCACCGGCGCCAGGCCGCCGCGGATGACGATGCCCTCGGCCAGGGCCTGCTCGATCTCGTGCCGGTTGGCCTGCATCTTGTCCACCGGGAAGACCGAGGTGAGGGTGACTTCCGCGCCCTGGCGCGCGGAGATCTGGGCGACGTCGTGGGCGGCGCGGCCGCCGATGACGTTCTCCGGGCGGTCCTGGTCGCGGGCGTGCTCGATGTGGCCCAGGCGCCGCGCCACGGTGGCGACGTCGATGGAGGTGTCGCCGCCGCCCACCACCACCACGCGCTTGCCCACTTGCTGCAGCCGTCCGTCGTTGAAGGCGCGCAGGAAGGCGGTGGCGGTGACCACGTTGGGCGCGTCGTTGCCGGGGCAGGGTAGGGCCCGGCCCGACTGGGCACCCAGGCCCATGAACACCGCGTCGAAATCGCGGCGAATGTCGTCCATCGCCACGTCGCGCCCCACGCGGCAGTTGAGGCGCGTCTTCACGCCCAGGTCGAGGATGCGCTGGATCTCGGCGTCGAGCACCCCGCGCGGCGTGCGGAAGCCGGGGATGCCGTAGCGCATCATGCCGCCCAACTGCTCGTGCTCGTCGAAGATGGTGACCTCATGCCCTTTCAGGGCGAGCTGGTAGGCGCAGGACAGCCCGGCCGGGCCGCCGCCGATGACGGCCACCTTCCTGCCCGTGGTCGCTTGTGGCTTCTTGAAGGCGAGGTTGTGGGCGATGGCATACTCCCCCAGGAAGTGCTCCACTGCATTGATGCCCACATGGTCTTCCACCTCGTTGCGGTTGCAGCCCGCCTCGCACGGCGCCGGGCACACCCGGCCCATGACGGCAGGGAAGGGATTGGCCTCGGTCAGCCGCCGCCAGGCGTACTCCTGCCAGGTCATCCCCGTGGGCGGCTTCTCGATGCCGCGCGCGATCTGCAGATAGCCGCGGATGTCCTCGCCCGAAGGGCAACTGCCCTGACAGGGCGGCGTGGACTGCACGTAGGTCGGGCACTTGTGGGAATGGCCGGCCTTGAAGATCACCTTGTTCCAGGCGGGCGGCCGGTGGTCCCCGTCCTTGTAGCGGCGGAAGGTGAGCCGGGTGTCGGGCTGTTCCGTGGCGGACATCGTGTCTCCTCTATGCGCCCAGCCGGATGGCGGTGCTGACCAGTTGGTGCACGCCGCCGATCATGCTGCGGTCGAAGTGGTAATAGGGCAGGACCTTGGTGAACTGGGCCTTGCAGATGGCGCAGATGGTGGCCATGAAGTTCACGCCGTCCGAGTCCGCCACCTGCTTCAGCGCCTCCATGCGCGGGCTGGCGCCCTTGACGCGCAGCTCCAGCAGCTCGTCGGTGAGCAGTCCCCCGCCGCCGCCGCAGCAGAAGGTCTGCTCGTGGGTGGTGCCCGGCGCCATCTCCACGTAATGGTTGGCCACGGCGCGGATGATGGCGCGCGGAATCTCGAACTGGCCGCCGGGCGCATCGCCCATGCGCGAGCCCCGCGCCACGTTGCAGGAATCGTGGAAGGTGACGATGCGGTGGTCGTTCGCCTCTTTGTCGAACTTGAGGGCGCCGCGCCGGATCAGGTCGTAGGTGACCTCGCAGATGTGGGACGGCTGCTTGTAGCGCTGATCGAGCTGCTTCTGCAGTTGCAGCGCGAAGGGATCGTTGCCGCCGGCGCCGATGCCCGTCAGCGTGTTCCAGAAGCTGTAGGCCACCCGCCAGGCATGGCCGCATTCGCCCACGACGATGCGCTTCACGCCCAGCTCCAGGGCCGCCTCGCGCACGCGCAGGGCGATTCTCCGCAACTGGTCGTAGCTGCCGATGAACATGCCGAAGTTGCCCGCCTCGGAGGCTTTGGAGGACAGCGTCCAGCGGATGCCAGCGGCATGGAATACCTTGGCGTAGCCCACCAGGCTGTCCACGTGGGGCTCGGCGAAGAAATCGGCAGAGGGGGTGATCAGCAGCACCTCGGCGCCGGCCTCGTCCAGGGGCAGGCGCACATCCACGCCGGTGTCGGCCTTGATGTCCTCTTCCAGGCCCTCCAGGGTGTCGGCCAGGGCCGCGGGCGGCAGGCCCAGGTTGTTGCCGACGCGGTGCACCTTGCCGATGATCTCGTTGGTGTACTTCTGCCCGTAGCCGACGGCGTCGAGGATTTCCTTGGCCGCCATGGTGATCTCGGCGGTATCGATGCCGTAGGGGCAGAACAGGGAGCAGCGGCGGCACTCGGAGCACTGGTTGTAGTACTTGTACCAGTCTTCGAGCATGTCGCGCGTCAGATCCTTGGCGCCCACCAGCTTGGGGAACAGCTTGCCGGCGGGGGTGAAATGGCGGCGATAGACGCTGCGCAGCAGATCCTGGCGCGCCACCGGCATGTTCTTGGGGTCGCCGGTGCCGAGGAAATAATGGCATTTGTCGGTGCACGCGCCGCAGTGCACGCAGGCGTCCAGATACACCTTGAGGGAGCGGTACTTTTGCAACAGCTCGCCCAGCTTGGCGACGGCGCGCTCTTCCCAGTCCGCCACCAGCTCGCCGGGGAAGCCCAGGGCCTCGTTCATGGGTGCGCTGGCGACATAGGGCTTGGCTGCCGCCATGGCGTCCGCCTTGAGGATGGGGATGACCGGGTATTCCTTCAGCTCGGGGACGGCGAATTCGGGTGCGGCCATGGAATCAACTCTCCAGTTTCGCCGCCCAGGGCGCCAAGTGGCGCTTCTCGCGCGGGTCATCCACCTGGTTGCGCGTCGGGCTGAAGAACACACCCGGGGCGTGCAGCAGCTTGCTGAAGGGGAAGACCGCCATCAGCAGCGCCACCAGGATCAGATGCAGGTAGAGCCCCGGATGGGCCGGCAGCGGCTGGATGTCGAAGCGCAGCAGGCCGAGGAAATAGGCCTTCACCGCCACCACGTCGGTGTGCATGAAGAACTTCATGCCCAGTCCCGTGGCGCCGATGCCCAGGAGCAGGGCCAGCATCAGGTGGTCCGAGGGCGTCGAGATGTAGCGGATACGCTCCACCAGGAAGCGCCGCGCCCACAGGGCTGCAAGCGCCACCGCCATCGCCAGTCCGGCGTAGATGCCGAAGGGCTGCAGCCAGATGACCGGCGCCCACACCGGCTCGGTGAAGTAGCGCAGATGGCGCGCGAGCACCAGCAGCAGCGCGCCGTGGAACAGGATGCCGAACAGCCAAAGCCACAGGTTGGAGCGGAACAGGCTCTCGAACAGGGCCACTTCCCGCAGCAGACGCAGCGCCACCCCGCCTCTGGTGGTGGGCGCCGGCGTGGTGGGGATCTTGAGCGGCGCCGGGGTGCGGGCGAAGTCGTAGATCTTGTATGCCAGGCCGCCCACCAGCAGCGCGGCGGCGGCGTAGAACAGGGCGGCGAAGGCGTAAGCGGATGTCATGCTTGCGTAACCGCGGGCAGAAGGTTCCCTCCTTTTTTAAAGGAGGGACAGGGAGGATTTTTCGGCGCGATGGAAATCCCCCTTGTTTCCCCTTTTTCAAAGGGGGAGACCTGCTGCAAGGGGCGGTGCCTCACACGCACCCCGTCGGCTTGGGCAGGCCGGCGATCTTGCACGCCTGCTTGGCCGGGCCGTAGGGGAACAGCTCGTACAGGTACTGACTGTTGCCCTTCTCCGGCCCCAGCTTCTTGCCGATGGCCTTGGTGAGCACGCGCACGGCCGGGGCGATCTGGAACTCGTTGTAGTAGTCGCGCAGGAAGTTCACCACCTCCCAGTGGTTGGGCGTCATCTCCACGTTTTCCTGCCTGGCGATGAAGTTCGCCACTTCCTCGCTCCAGTCGCCCAGATTGACCAGGTAGCCTTCCTCGTCGGTCTCGTAGGTCTTGCCGTTTACTTCTATTGCCATGGGATGCCTCCGGAAAAAATCAAAGCCAGGACTGGCAGCCCTTGTGCTCGGCCACCAGGTCCACGAAACCCGCGTAGTCCACCAGGCGCACGCCGTCGATGACCGAGCCGGCGATGCCGCGGGCTTCCAGGTCCGGCGTCAGGACGTAGATCTTGAATTTTCCCAGCGCCTGCTCCAGCCGTGCTGCGGCGGCGCTGCCGCGGGTGGCGGCGTAGACCGCGTCCTCGATGAGCAGGATGCTGCCGTCCGGCCGGGCGGTGGCCAGGCAGGAGTCCAGCGTCGTGCTCTGGAAGGGCGATTTGTTGACGATGTGCAGCATATCCCGACCCCTAGAATGAGAACACCACGTCCTGCTGTTCCATGAGCCGGCCGATCTCGGCCCGCTCCAGCACTTCCACCGGCACGCACAGGTCGTCCGCCGTGAGGCCGCGCGCCTGCAGGGCCTCGCGCTCCACGTAGAGCCTGGTGATGTCGTAGTCCTCCAGCGCCCGGTAGGTGGGCTGGAAGTTCTTCACTTCTATGCCCTTGGTCTGGTGGCCCTTCCTGAGCTGGTATACGCCGTCGTCCATGAACACCAGGCTCACGTCCTGATCGAAGGCGGCGGCGATCAGCACCACCTCCAGGGATTCCAGCGCGTAGATGGTGCCGTAGGGCGCCTTGCGGTTGACGTACATGAACTTCTTGATGGTCCCTTCGCTCATGGCCTAGTCTCCGAACGTCACGGTGCGGTCCGCCTGGATGCCCGCCTCGATGAGCTGGCCCAGGCCCGAGATGCGGAAGCCGCTGGCCAGATTCTCCTCCCTGATGCCGCGGCGCAGCGCCGCGGCGACGCACACCACCAGGTCCACGCCGTGCTCCTCGGCCAGCCTGGACCAGCGGTTCACGATGTGGCGGTCGTCCTGGGGCGGCTCGGTGAGGCGCGTGGCGTTGTTCACGCCGTCGTGATAGAAGAACACGCGCACAATCTCGTGCCCCTTGGCCAGCGCCGCGCGGCAGAACAGATAGGCGCTGTCGGCGGCCTGGTGGGTGTAGGGGCCTTCGTTGACCAGAATGGCGAACTTCATGGGGCGCCGTCAGAAGCGGATATGGACCGAGGCGTTGAGGTTGGCGCGACCGCCGCGCCAGTCGTCGATCAGGTACTTGGTGAAGGTGAGCCCGGTCTTCTCGAAGAAGCGCGGCCAGCCGATGCGCTCGATCCAGTCGGCCATGCGCTCCCAGGGACGGGCGTCCTCCTTGTACACGTGCAGGATGCGCTTCACCACCCCGGCCACCTCGGGCCAGCGCGGCGGATTGTTGGGCAGCCCGGCGGCCACCATCTTCATGAACTGGGGCTTCAGGCGTGCGTTCGAATTCTTGCCGCCGACCCACACCGCCAGCTTGGAATGCTCGGGATCGTTGATCTGCATGGGCGGGCAGGGCGGGAAACAGGCGCCGCAGCACACGCACTTCTTCTCGTCCACTTCCAGCGAGGGCTTGCCGTTCACCAGGGCGGGGCGGATCGCCGCCACCGGGCAGCGCGCCACCACGGCGGGGCGCTCGCACACGTTGGCGACCAGGTCGTGGTTGATCTTGGGCGGCTTGGTGTGCTGGATGATCACGGCGATGTCCGCCTGGCCGCCGCAGTTGATCTCGCAGCAGGAGGTGGACAGGCGCACCCGGTTGGGCATCCGCTCGTGCTTGAACTCTTCGTAGAGCTCGTCCATCAGCGCCTTGACCACGCCCGAGGCGTCGGTGCCGGGAATGTCGCAGTGCAGCCAGCCCTGGGTGTGGGCGATCATGGACACGGAGTTGCCGGTGCCGCCCACGGGAAAGCCGTTCCTCTCCAGCTCGTCGATCAGCGGCGCCACCTTCTTTTCATCCGCCACGATGAACTCGATGTTGGAGCGGATGGTGAAGCGCACATGGCCTTCCGCGAACCGGTCGGCGATGTCGCACAGCTTGCGCACCGTGTGGATGTCCATCTGGCGCTGGGTGCCGGCGCGTACGGTCCACACCTCGTCGCCGCTGTGGGATACGTGGTGCAGGACGCCCGGGCGCGGGCGGTCGTGGTACTTCCAATTGCCATAGTTCCTGGCCAGCATCGGGTGCAGGTACTGCATGTGGTCCGGCACGCCGCATTCAATGGGTTTGCGCATTTGCGGTTGCGACATGTTGGTCTCCGTGGTCGATTGGTATCAGGCGGCGGACTTGGCCCTGATTCTCGCTACCTCCTCGTCCCAGCCGTCGGTGCGCACATAGGGGTTGGTGCGCGGGGCGGAAACCATGTTCGGGTCTATTTCCAGTTCCACGCCTTCGAGGAAGTTCACCAGGCCGATGCGCTCGATCATCTCGCCGCAGCGCTCGTGCTCCAGGGCGTTCTCGGCGAAGAAATCCACGATGCGCTTGGCCAGATCCAGCAGCTTGTCGAAGTCCTCGTCGCTCTCCAGCTTCATGAAGGGCACCACCACCGTGCCCATGAGGTCGCCGATCTTCAGGGTGCGCTTGCCGCCCACCAGGATGGTGGCGCCGCGGTCCTTGCCCGGCGCCAGCGCCCCGGTCATGACGTTGATGCAGTGCATGCAGCGCACGCAGTCCTTGTTGTTGATCTCCAGGGCCTGGCTGTCATTGAGGGCCACGCTGCTCAGGTTCGGGCCGCTGCGTACATCCTTGATCTCCTTGAGCTGGATGGCCTTGGTGGGGCAGCGGTTCACCACGTCGTTCACCAGCTCGCTCAAGCCGTGCTTGGCGAACCACTTCTTCGCCAGGGCCTCGTCCGTCTGCATGTTGTCGCGCCAAGTGCCGATGACGGCCATGTCGGAGCGCTGGATGGAGTTCATGCAGTCGTTGCCGCAGCCGGAGAACTTGAACTTGAACTTGTAGGGCAGGGCCGGGCGGTGGATGTCGTCCAGGAAGGCGTTGATGATCTTGCGATGGGCCTTGGCCTCGTCGTAACAGGACTGCTCGCAGCGGGCGTGGCCGACGCAGGACATGGAGGTGCGCACCGCCGGGCCGGCGCCGCCCAGGTCGAAGCCCAGGGCGTTGATCTCGTCGAAGGCCTTCTGCACGTTCTCCGTGGTGCAGCCCTGGAACATGATGTCGCCGCTCTGGCCGTGGAAGGCGATCAGCCCCGAGCCGTACTTCTCCCAGATGTCGCAGAACTTGCGCAGGATGTCGGTGGTGTAGTGCATGCCCGCGGGCGGCATGACGCGCAGGGTGTGGAACTCGGCGGCATCCTTGAACACTGGCTGGTCGTGCTCGTCCTTGATTTCCGTGAAGCGCGGGATGACGCCGCCGCCGTAGCCGAACACGCCCACGGTGCCGCCTTTCCAGTAGCCCTTGCGCGTCTGGTAGGAATGCTCCAGGTGGCCCAGCAGATCCACCATGTAGTCCTTGTCCGCGGCGAGGCGCTTCAGGCCCGTGACGAAGCTGGGCCAGGGGCCGGCTTCCAACTGGTCGAGATTGGGCGTGTCGTGGGGCTTCTTGGCCATGGGTGATGTCTCCGTGATTGGTCGGCCGCGTCCGGCGCGGGTCCGTTAGTTGCTGCTGATGCTACGCATGCTGCGCTGCGATCAGCCATCACCCGCGCAGGCTATCGCCGGCCCTCCGTGGGAGTAGGCGCCCCCTACCCGAAAGGGTTATGGGCTGCCACGCCATGCCGGTGATAGGCGGAGCCGGTGGCGCCGTGCATATTGCCGCGCATGAGCGTCGATCGCGACCCGGACGACAAGGAAGAGCTGGTCCGCCTGGACAAGTTCACGGCGCCCCTGTGGGGCCAGGACATCGAGCTGCTGCAGGTGGAGTACCGGTCGGGCGGCACGCCGCTGCTGCGCCTGCGCATCCGCGAGAAGAAGCGCTTCACCATCTTCGACATAGACGCCCAAACCGCCCGGCGCTGGGGCCAGGTCATGCTCGACTGGGCGCGGCGGCAGGAGAGCGGTGACGGGTGACGAGTGACGAGTGACGAGTGACAAAACCGAACCGCGCGAGCGCAAGCCGTCACCCGTCATCCGTCACGATTCAAGGAGAAAACATGGCTAGCGACAAACCGACCGTCACCCTGGACATGAGCGGCCTGTCGTGCCCGGCGCCGCTCCTGGGCGCCAAGAAGATCGTGGACGACATGCAGCCGGGCCAGACCATGCTGCTCGTCTCCGACTGCCCCGGCACGTCGGACGACTTGTTCGCCTGGTCGCGCCACACCGGTAACGAAGTGACGGAGGTGCGCAAGATCGAAGGCAACCGCGTCGCCTACACCATCCGCAAGGGCGGCGAAGCAGTGCGCCGCTCGGCCCACGCGGTGCTGGACATGCGCGGCGTCACCTGCCCCGGCCCCATCCTCGAAGCGAAGAAGCTGCTGGACGGCATGGCTGCCGGCGAGGTGCTGCTGCTCATCAGCAACTGTCCGGGCACGGCGGCGGACGTGGACGCCTGGGTGCGCGCCACGGCGCTCGAACTCCTGTCGCGCGTGGCCATCGGGCCGAACGCTTATGAGTTCTACCTGCGCAAGAAATAGAGGGGGACGGAACGATGGCACACGCCAAGGACGAGTACTGAGGCCGGTATGGGTGACGCCTATCGCGATACCGCCGCTCGCGTGGTGATGGTGAACGGCCGTGCCGTGCCCACCGATGCGGAAGGCTATCTCATCCATCCGGAGGACTGGTCCGAGGACTTCGCCCGGGCGCTGGCGCGCGAGGAGGGGCTCACGCTCACGGACGAGCACTGGCAGGTGATCCGCTTCATCCGCGACTATTACCACGAACACCGGGTGCAGCCCCAGGTGCGGGTGATGATCAAGCACTTCGCCGCCCTGTGGGGGCCGGAGCGGGGCAACAACCACTACCTGCACGAGATCTTCCCCCGCGGCGGCCCCCAGAAGCAGGGCAACCGGCTGGCGGGGGTGCTGCGCACCAAAGGGGAGCACTAGCTAATGGCCGTGCGCATCCGCAGCCGCTTCCATGCGGCGCAGCGCAGCCGCACCGCCGCGGAGCTCGCCAGCGTCGTCGCGCAGCTCGCCTGGAAGCTGGCCCGGGAGTCGATCCGGCGCATGCGCGAAGCGCAGTTCGACATCGATCCCGGGCCTGCCTATTTCGATTTCGTGTGCGAAGCCCTGGCCTTCCACGCCTTGGTCGCCGACCGCATCGCCTACCGGCAACTGGCGCCGGCGCGGCGCGCGGAATTCACCCGCGCTCTTGCCCTGCGCCTGGCGGACCTGGTCGAGGACAACGCCGACATGCTTCTGGCCGAGCCGGCGCCGGGCACGTGCCGGCGCCGCTTCCTGGAGCTGTTCAACACTGCCGGGGAAGAGTACGGCGCCTACGGCTACGGCGCCGACGGGCCGGATTTCGGTTTCCGCCGCTGCTTCGCCGCGCGCCTGGGCCGGGTGCTGCCGGCCAAGGACCGGCCCTGGGTGCATGACCAGGCGATGGAGATCGAAGCGCCGACAGCGGTCGCGGCCATCGAGAAGACCCTGGCGGGGTTGTTGGCGCAACGCTAGAAGTCGCAGGCGACGACGCGGTCGCGCCCGGCCTGCTTCGCGCGGTACATGCGCGCGTCGGCCAGATCCACCAGCGCCTTCCAGTTGGCCGCGCCGTCGGCGGTGCGCTCCGCCACGCCGATGCTGGCGGTCTGCCCGGTGCCGTCGGGCCGCGTCGCCAGCGGCTGCGCCCGCAGGCGCTCCAGCCCCACCAGCGCCTGGCGGCAATCGGTGTGGGGCATGACGAGCAGGAATTCCTCGCCGCCCCAGCGCGCCAGGATGTCGCCCGTGCGCAACTGGCTGGTGATGGTATTCACCGTATCGCGCAGCAGCGTGTCGCCGGTATCGTGGCCGTAGTCGTCATTGACTTGCTTGAAATGGTCCAGGTCGATGAAGGCGACGGCCAGGGGCGCGCCGCTGCGGCTGGCGAGGGTGAACTGCAACTCGAGCAGCTCTTCGCCGCTGTACCGGGAAAAACTGCCGGTGAGCGGATCCCGTATCGCCTGGCGCACCAGCACGATGACGAACGCCAACTGGCTCATGCTGGAGAACATCGCCACCGCCGTCACCAGCAGCAGCAGCCAGAAGGCGCCGGCCACCGCGGGCCAGTCGGGCGGCGGCCAGTGCAGCAGGCTGGCCCAGATCTTGGCCAGGAGAATCGGCGCCGCCAGCGCCAGCGCCTCGACGGCGGTCAGCGGGAAGATGCTCATCCCGGCAAGCAGCAGGAAGGGCAGAAAGGTGTGGGTCGCCGCCACGGCGCGTGCCAGGCCGCTGAGCACGTGCTGTTCGAGCAGGATCGCCGAGTAGAGATAGAACACTGTGGGGATGGCGAACAGCAGCCCGATGGCCCACCGGGCGTCCTTCATGCGCGTGCGTCCGCGTAGGCCGAAGAACAGCCAGAGCAGGGCGGCCGTCGCCGTGAACCGCCCCAGCGCCAGCAATGCCCACAGGTCCAAGCGGAAGGCGACGTAGTCCACCAGGGTCCACAGGGGCGTCAGCACCGCGAACAGGGCGGCCACCAGCCGCACCCGGGACAGGATCATCTGCGCGCGCCGGTTGCCGAGCAGGGCCATATGGCCGCCCGGGGCCGTCAGCCAGAACAGCTCCTGGCGCGTCAGCCCGCCGAGGGAAAGTTCGGCGAATTGGTCGATATAACGCTTCTGTGGGGAGGCCAACATGTCTCCGGGCTTCTTTATTAACGGCGCAGAAAGAGCCAAATGTAGGCTTGTTATCACTCTTGTCCAAAACAGCTTATGACGACGGGCCATCCGAAGGTGTAGGGTATGGGTGCATCGCCAAACGCACTTTTGCCCGACCGAAGGAGGCCCGTCGTGAGCGCATCATGCAGCATGTTTAGCCAGATACTCAAGTTGATTCCGCGCATCGAGTTTGAGCGCATGGTCAAGGAGACCGGTTCCGAATACGCCGCCAAGGGGCTGTCGAGCTGGAGCCAGTTCGTCGCCATGGTGTTCTGTCAGTTGGGCCGGGCTCATTCCTTGCGGGAGATCGAAGGGGGGCTGAAGAGCTGCGAAGGCAAGCTCACTCATCTGGGCATCGAGGCGCCGGCCCGGTCGAGTTTGTCCTACGCCAATGCACATCGACCGTGGCAATTGTTCGAGCAGGTGTTCTACCGGCTCTTCGAGCGGCTGTCGGGGAGCATGCGGCTGCCCAGGAAATTCCGCTTCAAGAACAGGCTGGTCAGCCTGGACTCGACGGTGATCGACTTGTGCCTGTCGGTCTTCGACTGGGCGAAGTTTCGCCGGACAAAGGGGGCGGTGAAGCTGCATCTGGTGCTCGATCACGATGGCTATCTGCCCTGTTACGGGGTGATTACCGACGGCAGCGTCCATGACGTCAAGCTCGCCTGGCGCATTCCCTTCCCGGCCGGCACGGTGGTGGTCGATGATCGGGGCTACAACGACTACCGGCTCTTCGCCTACTGGACGGAGTCCGAGGTGTTCTTCGTCACCCGCATGAAGGACAACGCCCTCTTCGAGGTGGTCGAGGAGCGGCCCGTGCCGCAGAACCGAAATATCCTCAAGGATCAGACCATCCGTCTGATCGGCGCGGGTGCCCAGGAGAAGTGCCCGCATCTTTTGCGCCGCATCGAGGCCATCCGGGAAGATACCGGCGAAACCTTGGTGTTCCTCACCAACCATCACAATCTGGGCGCTTCTACCGTGGCCGCCATTTACAAGGATCGCTGGCAGGTGGAACTGTTCTTCAAGGCCCTCAAACAGAACCTGAGACTCAAGACCTTCGTCGGCACGTCTGCCAACGCCGTGAAAATCCAAATATGGACGGCGCTGATCGCCATGCTGCTGCTGCGCTACCTGCAACTGATCTCCCGCTTCGGCTGGAGCCTGTCCAATCTGGCGGCGCTTCTGCGCATGAATCTCTTCACCCATCGCGATTCTCGCGCGCCTGGCTGAACGAACCCTTTGCCACCCCGCCCGATCCGCAGACGCACCCCCAGGCAACGCTGGCCTTCGCCTGATCCTGGACAGCATAAGGAGGCTCGATCTTGAATTCCCGTCATACTAAAACATGCATAAACATAGCCTCATGCCGTATAATTCGAGGCATGAAAT
>DYIB01000148.1 GCA_020723855.1 Uliginosibacterium gangwonense
ACTTGCTCACCGGTGGGGTTTCGGTCGGTGGCTTTGGCGGCATGGTGCTGCATGCCAACGATCAGGGTGGGATCGAATTCCGCTTTCCGCAGGACCGCAACGGCACGGTGGCGGTGTCCCTCATGCAAACCCTGCAGGACAGCGGTGCGCACTACATGCCGAGCAACTACCACATGATGGCGGTGATGACCGATGGCTCGGTGCGTGGCTGGGGGCGTGCCATCAACGGTCAGCTCGGTGAGGGCAGCACGGCCGACATCTACCGAACCTTCCCGTCCCGCGTGGCCTTCCCATCCGGGACACCGCGCATCGTCAAGGTGCTGGCCAATCGCGCCAACACGTATTACATCGATGCCGAGGGCGGGTTGTGGTTCTCTGGTGACAACACCGGCAATCTGTGTTCTGGCGATGGCATCACAGGAGCCGCCCCGGTGCCGCGACGACTCAATGGGCGCTGCGACATCGGTGAGACCACCCGCATCGTGAATCTGTTTCTGGGCAGCGATTTCTACGCGTACTACCAAGCCATGGCGCTGGACGATCAGGGGCGCGTCTACGCCTGGGGGCACAACCGCTACAACAGCCTGGGACTGGCCAGTTCGTCCAACACCAATGTGGCCACCTTGGTGCCTTTTACCCAGGACGTGCCGATCAAGACCGCCTACCTCAACGGCGCCTACTACGCGGCCAGTCACTTGATCGACTACGACGGCAACTGTTGGGCCAGTGGTCAGTCGGGCGCGGCCTTCCTGGGTGGCGACACCCCGCCACGTCACCTGCGCCTGGATCTGGGCGGGCAGCGTGTGCGCAAGGTCATCAGCAGCGAATTGCGCAACTTCGATGCGGCCGGTGCCGCCCTGGACTACCGGCGCGTGCATGGCTTGATCACCGAGTCCGGCAATCTGTATGTCCAGCACAGCACCCCGGACAACACCGGCATGGGCACCACGGCCGGCTACGCCCAGTCGCTGGTCGACAACCCGCTGTTGACCGGCGTGGCCGACGCTTACTTCGCCAATGGCGGCTATCTGCGGGGCATTGCCTTGATGCAGGACGGCCGCGTCATGGGTCGCGGCTACAGCGGCTACGGATTTGCCTCGGACGCGGGCAACACCACGACCTGGCTGCCCATTGGGGGTGAGCATTTGACCGGTGTCACTAAGCTGCGTGCCACGGCGGGTCGCTATGGCAGCCTGGGGCTGGCCTTGCGTGGCGATGGGCGCCTGGTGGTCTGGGGTCGCAACGAGATTGGCCTGCACGGCAATGGGGTGGCCACCGAGGGGCCCGCGACCGGGTTTGTGCGCAGCGAGCGCCCCCTCATCGACTTCAGCCTCTCGGGCTATGTGGGCTATGGCGCGGGCGATGTGAATGCCGCCGTGCACGCCCTCAACGACCGTGGCCAGGTGCTGTCCTGGGGTGCGGGCAATCAGTGCGGTGACGACGACGGCGATCACTGCTTCAGCCCCTCAATCATCCGCTTTTGACGTTCGTTTCTGAACGTCGCTTCTCAATCAAACACACACACTCTCTGGAGCCAATCATGGGTACCGTTTCATTAGGCAAGATCGCCTTCAGCTGGCGAGGTCCGTATGCCGAGGGCGCAGCCTATGCGCGCCAGGACGTCGTCGGCCATCAGGGCGACAGTTGGGTGTGCCTGGTCGATGGCACGCTCGGGGTACTGCCCGGCAGCGATGCGGCAGTCTGGCAGCTCTTTGCGCAAGGCAGCCTGAACGTGGCTGGCACGGCAGGTGACCTCATCTACTTTGACGGCCAGCAACTCGCGGCCCTGAGCCCCGGGCAGTCTGGGCAGGTCCTCAAAATCGACCAGGCCAGTGGCCTGCCCACCTGGGGCGCGGTGGAAAGCCGCTCGGGCGTGCGCGTCAAGGCCCTGCCGCAGGGGGTGAACACCTCGTACCGCAAAGGGGCCTGCGTCATGGAAGACGGCTCGGTGCGATTCTGGGGTGACAACGGCGCCTACATGCACGGCACGGGGGCCAATGCCGCCGATCGCTCTTACCCTTCGCGGGCCGCCTTCCCCTTCGGTGCCACCCCTATCGAAAAACTTTATCTCGCCTACAGCAGCCTGAGCTGGGCGATCGACGTGGATGGCAAGCTCTGGACCTGGGGCACGGACGGCTACGGCGCCTCGGGAAATGGAACCACGGTGGCCAGCACCGTGCCTTATTGCACCTCGGACAACCCGGCCAACTCGGTCTACGGCCGTCAGGTGGTGGAGGTCGCCAGCCTGCTGAGTACCGAGGGCTATCCATCGACGCTGGTGCGCACGGCCGACGGCAAGGTCCACGCCTGCGGCTACAACGCCTACGGTCAAGTCGGGGTGGGGGACACCGCCAACCGCAGCCACTTGATCGAGGTGCCGCTCTTGAGCGACATCGTCAAGATCGCCGGTGGGCGTGAGCGCTACACCACCTATTACGCCCTCACTGCGTCTGGCCAACTCTATGCCTGGGGCTACAACGCCGAGCAGCAACTCGGCAACGGCGTGACCGCGCAGAACAACATCCCCTTGTTGGTGCCGCACTTTGCCAACAACGGCATCGTGTTGCGCGATGTGGTGGCCGCCTACAAGGGGTGCTTTGCCATCGACGTCGATCACAACCTCTACTACTGGGGCACCCCAGAAAACGGTGTCGGTGGCACGGGAGCTACCACGGTCACAGGCGTGGTGCTGGTCGCCACGAACGTGCGCGATGTCTTCACCGGTGCTGGTGCCAACCCGCAGGCCTTCGTCATCAAGCAGGACGGCTCGGTGTGGGCCAGCGGGCGCAACAACCACGGCAACCTGGGGCTGGGCATCACCACCGATGTGCTCAGTTTCACCGAGGTGTCTGCCTTGCCGCGCACCATCGTCAAAATCGTCTGCGGCGGATCGGCCTCGTTCAACTACGCCTTGTTCCTGACCCAAGCAGGCAGTGTCTACGCCTGTGGCTACAACGGCAACGGCGCACTGGGCCTGGGCGACACGACCAGTCGCAGCCTGCCGGAACTCGTCCCGATCGCCCACCGTAAAGTCGTGGATATTTGCAGTTACGGCTACAGCTCCGAGCAAGGCACGGGGTTTCTGCTCGACGACGGGCAATTGCTGCAGTCGGGCTATGCGGGCGAGTCGCAGTTGCCCGAAGACGATGACGAGGCGAGCTTCGTGCCTTATCCAGTGGTGTTCTGAGCATGCCCAACGCTGCTTTATCTGAAGCGATCAAAGAAGCCTACGCCAGCGCGCCTTCGGACCAGATCATCCTCCATACGCTGGAGTTGCGCCATCCGGCCTTCGTCGACGACGCAGGTCAGTTGGTTGCCATTCGGGTGGTGCGCGACACCGGTGATCTGTGGGCTCGGCTGGAATCTCAAGCCCCGCTGCAAGCCGGCGAGCGTGTGCAGTTCGTGGCCATGGGCTTTGAGTTGGATTTGCCGCCCGTCGACACCATGCCCGTGCCAGAAATCACAGTGACACTCGACAACGTCTCACGCGAAATCGTCCGGCATCTGGATGCGGCGGCCGAGTCGCAGTCGGTGATCGAGGTCACTTACCGGCCGTATCTGTCCACTGATGTGGAAGGGCCGCAGATGGATCCGCCCATCCACCTGGTGCTCACGGAAGTCGAGGCTGACATCTTTCGTATCACTGGTCGGGCGCGCATGCTGGACGTGGGCAACAAGGCGTTTCCGGGCATCAGCTACACCGCCAAGACCTTCCCAGGCTTGACCCGTTGATAGAGGAAATCGGCAAAGTCGCCGTGCTTATGCGCGCGACCCGCGACTGCGCTTGAACGCGCGCAGGGTTTGCGCAGAAAACATCTGGTTGCGCCCCACCACATGGCTGGGGACGAGCTTGCCCGATTGCACATAGCGGCGCAGGGTCGGCACGGAAACTTCCAGATACTCGGCCGCTTCCCAGGTCGAAAAGGGCTCCTGGTGCGTTTCGCCAAACACCTGATCGTGGGTGAAGTCGTCTTCCCGAAAGGCGTTGCTGGCCAGTAGAGAAAAAAACCGAACCCGCTCGGTGCTCGGCATCCGTTTCATCTCGGTGTAGAGGTCCTCGGCAGTGAGCGCGTGGTTCATGGTGTTTCTCCCGTTTGCTTCTCATGTCGCAAATACTGTTTCAGTTCGTCGTAGAAGTTCTCGTGAACGCCGACTTGGTAGAAATCGATGATCAAAAACTCCACGGGCGCGTTCTTGACCGGTGGCCGGTAGGCCATCAGGTATTCCTGCCGGTTGAAGCGGAACTTGTGAACCCGGATGCCGGCCAAGTCGCCCACTTTGAGTTCGCCCACTTCCGGCGCCTCGCACACCACCTCCACCTCATCTTCAATTGCCAGTCGTAAGGGCTTGTGCGCCTTCTTGACGTACTGGGCAAAGGGCCGTTTGAAGTTGGTCTGCATGCGTCGATATTAGTGAAATAGTGATTCCATGTCAAATCAGTTTTGGATCAACATGAGTTCGTCCGTCCACTGGGCAACCCACTACATCGGGCTGCCTTGGCACGCCGGTGCGCGTGGACCAGAAGCGTTCGACTGCTGGGGCCTGTTCCTGACCATCCAGCGTGACCATTTCGGCCGAGAGCTGCCCGAAATCCCGGTGGACGCCAACGACCTGCGCACCGTGATGACCACCTTCCGCGACCATCCCGAGCGGCAACGCTGGGCAGTGGTGGCGCAACCCTCCGAAGGAGATGCTGTGCTGCTGCGCCAGTCCCGCCACCCGGTGCATGTCGGCGTGTGGCTGTCCGTCGACGGCGGTGGTGTGCTCCACGCGGTCAAGGACGCAGGCGTCGTGTTCCAGAAGCTGCCCGAACTGCTGCTCCACGGCTGGCGGGTCGAGGGCTTCTATCGATTTGTGGAGAACCAGTGATTCACGCTGAGCAAAGTGCTGTCATCTTGCTGCGCAACCCCTTCCAGCCCAGTCAGCGCGAGGTGATGGTGGCCCACCCCACCCAGACCATCCGCCAGTGGCTCGGTGCCCAGGGCATTGCCGAATTCAATCAGCCCACCGTCTGCATCAAGAACGGCGCGCCCGTGTTGCGTGCCGATTGGGCAGTCACACCCATCGATGGCGTGGTGCTCTTCATCACCCTGCCGCAGGGCGGGGGAGGTGGTGGTGGCGGCAAGAACCCGCTGCGCACGGTCCTGATGATCGCCGTGATGGTGGTGGCAACCGTCTATGGCGGCCCCTTGGGGGCGAGCCTGGGGTTCAGTGGCAACCTGGCCACGGCCGTCGGGTCGGCCATCATCATGACGGCGGGCTCTGCCTTGGTCAGTGCACTGGTGCCGCTGCCCACGCCCAACATGCCGTCCTTTGCCGGTTCGGGCGGGAGTCTGGCGCAACCGTCGCCTACCTACAGCCTGCAAGGTCAGGGCAACTATGCGCGGCTGGCCCAACCCATACCGGTCATCTACGGTCGCCATCTGGTCTATCCGGATTTGGCTGCCACGCCCTATG
>DYIB01000013.1 GCA_020723855.1 Uliginosibacterium gangwonense
CGCGGTGGACGATGGCATCGCCATGGGCCACGGCGGCATGCTCTATTCCCTGCCCTCGCGCGAGCTGATCGCCGACTCGGTGGAGTACATGGTCAACGCCCACTGCGCCGACGCCATGGTGTGCATTTCCAACTGCGACAAGATCACCCCGGGCATGCTCATGGCGGCGCTACGCCTCAACATCCCCGCGGTGTTCGTCTCCGGCGGGCCGATGGAGGCGGGCAAGGTCCAGTGGCATGGCAAGACCATCGCCGTGGACCTGATCGACGCCATGGTCAAGGCCGCCGACGACCAGGTCACTGACCAGGAGGCGGAGGATTTCGAGCGCTCCGCCTGCCCCACCTGCGGCTCCTGTTCCGGCATGTTCACCGCCAATTCCATGAACTGCCTGACTGAGGCCCTGGGCCTGTCCCTGCCCGGCAACGGCACCGTGGTCGCCACCCACGCCGACCGCAAGCAACTGTTCCTGCGCGCCGGCCGCCTGATCGTCGAGCTCACCCGCCGCTACTACGAGCAGGACGACGCCTCGGTGCTGCCGCGCGCCATCGCCAGCTTCCAGGCCTTCGAGAATGCCATCAGCCTGGATGTGGCCATGGGCGGCTCCACCAACACCGTGCTGCATCTGCTGGCGGCGGCGCGGGAGGCGGAAGTGGCCTTCACCATGGCCGACATCGATCGCATCTCGCGCCGGGTGCCCTGTCTGTGCAAGGTGGCGCCGGCGGTGTCGGACGTGCATATCGAGGACGTGCACCGGGCAGGCGGCATCATGGGCATCCTGGGTGAGCTGGACCGGGCGGGACTGCTCCATCGGGACGTGCCCACGGTGCATAGCAAGACCCTGGGCGAGGCCCTGGACCGGTACGACGTGATGCGCACCCGGGATGAGGCCATCCATACCTTCTACCGCGCTGCCCCCGGCGGTGTGCCCACCCAGACGGCCTTCTCCCAGGAGCGGCGCTACCCCACCCTGGACAGTGATCGGGTCAAGGGCGTGATCCGCAGCAAGGAATACGCCTTCAGCCAGGACGGCGGGCTGGCCGTGCTCTACGGCAACCTGGCGCGCGAGGGCTGCATCGTCAAGACCGCGGGGGTCGATGAATCCATCCTGAAATTCATCGGCCGGGCCCGCATCTGCGAGAGCCAGGAAGAAGCGGTGGAGAAGATCCTGGGCAACCAGATCGTCCCCGGCGACGTGGTGGTGGTGCGTTATGAAGGCCCGAAGGGCGGGCCGGGCATGCAGGAGATGCTCTACCCCACCAGCTATCTCAAGTCCAGGGGTCTGGGCAAGGCCTGCGCCCTGCTCACCGACGGGCGCTTCTCCGGCGGCACCTCGGGCCTGTCCATCGGCCATTGCTCGCCCGAAGCGGCGGAAGGGGGCGAGATCGGTCTGGTGCAGGAAGGCGACACCATCGAGATCGACATTCCCAACCGCAGCATCCGCCTGGCCGTGTCCGAGGAGGAGCTGGCGCGCCGCCGCGCCGCCATGGAGGCCCTGGGCGACAAGGCCTGGAAGCCCAGGAACCGCCAGCGCCACGTGTCCGCGGCACTGCAGGCCTACGCCGCCATGACCACCTCGGCGGCCACCGGCGCGGTGCGGGATGTCAGCCAACTGGCGCGCCGCTGAACATCGCCGCCGCGCGACCCAGGATCACCCCCAGGCGGCCGACGCCTGGAACAACCTGGCCCAGGTGCTGCTGGAGCAGGGGCGGACCGGGGAGGCGCGCCAGGCAGCGCAGCGTGCCGTGCGCCTGGGCGGCGCACGTTTCCGGACCTATCGTGAGACCCTGGAGGCAATCCCGCGCGCGGCGAAGGGTGGTTAGCGGCGCCATGGCAGGGTAAGATCGCCCGTCATGGAAATCCTCGCATCTGCTTCCGCCGCGCGCGTCGCGCGTGCCCTGGCCGAGCTGGGCATCAGCGCCGATATCGTCACCTTCGACGGGGCTACGCGCACGTCCGCCGCCGCGGCAGCGGCCATAGGCTGCAGCGTCGCCCAGATCGCCAAGTCCATCGTTTTCCGCGCCAGGCACAGCAATAACGCCGTGCTGGTGGTGGCGAGCGGCAGCAACCGGGTGGACGAGAAGCGCGTGGCGGCGGCCATCGGCGAGCCGGTGGACAAGGCCGATGCCGCCTTCGTGCGCGAAAAGACGGGGTTCGCCATCGGCGGCGTGGCCCCGGTGGGCCAAGCCGGTCCGGTGACAGTGCTGATCGACGAAGATCTGCTGGCCCTCGATCCCATATGGGCCGCCGCCGGCACGCCCAATTCCGTGTTCCGCCTGTCGCCGGCGGATCTGCGGCGCATTCCCGCGGCCCGAGTGCTGGCGGTAAAGGCCGGCTGATTTTCACGTACTTGAACTCCTGCACCGGTCCGCTGACCAACAGGTTCAGCCGACCGCATTCCGCCACCCGCCCCGGGGAGAACGCCATGGCCAACCGCCTCGCCCAGGAAACCTCGCCCTATCTCCAGCAGCACGCGGACAATCCGGTGGACTGGTATCCCTGGAACGAGGAGGCCCTGGCCCTGGCCCGGCGCGAGGACAAGCCGATCCTCCTGTCCATCGGCTATTCCGCCTGCCACTGGTGCCACGTCATGGCCCACGAGTCCTTCGAGGACCCGGCGGTGGCCGCGGTCATGAACCGGCTGTTCGTGAATATCAAGGTGGACCGGGAGGAGCGGCCGGACCTGGACCAGATCTACCAGCTTGCCCACCAGATGCTGACCCAGCGCGCCGGCGGCTGGCCCCTGACCATGTTCCTCACGCCGGACGGTGCGCCCTTCTTCGGCGGCACCTATTTCCCCAAGCAGCCCCGCTACGGCCTGCCGGGCTTCCCCGACCTGCTGGAGCGCGTGGCCGAGGCCTACCGCAGCCGCCGCAGCGATATCGAGGAACAGAACCGCGGCCTGTTGGCCGTCCTGGCGCGCACCGGGCCGGAACGGGGCGGGGCGGCGCAGCCGCTGTCGGCCGCGCCCATAGGAGAGGCCATCGACCTGCTCGCCGAGCACTTCGACCGGCGTTTCGGCGGCTTCGGCGGCGCCCCCAAGTTTCCCCATGCCCCGGATCTGGAATTGCTGCTGCGCCAGAGCGACGGGCGCGCCCGGGACATGGCCCTGCTTACCCTGAGGCGCATGGCGCAGGGGGGTATCTACGACCAACTGGGCGGCGGCTTCTGCCGCTACAGCGTCGATGCCTACTGGGCCATCCCCCATTTCGAGAAGATGCTCTACGACAACGGCCCCCTGCTGCGCCTGTACGCCGAGGCCTGGCGCCTCACCGGCGATCCGCTGTTCCGGCGCGTGGCCGAGGAGACGGCCGCCTGGGTGATGCGCGAGATGCAGGCGCCCGAGGGCGGCTACTACTCGTCCCTGGACGCCGACTCCGAAGGCGAGGAGGGCAAGTACTACGTATGGACGCCCCAGGAGCTGCGCGGACTCTTGACCTCCGATGAGTACGCGGTGGTGGAGCGCCACTACGGGCTCGACCGTCCCGCCAACTTCGAGGGACGTCACTGGCATTTGCACGTGGCCAAGGCGCCCGAGGAAGTCGCCGCCCTGCTGGAGCGCCCGCCGGAGCAGTGCCAGGCCCTGCTGGCCGCGGCGCGCGCCAAGTTGCTGGCGGCGCGGGAGCGGCGCGTGCGCCCCGGCCGCGACGAGAAGGTGCTGACCAGTTGGAACGCGCTCATGATCGCCGGCATGGCCCACGCGGCCCGGGTGCTGGATCGCCCCGACTGGCTGGGCTCGGCGCGCCGCGCCCTGGAATTCGTCAGGGCCACGCTGTGGCGCGACGGCCGCCTGCTGGCCACCTACAAGGACGGACGCGCCCACCTCAATGCCTATCTGGACGATTACGCTTTCCTCCTGAACGCCCTGCTGGCCATGATGGAAGCACAGTTCCGCGGGGAGGATCTGGAATTCGCCCGCCGGCTGGCGCAAGTGCTGCTGGAGCAGTTCGAAGACCCGCAGGAGGGCGGTTTCTTCTTCACCAGCCACGACCACGAACGCCTTATTCATCGCGCCAAGCCGGGCCACGACAACGCCACCCCCTCGGGCAACGGTGTGGCCGCCTTTGCCCTGCAGCGTCTGGGCCACCTGCTGGGAGAGACCGCCTACCTGGACGCCGCGGAGCGTGTCCTGGAGCTGTTCCGGGGCCAGTTCGAACGCGCGCCCGGCGGCTCAAGCAGCCTGTTGAGCGCCCTGGGCGAGCACCTCGTACCCGTACGCATCGTCGTCCTGCGCGGCCCCGACGCGCAAGTAAGCGAGTGGCAGCGGCGCCTGGCGGCCGTGGCCGGGCCCGACACCCTCACCCTGGCCTTGGAGGGGGCGCCGTCGGGCCTGCCCGGGGTGCTCGACAAGCCCGTCCCGGCCCGTGTCAATGCCTGGGTGTGCAGCGGCGTTAAGTGCCTGGCGCCGCTCGATGACTTTGCTTGTCTTGAACGGGTATGCAAAGGCGCGGATTTGGATTAGACTCGGCGCGGTTTCTCAACCTAGCCCAGACGAGGAAGTCGATGAAATTGTTGAAATCTATAGTATTCGCGGCTGCCGCCACGGTCATCGCCGCGCCCGCGTTCGCCAATGCCGACCTGGCCAAGGCCAAGAACTGCCTGTCCTGTCACGCGGTGGACAAGAAGGTGGTCGGCCCCGCCTTCAAGGAAGTGGCCGCCAAGTACAAGGGTCAGGGCGACGCCGCGGCCAAGCTCGCCACCAAGATCCAGAAGGGCGGTTCGGGCGTGTGGGGTGCGGTGCCGATGCCGCCCAATGCCGTGAGCGACGCGGAAGCCAAGACCCTCGCCGAGTGGGTTCTGAAGCAGTAGCCGGCCTTCCAGCGAGCATACGAAAAGCCAGCCCGGCGCTGGCTTTTTTTTCGCCCTCTGTCAGCGAGCAGTGGCGCGGCGCCGCGTATTGACATACCGAGGCGGCGGCGCGCACAATGCGCGGCGCAATATATAGCAGAACAACATCAACCAAGTTCCTGCCAATTTCCCGGAGACGATAACTATGCAATTCTCGATGAAAGGCATCACGCTTGGCGTCGCCGCCACAATCGCGTTGTTCGGTTGCGGCAAGAAGGAAGAGCCGCAGCAGGCCGCTCCCGCGCCTGCTCCCCAGACCGCTGCTCCGGCGCCTGCCGCCAAGCCCGAGATGGTGGTGAGAATCGGCCATGTGGCGCCGCTCACCGGCCCCATCGCTCACCTGGGCAAGGACAACGAGAACGGCGCGCGCCTGGCGATCGAAGACGCCAACGCACAGAAGATCGAAATCGACGGCAAGATCATCAAGTTCGAACTGATGGGCGAGGACGACCAGGCCGACCCGAAGGTCGGCACCGTGGTCGCCCAAAAGCTGGTGGATGCCAAGGTCGCCGGTGTGGTCGGCCACCTGAACTCCGGCACCACCATTCCCGCGTCCAAGATCTATGCGGACGCCGGCATTCCCCAGATCTCCCCCTCGGCCACCAACCCGAAATACACCCAGCAGGGTTTCAAGACCGCCTTCCGCGTGATGGCCAACGACGTCCAGCAGGGTAGCGTCGACGGCACCTTCCTGGTGAAGGAACTGGGTGCCAAGAAGATCGCCATCATCGACGACCGCACCGCCTACGGCCAAGGTCTGGCCGACGAAGTGGAGAAGGCCGCCAAGGCAGCCGGTGCCGAGATCGTCGCGCGCGAATTCACCAACGACAAGGCCACCGACTTCAAGGCCATTCTCACCAAGATCAAGTCCAAGAGGCCCGACGCCATCTTCCACGGCGGCATGGACGCCACCGGCGGCCCGATGCTGAAGCAGATGAAGGAACTGGGCATCAAGGCCAAGTTCATGACCGGCGACGGCGGCTGCACGCCCGAGATCGTCAAGCTGGCAGGAGATGCTTCCGAAGGCATCTACTGCACCCAGGCCGGCCTGCCGGTGGACAAGCTGCCCAACGGCCAGAAGTTCGTCGAGGACTTCACCAAGAAGTACGGCCAGATCCAGATCTATGCCCCGTACTCCTATGACGCAGCCATGGTGCTGATCGATTCCATGAAGCGCGCCAACTCGGCCGATCCCGCCAAGTACCTGCCGGAAGTGGGCAAGACCAGCTACAACGGCGTGACCGGCAAGATCGAATTCGACGAGAAGGGCGACGTCAAGAACGGCGCCATCACCGTATTCACCATCAAGGGCGGCAAGCTCGAGACGGTGGCGGTGCACGGCGGCTCCGCCCCGGTGGCGGCCGCAGCCCCGGCGGCCGAGCCCCAGAAGGAAGAAGCGAAGAAGTAATTTCCGCCATCTTGACAGACGAAACGGCACCCTCGGGTGCCGTTTCTCTAGGTAGTTCCTCTTTTGTGCGTTGCACGACGGCGCGCATCCGCTTCTTCGCCTAAGGTTCTTCTTATGGACATCCTCCTGCAACAGCTGATCAACGGCGTGACCCTGGGAGCGGTTTACGCGTTGGTGGCGCTAGGCTACACAATGGTCTATGGCATTATCGGTCTCATCAATTTCGCGCACGGCGAAGTGGTGATGATCGGCGCAATGGTTGCTTTCACCGTCATTACTTCCCTTGCCGCCCATACCCAGCTTCCTCCGCTGCTCATCCTGCTGATCGGCCTGGTGGTGGCGGCGCCCACTTGCATGCTGCTGGGCTATGGCCTGGAGCGCCTGGCCTACCGCCCCCTGCGCCATGCGCCGCGCCTCACGCCCCTGATCACCGCCATCGGCATGTCCATCGTGCTGCAGAACGTGGCGATGATCATTTGGGGACGCAACTACATCAACTTCCCGCAAATGATCGACAAGACCAGCTACCACATCGGCAATGCCCTGATCACCAACGTCCAGGTGGCCATCCTGTTCCTGTCGGCGCTCACCATGGTAGGGCTGATGTGGCTGGTGTATCGCACCAAGCTGGGCACGGCGATGCGCGCCACGGCCCAGGACCAGATGGTGGCGGGGCTGATGGGCGTCAATATCAACCGCGTCATCGCCGCCGCTTTCGTCATCGGCTCGGCCTTGGCTGCCCTGGCCGGGCTCATGGTGGGCACCTATTACGAGATCGCCCACTACCAGATGGGCTTCATGCTTGGCCTCAAGGCGTTCACCGCCGCCGTGCTGGGCGGCATCGGCAACCTGGCGGGCGCCATGGCCGGCGGACTGCTGCTGGGCATCATAGAGGCCCTGGGCGCCGGCTATATCGGCGATCTCACCGGCGGCTTCCTCGGCAGCCATTACCAGGACATCTTCGCCTTCTTCGTGCTCATCACGGTGCTGGTGTTCCGGCCCTCGGGGCTGCTCGGCGAGCGCGTGGGGGAGCGCGCATGAAAACCAAGGGCAACTTCATGGGGATCCCCGGACCGGCCTGGCTGGGCGTGGCGCTGGTGGCCGCCGCCCTGCTGGTATTGCCCTACGTGGCGGGGATGGCGGGCACCGCCTGGGTGCGCATCCTCAACTTCGCCATCCTGTACGTGTTCCTGGCATTGGGGCTCAACATCGTGGTGGGCTTCGCCGGCCTGCTGGACCTGGGCTATATCGCCTTCTATGCCGTGGGCGCGTATCTGTACGCCCTGCTCGCCTCGCCCCACTTCGACATCCATTGGCCGTTCTGGGCGATTCTGCCCCTGGGCGCGGCGCTCGCCTGCGTCTTCGGCGTGCTGCTGGGGGCGCCGACCCTCAAGCTGCGCGGCGACTACCTGGCGATCGTGACCCTGGGCTTCGGCGAGATCATCCGCATCTTCCTCAACAACCTGAACGCGCCCATCAACGTCACCAACGGCGCCCAGGGCATCACCCTGATCGATCCGCTCAGCGTGGGGGAGTTCAAGTTCAGCACCACCAGCACACTGTTCGGGCTCACCATCACCGGGCCCCAGAAGTACTACTATTTTCTCGTCGTCGTGGCGGTCCTGGTGGTGATCCTGAATCTGCGGCTGCAGAACTCGCGCATCGGCCGCGCCTGGGAAGCCATCCGCGAGGACGAGACCGCCGCCCGTGCCATCGGCATCAACACGCGCAACGTCAAGCTGCTCGCTTTCGCCATGGGGGCGAGCTTCGGCGGCATCGCCGGCGGCATGTTCTCCGCCATGCAGGGTTTCGTCAGCCCGGAGAGCTTCAGCCTGCTGGAGTCGATCATGGTCCTGTCCATGGTGGTGCTGGGCGGCATGGGCCACATCCCGGGCGTGATCCTGGGCGCCGTGCTGCTCACCTTCCTGCCGGAGGTGCTGCGTTACGGCGTCGAGCCCGCCCAGCGCTTCCTGTTCGGGCGTTCAGTGATCGACCCCGAATCCCTGCGCATGCTCATCTTCGGCCTGGCGCTGGTGTTGGTGATGCGCTTCCGGCCCGCCGGCCTGTGGCCTTCCCGGCTGCGCAAGCGCGAGCTGACGACGGAGGTGACCCCATGAGCGACTTCCTGCTGGAGACCCGCAGCATCAGCAAGCGTTTCGGCGGCGTGCAGGCGCTGGCCGACGTCAGCTTCGGCATCCGGCGCGGCGAGATCTTCGGCTTGATCGGTCCCAACGGGGCGGGCAAGACCTCCCTGTTCAACGTGCTCACCGGCCTCTATGTACCCGACAGCGGCGAGGTCATATTCGACGGCCAATCCCTCAAAGGCCTCAAGCCCAACGAGGTGGCCGAGCGCGGCATCGCCCGCACTTTCCAGAACCTGCGCCTGTTCGGCAACCTGTCGGCGCTGGAGAACGTCATGATCGGACGCCACGTGCGCACCCATGCCGGCGTCTTCGGCGCCATCTTCCGCAACCGCGCCACCCTGGAGGAGGAAGAGGCCATCGAGCGGCGCGCGCACGAGCTGCTCAAGTACGTGGGTATCGAGCGGCGCGCCAACACCTTGGCGAAGAACCTTTCCTATGGCGATCAGCGCCGCCTGGAGATCGCCCGGGCGCTCGCCACCGACCCCAAGCTGCTGGCCCTGGACGAGCCGGCCGCGGGCATGAACGCCACCGAGACCGCAGCGCTGCGCGGCCTGATGGAAGCCATCCGCAGCGACGGCATCACCATCCTGCTCATCGAGCACGACGTGAAGCTGGTGATGGGGCTGTGCGACCGGGTGGCGGTGCTCGATTACGGTCAGAAGATCGCCGAGGACACGCCCGACAAGGTGCAGCGCGACCCCAAAGTGATCGAAGCTTATCTGGGAGGCGCAATTGCTTGAAGTCAGGAATCTGCACGTGGCTTACGGCGGCGTGAAGGCGGTCAAGGGCATCGACCTGGTAGTGGCCGAGGGGGAGACGGTGTGCCTGATCGGGGCCAACGGCGCCGGCAAGACCACCACCCTCAAGGCGCTGGCGCGCGTGGTGCCCGGACAGGGCGAGATTCGCTACCGGGGCCAGGACATCCTGCACTGGCCATCCTACAAACTGGTGGGCGAAGGCATGGCCCTGGTGCCGGAGGGCCGCGGCGTCTTCAGCCGTCTGACGGTGGCGGAAAACCTGGCCATGGGCGCCTATTGCCGCAACGACAAGGACGGCATCGCCGCCGACCTGGAGCGCGTCTACAAACTGCTGCCGCGCCTCAAGGAGCGGGAAAAGCAGATCGCCGGCACCCTGTCGGGCGGCGAGCAGCAGATGCTGGCCATCGGCCGGGCCCTCATGTGTCGCCCCCGACTGCTGCTGCTGGACGAGCCGTCCATGGGTCTGGCGCCCATCATGGTGCAGAAGGTGTTCGAGGTGATCCAGTCGGTGGCCGCAGAAGGGGTGACCATCCTGCTGGTGGAGCAGAACGCCCAGCTCGCCCTGTCCATCGCCGCGCGCGGCTATGTCATGGAGAGCGGCGCCGTCACCCTGAGCGACAAGGCCGACGCGCTGCTGACCAACCCGAAGGTGCGCGAAGCCTATCTGGGCGGCGAATAGGATCGTTGAGGCATGAGTACGACCGAGGAGCGGGTGCGCGCGGCCTTGCGCGCCGTCATCGACCCGGAAGTGGGCATGAACGCGGTAGACCTGGGGCTCGTCTATGGCATCGAGGTGACGCCGCAGCGCGTGCACGTGCGCATGACCATGACCACCCCCGCCTGCCCCATGGGGTCCTACATCGCCGACCAGGCGCGCGAGGCGGTGGCTGGCGTCGCCCCGGGGGGCGAGGTCCGGATAGAGCTGGTGTGGGATCCGCCTTGGGATGCCAGCATGATGTCGCCAGAGGCGAAGAAGAACTTCGGCTGGTAGTCCATGGCGGATGTCCGGCCGGCACTGCGTTTTCCCCTGCTCCTTCTCGGCTTTCTGTCCCTCGCCGCGGGCGTCGGCGCGGGATTGGTGCGCCTGGGCTGGAACGTCCCTCTGCCCGCGCCCGAGCTGACGCTGCTGCATGGCCCCCTCATGGTGGGCGGTTTCTTCGGCACCGTCATCGGCCTGGAGCGGGCAGTGGCGCTGGCGCGCCGCTGGGCCTATCTCGGGCCCCTGGCGAGCGGGCTGGGTGCGGCGGCCGCCGTCGCCGGTGCCGGCACGCCGGCGACGGCGCTGCCGATATTCTTCGGCAGCCTGGTGTTGCTCGCCGCCTCGCTGACCGTGTTCGCGCGCCAGCGCGCCTTGTTCACCTTCTGTCTCGCCGCCGGTGCCGCCTGCTGGAGCGCGGGCAACCTGCTGTGGCTGCTCGGCCTGCCTCTGCCTGGCTTGGTGCCGTGGTGGATGGGCTTCCTGGTCCTGACCATTGCCGGCGAGCGCCTGGAGCTGGCGCGCTTCCTGCCGCCTTCGTCCACGGCCGTGCGCCTGTTCGGCGTGATCCTCGCCGCGGTCTTGGTGGGCATTGTCCTGTCGCTGCCGCTGCCCCGGCCCGGCACCCTGCTGCTGGGATTCGTGTTCGCCATGGTGTTCGGCCATGCACCCATCATCTTCCCGGCGGTGCTGCGGCTGGCGGTGCCCTACAACCCGGGTTTCTACCTGCCCTTGGCTCTGCTGCACGCTTCGGTGCTGGCGCGCGTGGCCGGCGATCTGCTGGGCTGGCTTGACTGGCGCGGCGGCGCGGGGGTGCTCAACGGCATCGCCCTGCTGGCGTTCGTGGCAAGCACCGCGGCGGCCGTGGTGCGCGGCCGCCGCGGCGCGCAGCGCTCAGCTTAGCTGCAGGCTGTCGGCGAAGGCGAGCGCCTTGAGGTGGGCGCGGTTCACCGCATCGGCGGTGATCTGCAGGGCCTCGGCGCGGGCGGCCAGCTCGGCCGCGTCGCCGCGCTCGCACGCCAGGGCCAGGTCGAGGAAGGGCGCATAGGCCCCCTGGCGTGCTATGAGGGCGTCGTTGATCGGCTCCGGCAGGCGCATTTCCTCCAGCGCGGTTTCCATGGGCACGCCCAGCAGGGTGTCGAGCAGGGAGAAGGCGCCGGTGATGAACAGGTTGTCCGTTTCGCTCTTGTCGATATAGCCCTGCCCGACCAGCTCCATGAAGCGGGCGCGGACGATGGCGGTCTGCATCAGCGCCGGCGCGGCGGGGTCCTTGCTGGCGGTGACCAGCAGCAACGACAGCCAGCGGTTCAGCTTGTCGTAGCCCAGGATGGTGACGGCATGGCGGAAGGACTGGATTTCCACCGGCAGGCCGAAGGCGGCCGAGTTGATGTAGCGCAGCAGCTTGAACGACAACGCCACGTCCTGCTTGAGTGCCGCCTCGATGTCGCGGAGCTCGGCGTTGTGGCGCACCAGGTTGAGCACGCGCACGATCTGGGCATGGCCCGGGTTGAGCTTCTTGGCCGGCGTGGCGCCGCGCAGGAAGAACCATCCGGCGGCACCGCCGAAGCCCGCTTTCACGCAGGCGTCGAACTGGGCGTTGTCCTCTATGCCCTGGGCGATCAGCAGCCCGGGGGGATTGCCCTTGACGGCGCTGGCATCGCCCAGAACGAAGCGGAACTCGAATCCCGCAGGTACCGCCGTGGCGGCGCCGTAACCGGTCAGGCACAGGGACACGCCCGCCTGCGCGAGCTTGTGCATCACTTCCCGGGTGGCCGGCTGTGCCAGGCTGGCGGCGGGGATCTCGATCATCGCGTTCTGCGGCACCTGCCAGGCCAGCAGATCGGCGCCCGGTGCGCTGCCGACGAAGCCGACGAACACCGTCCTCTCGCCCGGCCAATGCTCGGCCAGGGCCTGGAGCGCGGCGGCGGCGTTGGCCATGCCGGCGCCGTCCGGCACATGCAGCAGCAGGCGCGTGGCGGTGATGGCCTTGTTGCGGTTGAGGACGGGCTGTCGGGTGATGAAGATGTTCACTGTTATGGCGCGCTGGCTGCGTCGGCGGCGAAAGTGAAAGCGTCGGCAAAGAATTCATCGGCCGGGAGCTTGCAGACTTGAGTGAAGTCCTGCCGGGCCGCGTCGATCATCGCCGGTGACCCGCAGGCATAGACCTGGTACGCCGACAGGTCGGGATAATCTTCCATCACCGCACGATGCACAAGGCCCGTTCGTCCTAGCCAGGCGTCCTCCGGTCGGGGCTCGGACAGCACCGGGATGTAGCGGAAATTGGCGTGCGCCGCCGCCCAGGACAGGGGCAGTTGCGGCAGATACAAGTCTGCTTTCGTGCGCGCACCCCAATAGAGCACCATGGGACGCGCGCAATGCTCGTAGAAGGCGTGCTCGATCAGGCTCTTGATGGGCGCGAAGCCGGTGCCGCCGGCCACCAGCACGATGGGCTTGGCGCTGTTCCCGCGCAGGAAGAAGCTGCCGTGGGGGCCTTCGAAGCGCAGGATGTCGCGCGGCTTCATCTGGCCGAATACGTGCCCGGTGAAGCGCCCGTCGGGCACCAGGCGCACGTGGAGCTGCAGCAGCTCGTCGTCGTGGGGCGCGTTGGCGATGGAGAAGCTGCGCCGGGCACCCCCCTTGAGCAGAATGTCGATGTACTGGCCGGCGAGGAATTGCAGGCGCTCGTTGGTCGGCAGGCGCAGGTAGAGGATCATCACGTCCGGCGCCGCCCGTTCCATCTTCTCCACCCGGCAGGGCAGGGTCTTGACGGGAATGTCCTTGACCGCGCCCACTTCGCGGCATTCGATGATGACGTCGCTCACCGGGCGCGCGCAGCAGAACAGCGCATAGCCCTGCCGTTTCTCCTCGGCGCTCAGGGCGCTTTCCTGATGCCGGCCGTAATCCACGCTGCCCGCCAGCACTCTGCCCTTGCAGGCACCGCAGGCGCCGTTGCGGCAGCCGTAGGGCAGGTTGAAGCCTGCTTCCAGGGCAGCGTTGAGAATGGTGTTGCCTTCGTCGCAGGCATAGCTGTGGCGGCTGGGTTCGATAGTGACTTTGAAACTCATGATGCCTCGGGGACGGGAAGCCTTTTCCAGTAAAATTCAGAACCCTTTTCGAGACGGGCTCCAGTGCAAAGATTGCTCATCATCGGTTGCGGTGACGTGGTCAGCCGCGCCCTGCCGTGGCTGACCCGGCGCTACCGAGTGTACGCCACGGCGCGCACGGCGGCGCACGGGGCGGAACTGCGCGCCCGCGGCGTGACGCCGATCCTAGCCGATCTCGACCGCCCGCGCACTCTGGCACGCCTGGCCGGTATCGGCAATCTGGTGCTGCATTCGGCCCCGCCCCAGGACAGCGGTACGCGCGATCTGCGCACGCGCCGGTTGGTGGCTGCGCTCGCGCGCGGGCAGGTGCCGCCGCAGCGGCTGGTCTATATCAGCACCAGCGGTGTCTATGGCGACTGCGGCGGCGCCTGGGTGGGGGAGACGCGGCCCGTGCGTCCCCAGACCGCCCGCGGCCGCCGGCGCGCCGACGCGGAGGCGGTGCTGCGCCGCTTCGGCGTGCGCAGCGGCACCGCCGTGGCCATCCTGCGCGCGCCGGGCATCTACGCCGCCGACCGGCTGCCGCTGGCGCGCCTGCAGCGCCATGACCCGGTGCTGGCGGCGCAGGAAGACGTGTTCACCAATCACATCCACGCCGAGGATCTCGCCCATATCGCCGCCCTGGCCTTGTCCCGCGGCCGTCCGGGCCGGACCTACAACGCCGCCGACGACAGCCGGATGAAAATGGGAGATTATTTCGACCTCGTCGCCGACGCTTTCAACCTGCCGCGGCCGCCACGCGTGTCGCGCGCGGAGGCGGGCACGCGGCTGGGCGCCGCCGCGCTGTCGTTCATGGGCGAATCGCGGCGCCTGGCGAATGGGCGCATCAAGCGGGAATTGGGCATACGCCTCAAGTATCCGACGGTAGCGAGCGGCGTCGCCGCCGCGGCGCACAAGGAATAGCCAAACGTCATGCTCTGGGTCAAGGCCTTGCACATCGTGTTCGTCGTCGCCTGGTTCGCCGGGCTGTTCTACCTGCCGCGCTTGTTCGTCAATCACGCCATGGTCGAGGATGCGGCCACGGCGCAGCGGCTGCTGCTCATGGAGCGCAAGCTGTTCCGCTTCATGACGCCCCTGGCGGTGCTGGCGCTGGCCTTCGGCCTGTGGCTGTGGCTCGGCTACGGCATCGCCGGCGGTTGGCTGCATGCCAAGCTGGCGCTGGTGCTGGTGCTGGTCGCCTATCACCTCTACTGCGGCAGGCTGCTCAAGGACTTCGCCGCGGGCCGCAACAGGCGCAGCCATGTCTGGTACCGCTGGTTCAACGAGCTGCCGGTGCTGATCCTGTTCGCCGTGGTGATCCTGGTGGTGGTGAAGCCCTTCTGATGGAGCGCTTTTTCGCCACCTGTCCGCGCGGCCTGGAGTCGCTGCTGGCGGAAGAACTGTTTGCGGCGGGCGCGGCGGAGGTGGCCGAGGTGCCGGGCGGCGCCTCCTTCGGCGGCGACTGGCGCGTGTGCTATGCCGCCAACCTGCACAGCCGCATCGCCACGCGCATCCTGTGGCGCGTCGGCCACGGCGCCTATCGCCGGGAAGACGACATCTATCGCCTGGCCCACGGCCTGCCCTGGCGCCAGTGGTTCTCCGAGCGCCAGACCCTGCGGGTGTTCGTCACGGCCATCCGCAGCCCCCTGAAGAGCCTGGACTTCATCACCCTGCGCATCAAGGACGCGGTATGCGACCGCTTCCGCGCCGACTGCGGCAGCCGGCCCAACGTCGATACCGCGGCACCGGACGTGCGCATCCACGCCTTCCTGACCGAGCGCGAAGCCACGCTGTATGTGGACACCTCGGGCGAGGCGCTGTACAAGCGCGGCTTCAAGACCGCCTCGGTCGAGGCGCCCCTCAAGGAAAATCTCGCCGCCGGAATACTCAAGCTCACGGGCTGGCGTCCGGGCGAGACCCTGCTCGACCCCATGTGCGGCAGCGGCACCTTCCTGCTGGAGGCGGCCCAGATCGCCCTGGGCATCGCGCCCGGCCTGGGCCGCCCGTTCGGCTTCGAGCGGCTGAAGCTGTTCCGGCCCGAGCTGTGGCAGCCCCTTCTGTCCGCCGCCCGCGAGCAAGCGCAGCCGGCCACGCCGCTGCCTCTCTACGGCGCCGACCAGGACCCGGCGCAGATCGCCCACGCGCGCGAAAAATTGCGCGCCGCCGGCCTGGAGCAGGCGGTGCCACTGCAGGCGGGCGATATCCTGGAGCTTGTGCCGCCGGCGCCGCCGGGGGTGCTGGTGGCCAATCCGCCCTACGGCGTGCGCCTTGCCGACCAGCAGGCCCTGGCCGAGTTCTATCCGCGCCTGGGCGACGTGCTCAAGCAACGCTATGCCGGCTGGCGCTGCTACTTCTTCACCGCCGATCTGCGCCTGGCCAAGCTGATCGGCCTGAAGGCCGGCCGCCGTGTGCCTCTCTACAACGGCGCCCTGGAGTGCCGGCTGTTCGAGTACCGGATGGTGGCAGGGAGACTGGGGCGCTAGACGATATCCAGGTGCTGGATGCCGGCGGTGAGGTCCCGGTCCTTGGCCTCCTTGCCGTGCAGCTTGATCTGCAGGCGCAGGTCGTTGACCGAGTCGGCGTTGCGCAGGGCGTCCTCGTAGGAGATCTTGCCGGCCTCGTAGAGATCGAACAGGGCCTGGTCGAAGGTCTGCATGCCCAGCTCGCGCGATTTCTTCATGATCTCCTTGATCTCGTGCACCTCGCCCTTGAAGATGAGGTCGGAGATGAGGGGCGAATTGAGCATGATCTCGATGGCCGCCACCCGCCCCTTGCCGTCGCGCATGGGGATCAGGCGCTGGGACACCAGGGCGCGCAGGTTGAGGGACAAGTCCATCAGGAGCTGCTGGCGCCGGTCTTCCGGGAAGAAGTTGATGATGCGGTCCAGCGCCTGGTTGGCGCTGTTGGCGTGCAGCGTGGCCATGCACAAGTGGCCGGTTTCGGCGAAGGCGATGGCATGGTCCATGGTCTCGCGGTCGCGGATCTCGCCCATCAGGATCACGTCCGGCGCCTGGCGCAGGGTGTTCTTCAGTGCCGTCTCCCAGGAGTCCGTATCCACGCCCACCTCGCGCTGGGTGACGATGCACTTCTTGTGCTCGTGCACGAATTCGATCGGATCTTCGATCGTGATGATGTGGCCGTAGGAGTTCTCGTTGCGGTAGTCCACCATCGCCGCCAGGGAGGTGGATTTGCCGGTGCCGGTGCCGCCCACGAAGATCACCAGGCCGCGCTTGGTCATGGCGATGTCCTTGAGCACCGGCGGCAGTTGCAGGCTCTCGAAGGTGGGGATGGTGGTGTTGATGGTGCGCAGCACCACGCCGATGCGCCCCTGCTGCACGAAGGCATTGACGCGGAAGCGGCCGATGCCCGCGGGCGAGATGGCGAAGTTGCATTCCTTGTTGGCCTCGAACTCCGCCGCCTGCTTGTCGTTCATGATGGCGCGCGCCAGCTCGGCCGTGTGCTGGGGCGTGAGGATCTGGTTCGACTGGGGCGTGATGCGGCCATCGATCTTGATGGCCGGCGGAAAGCCGGCCGTGATGAACAAGTCCGACCCCTTCTTCTGCACCATGAGGCGCAGCAGGTCGTACATGAATTTGAGTGCCTGGTCTCGTTCCATGGTTGGTCTCCATGCGCCGCCTATTGAGAATTACATAATATCGTGACGCCGTTTGAAATCCCTCCTGTCCTCCCTTTGCAAAGGGAGGAACCCGCTAAAGGCCGTTTGCAGCAGGTTCCCCTCTTTGGCAAAGAGGGGACAGGGGAGATTTTCGATCTGGCTCGCTTTCGTCACATGGTTACGTAAGGATCAATAATATCGGGCTGAAGCCCGACCTACGTTAGCCTACGCCGCAACTGTGCAAGCGAAATTGTGGCTGCGGCCGCCGCTGCGCGGCTTAACGTTCGCTGCGCTCACGTTAGCCTACGCCGCAACTTCGCTGGCTGAGCACATTGCTCAGCCAGCGAAGTTGTCTTTATTCTGCGCCTTGGTGCGCGCCTCGGCGGGCGACACCACGTTGCGCCGCACCAGGTCGGCCAGGCACTGGTCCAGGGTCTGCATGCCGACGCTCTGGCCGGTCTGGATGGCCGAGTACATCTGGGCGATCTTGTTCTCGCGGATCAGGTTGCGGATGGCCGGCGTGCCGATCATGATCTCGTGGGCCGCCACGCGGCCGTCGCCGGCCTTGGTCTTGAGCAGCGTCTGGGAGATCACCGCGCGCAGGGATTCCGACAGCATGGAGCGCACCATGTCCTTCTCGGCCGCCGGGAACACGTCCACGATACGGTCTACCGTCTTGGCGGCGGAACTGGTGTGCAGGGTGCCGAACACCAGGTGGCCGGTCTCCGCCGCCGTGAGCGCCAGGCGGATGGTTTCCAGGTCGCGCATCTCGCCCACCAGGATCACGTCCGGGTCTTCGCGCAGGGCCGCGCGCAGGGCGTTGTTGAAGGACAGGGTGTGGGGCCCGACTTCGCGCTGGTTGATCAGGCATTTCTTGCTCTCGTGCACGAATTCGATCGGGTCCTCGACGGTGAGGATGTGGCCGTATTCGTTTTCGTTGATGTAGTTGATCATCGCCGCCAGCGTCGTGCTCTTGCCCGAGCCCGTCGGGCCGGTGACCAGCACGATGCCACGCGGCTGGCTGGCGATCTCCTGGAAAATTTTCGGGGCGTTGAGTTCCTCCAGGCTCAGCACCTTGGAGGGAATGGTGCGGAACACTGCGCCGGCGCCGCGATGCTGCACGAAGGCATTGACGCGGAAGCGTGCAAGATTCGGCACCGCGAAGGAGAAGTCGCATTCCAGGTTCTCCTCGTAGTGCTTGCGCTGGCCGTCGTTCATGATGTCGTACACCATGCTGTGTACGTCCTTGTGTTCCATGGGCGGCAGGTTGATGCGCCGCACGTCGCCGTGCACCCGGATCATGGGCGGCAGACCGGCGGACAGATGCAGGTCCGAGGCCTTGTTCTTGACGGCGAAGGCGAGCAGTTCGGTGATGTCCATGCTGTAGGAGACCGCTACGGATAAGGAGGAACACGGAGTTGCGCTATACTCGCGAGGCATTATGGCAACAATCTCCGCTGACTTGCAAGCCGTCGGGCAGCGCATAGCCGCCGCTGCGCGGGCGGCGGGCAGGGATCCCGGCAGCGTGCGCCTGCTCGCGGTCAGCAAGACTTTTTCCGAGGCCGCCGTCCGCGCAGCGGCGGCGGCGGGCCAGCGGGCCTTTGGCGAGAATTACGTGCAGGAGGCGCTGGCAAAGATGGCCGCCCTGTCCGACCTGGGCCTGGAGTGGCATTTCATCGGCCCGCTGCAGAGCAACAAGACCAGAGCCGTGGCCGAGCACTTCGACTGGGTGCACAGCGTGGACCGCATGAAGATCGCCGAACGCTTGTCGGCGGCGCGCGCCGGCCGCCCGCCCTTGCAGGTCTGCCTTCAGGTCAACACCAGCGGCGAGGCGAGCAAGGGCGGAGTGCAGCCGGAGGAGGCCGTCGAGCTGGCGCGCGCCGTTGCCCGGCTGCCGCATCTGCGCCTGCGCGGCTTCATGACCATACCCGAGCCCACGCGGGATGTTACGCTGTTGCGCAGCCGCTTTCGCCTGCTGCGGGAACTGCGCGATGCGCTGAACGCCCGCGGCCTGGAACTGGACACCCTGTCGATGGGCATGTCGGACGATCTGGAAGCGGCGATTCTCGAGGGAGCGACCATCGTGCGGGTGGGCACCGCCATCTTCGGCGCCCGCAAGCGCAGCCAGTAGAGGAACCAAACGACATGAAGATCACTTTTCTCGGCGGCGGCAACATGGCCACCGCCCTCACCGGCGGCCTGCTGAAGAAGGGCTTCGCCAGCACGGACATCAAGGTCATCGAACTGCAGGCGGAAAATCGCCAGCGCCTGGTACGCGATTTCGGCGTGGCCTGCTTCGATTCGCCCACAGCGACGGCTCTGACGTGCGACGTACTGGTGCTGGCGGTGAAGCCCCAGCAGATGCGCGCCGCGCTGGCGCCGGTGGCGCCGCACCTGAAGGACCAGTTGGTGGTGAGCGTCGCCGCCGGCATGCGCATCGCCGACATCTCCCGCTGGGCGGGCGGCTACCGGCGCATCGTGCGCACCATGCCCAACACGCCGGCCCTGATCGGTGCCGGCATCACCGGCCTGTACGCCGGGCCGGAGGTCGATGCGGCGGGACGCAGCCAGGCGGAGCGGGTGCTGGCGGCGGTGGGCAAGACGCTGTGGATCGGCGACGAGGCACAGATGGACGCGGTGACGGCCGTCTCGGGCAGCGGTCCGGCCTATGTTTTCTATTTCATCGAGGCCTTGCAGCGCGCGGCGCGCGAGCTGGGCTTCGGCGAGGCCGACGCGCGCACCCTGGCGCTGGAGACCTTCGTCGGTGCCGCGGCCCTGGCGGCGGGCGCGAGCGAGGATGCGGCGGTGCTGCGCGGCCGCGTCACTTCCAAGGGCGGCACGACCGAGGCGGCGCTGCGGTCCATGGTGGCGGACGGCGTGGGCGAGGCGATCGTGCGCGCAGTGAAGGCGGCCGAGGCGCGCGGCCGCGAGCTGGGCGAGCTGCTGGGAAAGGATTGAGTCCATGCTGGCCCAGCTCGCCCTCCTGATCCTCGAGGCCGTCAGCGATTTCTTCGTCATCCTGCTGCTGGTGCGCTTCTACATGCAGTGGCTGCGCGTGTCCTTCCGCAATCAGGTTGGCCAGTTCGTGGTGGCCGTCACCGACTGGCTGGTGCGGCCGGCGCGGCGCGTCATTCCCGGCCTGATGGGGCTGGATCTGTCGAGCTTCGTGCCGGCTCTGGCCGTGCATAGCCTTTATCTCGCCATCGCCTTCTGGCTCAAGGGTTACGCTTTCGGCGGCGGGCCCCTGCTGGCGGTCATTGGCCTGCTGGCCATCGGCTTCCTGGAGCTGATCCGCTATTCGATGTACATCCTCATCGGCGTCGTCATCGTTGCCGCCGTGCTGAGCTGGGTGAATCCCTATTCGCCCGTGGCACCCCTGTTCAATGCCCTGGCGCGGCCCTTCCTGCGTCCGCTGCAGCGGGTGATCCCGCCCATCGCCAACGTGGACCTGTCGCCCATCGTGCTGCTGCTGGTGCTGCAGATCGTGCTGCTGCTGCTCGCCTGGGTGCGCACGGGCCTGCTGCCCCTGTTGATGTGACGCCGTCCTGGCTCAAGCGCGAGGCGGAAGGCAGGGTGCTGCTGACGGTGCACGTGCAGCCCGGTGCCAAGAGGACCGAGGTTGCCGGCGTGCATGGCGACGCCCTCAAGATCCGCCTGGCCGCGCCGCCCGTGGACGGCAAGGCCAACGATTGCCTGCTGGCCTTCCTGGCCGAGCGTTTGGGCATCGCTCGCGCCGCGGTGGAACTGGTGAGCGGCGCCACGGCGCGGCGCAAGCGGCTGCGCGTGGCGGGGGTCACCGAGGCGGCCCTGGAGCGCTTGGCGCGGGTTCGCGCTTAAGCTCGGGCCTTCCCTCATGCGCCCGGGCCGGGGACGTGGGCGGCGCCCAGCGCTTCGGCGATGTCTTCCCGCAGGGACGCGGGCATGGGAAGCGACGCGGTGGGTGCGACCATTTAGAGCAGCTCCCGCTGCACATAGCCGTAGAGGGCGTCCAGGTGGGACCCGATCAGGTCGAAATAGAACTGGCGCCGCTCCAATTCTTTCGCCCGCTCGCCGAAGATCTGCTGCAACCGGGGACGGCTCGGCTCCCCGATGCGATGAAACGACAAATGGCATCTCATGACGCCTAGCTCCTTTTTCACACCCGGCCTTTATATGGGTGCGCAGGAGCGTCCGCGCAAGTGGGGATCCTCCCGGATGCTAGCGCGCCTCGAACACCACGCGCCCGTCCACCAGCGTATAGACCACCTTGCCCGGCAGCTCATGGCCCAGGAAGGGCGTGTTCTTGCCCTGGCTCTTCAGGCTGTCGCGGGTGACGCGCAGCGCTGCCTGGGGATCGAAGATGCATATGTCCGCCGGGGCGCCGGGCGCCAGCGTGCCCGCGTCTAGCCCCAGGATACGCGCGGCATCGCAGGTGACGCGCGCCAGTGCCCGCTCCAGGGGCAGACGCATTTCCTGCGCCCACTTCAGGGTCAGGGGCAGCAGCAGCTCCAGCCCGGTGGCGCCCGGTTCCGCCTCGTCGAAGGGCAGTTGCTTGGCGTCATCGTCCACCGGCGTGTGGTCCGAGCACAGGGCGTCGATACGGCCGTCGGCCAGGGCCTGGCGCAGGACGTCCCGGTCGCGCAGGGAGCGCAGGGGCGGAATCAGGTTGGCGTGGGTGCTGAAGTAGCCGATGTCCCGCTCCGACAGATGCAAATGGTTGATGGACACGTCGCAGCTCACCGCCAGTCCGTCGCGCCGTGCCGCCTCGATCATGTCCACGGCGTCGGCGCAGGAGATGCGCGCCACATGCAGGCGCACGCCCGTGTCGCGCGCCAGCCGCAGGGTGGTGGCGAGCGCCACGGTCTCGGCGCTGTAGGGGATGCCGGGCAGTCCCAGGCGGGTGGCCACCTCGCCGTCGTGAGCCACGCCGTTGCGGCCGAGGAAGGGGTCCCGGGAATGCAGCCACACGGTGAAGCCGAAGGTGGCGGCATACTGCAGCGCACGCAGCAGCACCTCGGTATTGGCGATGGGCGTATTGGCCTGGCTGAAGGCCACACAGCCGGCCTCCCGCAGCTCGGCCATCTCCGTGAGCTGCTCGCCCGCCAGGCGCACGGTGAGGGCGCCGATGGGATGGACATGGCTGCGCGACAGGCTACGCGCCCGGTGCTTGAGCATTTCCACCAGGCCCGGCTCGTCCAGGGGCGGGTCCGTGTCCGGGGGGCAGGACAGGCTGGTGACGCCGCCGGCGGCGGCCGCGGCCAGTTCCGACTCCAGGGTGGCGCGGTATTCGAATCCCGGCTCGCGCAGGCGCGCCGACAGGTCGATCAGCCCGGGGCACACGACCAGGCCGGCGGCGTCCAGGGTGCGCTCCGCGGTGAAGCCGGCCGGCGCCCGGCCCAGGGCGGCAATTCGCCCCTCGACAATGAAGACATCCTGCTGCCCGTCGATATGGTTGGCCGGATCGATCAGCCGGCCGTTCTTGATGTGTATGTTCATCAGTGCGCCGCCAGAATGCTCATCACCGCCATGCGCACGGCGATGCCGAAAGTGACCTGGGGCAGGATGACCGCATGGGGACCGTCCGCCACCGCCGAATCGATCTCCACGCCCCGGTTCATGGGGCCCGGGTGCATGACGATGGCGTCGGGCTTGGCCAGCTCCAGCTTGTCCAGGGTGAGGCCGTAGTACTTGAAGAACTCCTGGGGCGAGGGCAGTAGTGCCCCCTGCATGCGTTCGTTCTGCAGGCGCAGCATCATCACCACGTCCACGTCCTTGAGACCGGCACGCATGTCGTGGAAGACATGCACGCCCAGCTTCTCCACCTCCGCCGGCAGCAGCGTCTTGGGTCCTATGACACGCACTTCCGGAACGCCCAGCGTGGTCAGGGCGTGGATCTGGGAGCGCGCCACGCGCGAATGCAGGATGTCGCCCACCACTGCCACCGTCAGGCCGGTGAAGTCCTTCTTGTAGTGGCGGATGGTGTACATGTCCAGCAGGCCCTGGGTCGGATGGGCATGGCGGCCGTCGCCGGCGTTGATGACATGGATGTCGTCGCGGCCGATGGCCGACAGGTGCTGGGCGATGAGGTAGGGCGCGCCGCTGGAGGCGTGGCGCACCACGAACATGTCGGCCTGCATGGCGCACAGGTTGTCTATCGTGTCCAGCAGCGTCTCGCCCTTGGTGGTCGAGGAGGTCGTGATGTTGAGGTTGATCACGTCCGCCGACAGGCGCTTGGCGGCGATCTCGAAGGTGGTGCGGGTGCGCGTGGAGCTTTCGAAGAACAGGTTGAACACCGACTTGCCGCGCAGCAGGGGCAGCTTCTTCACCTCGCGCTCGGCGACTTCGGTGAACGGCACCGCGGTGTCGAGGATGGCGGTGATGATGTCGCGCGGCAGCCCTTCTATGGTCAGCAGGTGTTGCAGCTCGCCGTTCCTGTTGAGTTGCGGGTTATGCATCTATGATTCTCAGGGTGAGGAGTCCTTGTTCGTCCTGTTCCAGTTGCAGGTTCTTGTCCGGCGGGATATTCATGACATGGGCGCAGAAGCGCGCGCAGATGGGCAGCTCGCGCCCGCCCCGGTCCACCAGCACGGCCAGATCGATGCGCGCTGGTCGGCCGTAGTCGAACAGCTCGTTCATGGCGGCGCGGATGGTGCGTCCGGTGTAGAGCACGTCGTCGACGATGATGATGGGGCGATCGGCGACGTCGAAAGGGATGTCCGAGGGCCGCAATTGCGGATGCAGCCCGCTGCGGTGGAAGTCGTCGCGATAGAAGGCCGGGTCGATGGTGCCCAGGGGGGTCGGCAAGCCGAGGGCGCGGTGCAGGCGCTCGGCGATCCACACCCCGCCCGTGTGAATCCCCACCAGCGCCGCGTGCGGCGTGATATGGGGGCGGATCTGCTCGGCGAGCTGCCGGCACAGCTGTTCGGCGTCAGGCAGTGGCATCGAAGTAGCTCTGCAAAATGATCTGGGCCGCCACGGCGTCCACTTTCTCCTTGCGCCTGCGCCAATCGAGTCCGGCCTGGCGCAGGGAGTCCTCGGCGGCGCTGGAGCTCAGGCGCTCGTCCACCATCTGTACCGGCAGACCGAAGCGGCCGTGCAGTTGGTTGGCAAAGCGGCGGCAGCGGGCGGTGAGTTCGTGCTCGGCGCCATCCAGGTGCAGCGGCAGGCCCACCACCAGCAATACCGGCTGCCACTCCTCGATGAGGCGCGCGATGGCGGCAAAGCGCGCCTCGTTGGCCTCGGCGGCTATGGTGGTGAGGGCGCGCGCCTGGCGCAACAGATGGCTGCCCACGGCCACCCCGATGCGCTTGAGTCCGAAATCGAACGCCAACACGGTGCCGGTCTGGCCGGCGGCAGGGTGGCGGGAAGGGTGGGGCGCGTCGCTCATCGGGGCGTTATTGTACTCCTCGGCCCCCGGCCCCTTACTTGCCTCTCAAGCGTGGCCGGCAACGTCCGAGAGGCGGGCGAAATCGACACCCAATGCCTGCATGGCGGCCGGCAGGCGCTCTTCCGGCGGCAGGCGGAAAATGATGTACGGGTCGGCCGGCACCGTCAGCCAGGCGTTCTGGGAGATTTCCCATTCCAATTGCCCGGCGGCCCAGCCGGCATAGCCCAGGGACACCAGGATCTCGCTCGGTTCGCCTTCGCTGCCTACGGCCTGGAGGATGTCGCGCGAACTGGTCAGACCCACTTCGTCGTGCACCGTTAGGGTGGCCTGCCAGTCGCCGACGGGGCGATGCAGGACGAATCCCCGCTCGGTCTGCACCGGTCCGCCGAAATAGACGGGCATGGCGGCGAAGCCGGGGGCGTCCAGGGGCAGGTTGATGCGCTCGAACAGCATGCCCAGGGTCATGTCCAAGGGGCGGTTCACCACGATGCCCAGGGCGCCCTGCTCGTTGTGCTCGCAGATATAGGTGAGGGTGCGGGCAAAATTGGGGTCCGCCATGTTGGGCATGGCGATGAGGAAATGGTGGGTGAGATTGACGGGTTCGGTAGTCACGAACTCATTGTACGCGCCCCGGCGGGGCAGGTCCAAACTTCTTCTGCCCCGGCGCGCCGCCGGCAGGTATGATTGTGCCTCGCACCACTCATCGAGAAAGACGAGATGGACATGGATTCCCTGGTGATACACGGCGATGCGGGGGTGGAAGACGATTCCGCCATCGCGCCGGCCCTGTATCTGTCTTCGACTTATCGTGCCCGCGATGCGTGCGAGTTCGCCGCCATCGCCACCGGAACGCGTCCCCGGCGCTATTACGCGCGCTACGGCAACCCTACCCAGGCGCGCTGCGAACAGGTGCTGGCGCGCCTGGAGAACGCCGAGGCCGCGCTGCTGTTCGCCTCCGGCATGGGCGCCGTGAGCACCGCCGTGCTGGCTCTGCTCAAAAGCGGTGACCATGTGGTGGCCCAGACCAGCCATTACATGGGCACCACCCGGCTGCTGAGCGAGATCCTGCCGCGCTTCGGCATCCAGGCCACACGGGTGGACCAGACCGACAGCGGCGCCTTCGAGCGCGCCCTGCGGCCGCAGACCAGGCTGGTGCTGGTCGAGACGCCGTCCAACCCGACCCTGGCCGTCACCGACCTGGCGGCGGTTGCGGCCAGGGCCCGCGCGCGCGGCATCCTCACTCTCGCCGACAATACCTTCGCCTCCCCCGTGAACCAGCGGCCGCGGGACTTCGGCATCGATCTGGTGGTGCATAGCGCCACCAAATACCTGGGCGGCCATAGCGATCTGGTGGCGGGCGTGGTGGCCGGGCCCAAGGACCTGGTGGACCGCATCTGGGAGGACAGCATCGTCTTCGGCGCCTGTGCCAGCCCGTTCAACGCCTGGCTGATGCTGCGCGGACTGCGCACCCTGACCCTGCGGGTGGAGCGGCAGTCCGCCACCGCCCTGGAACTGGCGCGCCACCTGGAGCGGCATCCGCAAATCGCCCGGGTGCACTATCCGGGGCTGGAGAGCCATCCCCAGCACGAGTTGGCCAGGCGCCAGATGAAAGGCTATGGCGGCGTGCTGAGCTTCGAGGTGAAGGGCGGCTACGAGGCGGCCCGGCGCTTCGTCTGCGCCCTGAAACTCGCCGCCAATGCCGTGAGCCTGGGCGGGGTGGAAAGCCTGGCGGTGCATGCCGCGTCCGTGTGGGAAGGCACGCTCACGCCGCAACAGATCGAGCAGGCGGGCGTGTCGCCGGCGCTGGTGCGCTTCTCGGTGGGGCTGGAGAGCGCGCAGGATCTTGCCGCGGACCTGGACCAGGCGCTGGCCGCCGCGGCGTAAACGCAAAAGGCGCAGGGTGTGGCCCCGCGCCTGTTACGGTTGAACCGCCTCGTTATGCGGTGACGGCCTTGCGCGTATAGCCGGCGATCAGCTCCAGCAGCTCTTCTTCCTGGTAGGGCTTGCCCAGGTAGTGATTGACCCCGATTTCCTTGGCGTAGTTGCGGTGCTTGTCCGCCGTACGCGAAGTGATCATGATGATGGGAACGCCTTTCAGCCGGGCGTCGCCGCGCACGTTGCGGGTGAGGTCGAAGCCGTCCATGCGCGGCATTTCGATATCCACCAGGAGCACGTCCGGCACCAGGTCGAGCATCTGCTCGAGCGCGTCGACGCCGTCCTTGGCCGTGAGCACGTGGTAGCCCTCGCGCGCCAGCAGCCGGCCGGTGATCTTGCGCACCGTGAGCGAGTCGTCCACGATCATCACCGTCGGAGCCGCCGCGGCCTGGCTTGGCGCCCCGGCGGCCGGGGCGGCAACGGCCGCCCCGACAGGGTGCCGCAGCTCGCGGCTGGCCAGGGCCACGGGATTGATGATCAGCACCACTTCGCCGTCACCCAGCACCGTGGCGCCGGAGATGCCGATGACCCGAGCCAGTTGCGGCCCGATGTTCTTCACCACGATTTCCTGGTTGCCGCGCAGCTCGTCCACCTGCACCGCCACCCGCTGGGTACCGCCGCGCAGCAGCAGCACCCAGGTGCGCCGCTGCGGCTCGGGCATGGACTGGAAGTCGCCCAGCAGCCGCGGCAGGAAGTGGTAGGGATAGCGGTTGCCCAGCCACTCGGCCGCGCCTTCGGTGCGGATGCGCTCCACCGCCTCCGGCTTGAGCTCGAGCACCTGGTCCACCATGACCGAGGGAATGGCGTAGGTGCGGTTGCCGGTGCGCACCAGCAGCGCCTGGGCCACCGCCAGGGTCAGCGGCAGGTAAATGCGGAAGCTGGCGCCCTTGCCTGGCTCGGACACGACTTCGATGCGTCCGCCCAGGGAGGCCGCTTCGCTCTTCACCACGTCCATGCCGATGCCGCGGCCGGCGAGCTCCGACAGCTCGCCGGCCGTGGAAAAGCCGGGATGGAAAATGAACTCGGTCAGCGCCGCCGCGTCGGCATGCTGGTCTTGCGCCAGCAGTCCCTGCTCGATGGCCTTGGCGCGGATGCGCTCGTAGTTCAGCCCGGCGCCGTCGTCCGAGAGCACGATGGCCACTTCGTTGCTCTCCTGGGTGAGGGCAAGGTTGATCTGGCCGATTTCGGGCTTGCCCAGGGCCAGGCGCTGTTCGCGTTCCTCCAGGCCGTGGGTGATGGCGTTGCGCAGCAAGTGCTCCAGAGGCCCGGTCATCTTCTCCAGCACCGAGCGGTCCAGTTCGATCTGGCCGCCGCGGATGTCCAGGTTGGCCTTCTTGCCCAGTTCCTTGGCCGTCTGGCGCACCACGCGATAGAGACGGTCGGCCAGGCTGTTGAACGGCACCATGCGCACGCTCATGAGCGACTGGGACAGCTCGCGGTTCAGGCGCGACTGGCTCACCAGGGCGGCGTCGGCCTGGTCCAGGTTCTTCAGCAGGTTGTGCTGGACGGTGGTGACGTCATTCACGCTCTCCGCCATCATGCGCGTCAATTCCTGGAAGCGGGTGAAGCGGTCGAACTCCAGGGGATCGAACTCGGCGTGGGCCTCCTGGGCCGCCTGCAGCCGGGACTGCATCTGGGACTCGGCCTGGATCTCGATCTCGCGCAACTGATTGCGCAGGCGGATGACGTTCTCCGTCAGCTCCAGCAGCGACTGGCGCAGGGTGCGCATCTCGCCTTCGATGCGCGAGCGCGCGATACTCATCTCGCCGGCCTCGTTGACCAGGCGGTCTACCAGCTCGGCGCGTACCCGCAGCATGCGCTGGGCGGCGGTTTCCATCTCCGCTTCTTCCGCAACGCGCATCGCGGGGGCGCCCGCAGCGACGGCTTCCTGGGGCTGCTCCGCCGCGGCCGGATGTTCCAGTTGATCGATCAGTACCTGGGCGCGGTCGAAGGAGGCCTCGAAGTCGTCGAAGAAGGCGGCGCTGACGGCATTGGCGGCCACCGCCTGCTCGACGCGCGTTTCCATGGCATGGACCAGTTCCCCCAGGCCCATGGCGCCGGCCATGCGGGCACTGCCCTTGAGGGTGTGAAGCAGGCGCGCGATGGCATTGGGGATGTCCCCGTTGTCGGGCGCGGCGCGCCACTGGCGCAGCTCGTCGCCGATGGTACGCACCAGGTCGTGGGCCTCCTCCAGGAAGATGGGCAGCAGTTGCTCGTCGATGTCGTCCTGCAGCCGGACCTTGCGCCGCTCCACGTGTTCTTCCTTGCCGCTCACGGCAGGCGTTGCCGCTTCCTGCGTCGGCTCGGGGACGGGCTCTGCCGGCGTTTCCACGGGAGCGGGCGATTCCGCCGGCGCCTCGGCGACCGGTTGTTGCACCGGGGGCGGCCCCTCGGCAGGGCCGGCGGCTCGCTGCGCGGCTGCGGCCGGTGCCGCTTTGGCGGTTTCCATGAACTGGGCCAGGTCGATGACGTCGGCCACCTGGGCGGGCGCTGGCTCGGCGTGGCGCGGCAGCGCCACCCGGTCCAGTTCGCTGGCAAGCCCCTCGGCGGCATCGGGCACACGTCTGTCCGCGACCACGGCGACCATGGCGTCGAGGGTGGACAAGGCGCTGCCCAGCAGCCCGATCAGTTCGCTGTTGCAGGCCTGGCCGGCACGGTTGAGCCGGTCCAGGGTGTGTTCCAGGGCATGGGCCAGGCGGTTGACCGGCTCGATGCCCACGGTGCCGGAAATCCCGGCCAGGGTATGGGCGGCGCGCACCATCTGCGCCGGCGGCACCTGCTGGGTCAGCTTGAGATAGTTGAGCTCGTTGCGCAGGGCGGTCAGGTGCTGGCGCGCCTCACCGAGATACATGTCATAGAGGGCGCGCGACACCGTCGTGTCGCCCAGCCGCACCACGTCTTCGGACGCCTCCGCCGCGACCCCGTCTTGCGCCAGGGACATTTCTTCCGGAAGCACCATCTCGATCTCTTCCGCCGCCTCCTGGTCCGTCTCGACGGGCTCCGCCCCCAGGGGCTCGAGCTCCGGCAGTACGATTTCTTCCTGCTCGGGCGTTTCGGCCGCCGGCTGTTCCAGGGTGATCTCGAGTGCCGGGAAAGCGAGTTCTTCCGCCGGCGGCGCGGGCGGGGCGGCCGGCGCTGCCGCGGCGCCGGACTTCAACGGCTCGACGGCTGCCATCAGGGCGCTCGCATCCATGTGGGTGCCGCCGCCCGCCTCGAGCTGCTGCACCCAGGCGCCGAACAGCGCGTGGGCTTCCGCGATCAGGCCGTGCAGGGCGGGCGTGGCATCCTGCTCCAGTTGCAGCCAGCGGTTCATCACCTGTTCGATGCCCCAGGCGGCTTCGCCCAGCTCGCTCAGGCCCACCATGCGGCCGCTGCCCTTCAGGGTATGGAAGCCGCGACGGATGATGGCCAGATAGTCATGGTTATGGGGCTGGGTGCGGGACAGCTCCAGGGTGTCGCCGATGGTGGCGAGGACCTCGCGGGCTTCCTCCAGGAAGATGGCCAGCAGCTCGGCGTCGATCTCCTCGCTGGGCGCTTCCGCCAGGCGCAGGGTCTCGGCCGAAGGGGCGGCCACGGGGGCCGGCTCGCGCTTGACGGCGGACACCGCCTGTTCCACCTGGGCCGCGAGCTGCTCGCCCGGGGCCGCCGCCAGGGCTTCCAATGCCGCCTTGGCGTGCCGCTCCAACTGGGCGTCGGCCACCAGGCTGGCATCCTGGCGGATGGTTTCCAGATTCTGCTTGAGTTCTTCCCGCAACTGCTCGTTCTCGGGCTTGTCCTTGAGGGCTTCCACCAGCGACTGGGCTTCACGCCTCTGCCGTTCCAGTTCCCGCTCGACGGATTCGGTCCTCTCCTCTTCTTCCGCCGGCGCTGCCGGCACCTTGGGCTGAACCGGCTGCAGCACGGTGTCGAGATCGACGGGGCCATGCTGCAGGGCGTCCACGAAGAAGCCGAGCCCCGACAGCTTGTGGGCGATGTCCTCGAATTCGCGCTGGTCGGGCTGATACTCGGGCGCGGCGAAGCCGCGGATGCGCTCGGCGCAGCCATGCAGGAGGGCGACCGCCTGGTCCTGGCCCATGATGGTGAGCGCCCCTTCGATTTGCCGGACCGGCGCGTCCAGGGCGGCGAGCTGGCTGCGCTGGCTCGGGTCGCGGAAGAAGGCGTCGAGGGCCTGTTCGACCTGGGCCAGGTTGTTCTGGATCTCGCGTGCCACCTGGCTCATCAGGAGCCGCTCCTGGGCGCGGCGCGACATCTCGTCCAGCAGCGGCGCTTCCATGGCCGGCAGGGACTCGCCGCGCGCCAGCGCCGACAGGCGCTCCACCAGGGCCCGGGACTGGGCGGCGAACTCTTCCCCCAGTTGCTCGTAGTTGTCCACGGCGCTCTCGGCCAGCAGCAGGGCGGTGGCGACTTCCATGGCCACCGTCTCGTTGTGCTTGAGCGGTTCGCGGCGCAGCCAGTTGGCCGCCTCGGCGATGGCGGCGATCAGGCGGCCGAGATGGTCGTCGAGCAGGCCGCCGCCACGGCTGGCGAGCTGCACGGTCTGGTCATGAAACTGGGGCAGGGCGACGGCGGCGCCGGCGCAGAACTTGTTCCAGGCCTCCTTGGCCGCGGCCAGGCCTTCGCGCATGCCGCGCAGCACCGGCTTGATGGGCGCGTTGGACACCGCCGCCTGGGCGGGTATCAGCTCGGCAAGCTTGTAGACCGCCTGCACCCGCGCCACCTGCTCGCCGCCGCCGCGGGCGACGGCGACGAAGTACAGGGCGTCGCGCATGAGGCGCTCCGCCACGGTGCGCGAGCCTTCCAGCAGGCGGCGCATTTGCAGGTCGATGCGGGCGCACAGCTTCTTGACGTGGAAATCCACCGGCACCTGGCGCTCCGCCAGGGCGTCCAGCAGCGCCACGGTGATCCACCAGAAAGCGCGCGCGGCCGGCAACGCCTGCGTCGCCTCGATGGCGGCCACGGCGTTGCGCATCTCGCGCACGCCGGTCATGTCGTCGGAATCGCGCAGCCAGCGCAGGAAGCCGCGCTCGAAGCGGGCCCGTTCGGCGCGCAGGCGCTTGGCCACCTCCTCGGCGGGCAAGGAGGGCGGATCGGCATCGCGCCGGGGCGGGCGCAGGGACAGGTCCGGGAAGAACAGGTCGCTCGGGGCCACCCGTTCCACGCCGCGCGCCGCCTGCACTTCGCGATAGGCAGGCAGCAACTTGAGGGGCTGGTCGGGCGCGCCGCCGGCCAGCTCGTCCAGGTACTGGCGCACGGCGCCCAGGGCCTGCTGGGCGGTCGCCGCCACCCGGGGCGTGAAGACCACACGGCCGCCCTCCAGATCGGCCAGCAACTGCTCCACGGCCTCCGAGAACTGGGTGACGCCGTCCAGGCCGACGATCGAGAGGGCGCCATGGGCCTGGTGCAGATGGGTCTGGGCGAACTTGAGCTGGGAGGAATCCTCCGGGTTGTCGGCGAACTTGTCGATCGCTTCCAGGGCCCGCACCAGGGCGAGGTCGATTTCTCCCTTGACCCAGGTCAGCGGACCGAGATCGAGATCGGTTTGACTCATGGCCGCTTCATCCAGCCCGGGTCAGACCTTGAAGCCCGAGACCGAACCCTTCAATTCCACGGCAAGATCGGCGAGCTGACCGATGGACACTGCCGTCTCCTTCGTGCCGGCCGTGGTCTGCTTGGTGATCTTCAGGATGCCTTCCATGTTCTCGGCCACGCGGGTGGCCGCTTCCGCCTGTTTCTGGGTGGCCGAGGAGATTTCTTCAATGAGCTGGGCGAGGTTCGTGGACACCGAGGAGATTTCCTGCAGCGCCTGGCCGGCGGCGTCCGACAGCCTGGCTCCCTCCACCACGCCCCGGGTCGAGTTTTCCATGGCGCTCACCGCGTCCTGGGTATCGGTCTGAATGGTCTTGACGATGGCCGCGATCTGCTTCGTGGCTTCGGCCGAGCGTTCCGCCAGCCGCTGTACTTCTTCCGCCACCACCGTGAAGCCGCGCCCCGCTTCACCGGCGGAGGCCGCCTGGATGGCGGCGTTCAGGGCCAGCACGTTGGTCTGCTCGGTAATTTCCGAGATCAGCTCCACGATCTCGCCGATCTCCTGGGACGATTCGCCCAGGCGTTTGATGCGCTTCGAGGTCTCCTGGATCTGCTCGCGGATCTCGTTCATGCCGCGGATCGAGTTCTCCACCGCGTGGGCACCCTTCTGGGCGGCGTCCAGCGACTGGCGCGCCACCTGGGCGGACTGCATGGCGTGAGCCGACACGGTGTTCATGGACTGGGCCATCTGCAACACCGACTGGCCCGCTTCCTCGATCTCGCGCGACTGCTTTTCCGTGGCGGCGAGGAGTTGCTCCGAGGTTTTCTGGGCCGCCTCGGTGGAGGCCGCCACGCGTGTCGCGGCGTCGTTGATGCGGCGCACCAGCACCGCCAGTTCCTCGATGGTGTAGTTCACCGAGTCGGCGATGGCGCCCGTGATGTCTTCCGTCACCGTAGCGCGTACGGTCAAGTCGCCGTCGGCCAGGTCGCCCATCTCGTTCATCAGCCGCAGAATGGCCTCCTGGGTGGCGTTCTTCGAGGCCTCCGCCTCCTGGCGCTCCCGTTCCGCCTGTTCGCGGCGCGCGGTGGCGTCGTCGTTGTACACCTTGTTCAGGAGCAGCAGGAAGCCCAGGGACAGCAGCGACGAGATGCCGATGATCCAGCCGGTGACCGTGCGGCCCGCCAGTTCGCCGGCGAAGGCGCTGGCCAGGCCGTCGGTCTTCTCCAGCAGGTTGCCGCTGTCCTTGAAGATGCGGCTGCCCGCCTGCTTCGCCTGCACCAGGCGCTGCATGTTGCCGAGAATCCCGGACACCGCCTCCTGGTACTCCTTGAAGGCGCCTTCCAGCTCGACCAGCTTCTCCTTGGTCTCCGGGTCGCCTGCGGCGGCGATGCGCATGGCTTCCGAGCCCTTGGTCAGGGCCGCCAGCACGTCGCGGAAAGTGTTGGTGTCCTTGCCCAGCAGGAAGGCCACTTCCGGATCGATGGCGTCGGCGACCAGCAGGGCGTTGGCGTTCTTGGCCAGGCGCTGGGTCAGCATCACCAGTTGGTTGGCGGCGGCGATCTCGCGCGGCGCTGCGCCCGTCTGCAGCTTGAGGGCGGCGACCTGTTCCGAGAGCTCCAGCAGTTGCGGGTTCTTGGCGTTGATGGTGGCCACCGATTTGCCCAGGGTGACCAGGTTCTTTTCCTGGGCCAGCACCTGGCTGGCGTTCTTCTCGTTCGGTTCCCACGCCTGGGTCAGCGCCTGCAGGGCGGGCTGCACCGCGTCCGGCGCCGGCGGTACGGCGATCTCGTCGATGGTGCCGCCCTTGCTGACCCGTTCCAGCAGCGATGAGAAGTTGTCCCGGCTGTCCTGGAGTTCGCGGAAGGCGGCGCCATTGCCCTGCAGGGCCAGTTGGGCCGACTTGGCGATGCGCTGGGACAGCATGCGCATCTGGCCGACGGCGGAGGCGTAGGCGGCGCCGTGGGTGGCGGTGCGGTTGTCGATCCAGGCGAAGAAGGCGGCCATCACCAGGAAGAAGCCGAACAGGATGCCCAGGATCTGCAGTTGCTGGCTGACCGTGCGGTCGCCGATCAGGGGCAGCCGGGCGCGCATGCTTCTGGCGGCCGCCGCCTGCAGGCTGTCCATGATGGTGCCCTGGCTCGCCTTGGACTCGGCCGCCTGGCCGGCCTTGTCTTTCTTCAGGGCAGGGAGTTTGAGATTGAAGGCCATGTCATGTTCTCCGCACTAGATTGCACTCTCGCGGGCGCTTGCGTCGTCCTTCATACACCGATTTCGAGGAACTCCGGCTGGGTGATGAGATGTCGCAAGTCGAGTTTTTTCCAACGCCGCCCCTGGGCATCCTCGTATTCCCGGCCCACCCAGGGACGCGTGTCTTTCGTCGCCGCGCACGGGCGCAGTTGCTCCATATTGCGCAGCCCCAGGGTGCGGCTCACCAGCAGAGCGCTGTTGATGCCGTGGCGGCTGTTGACGATGAGCAGGCGGCTTTCGGCATTTTGGGGGGTCGCCTCGCCCCCCTGGAAGGCCGAGAAATCGACCACGGAATAGAGCGTGCCGCGGATGTTGGCCACGCCGCAGAACCAGCTCCTGGTCAAAGGCACGGTCGTCAGGTGCGGCAGGGGCACGATCTCGCCGGAATCGGCCAGGTCGAGCAGCCAGAGCTCGCGGCCGGCCTGCACGCCGAGCAGCGCGTTGGCGGTCTCGCCGCGCTGGGCGCTGGTCAGGCGCTTGACCAGGTTCTCCTGGAATTCCCGCAGGCTGATCTTGCGCGCCATGGCCGTGAGCCGCCATCCTCAGCCGAGGGAGGCGATCTTGTCGATCAGTTGTTTGGCATCGATGGGCTTGACCAGGTAGTCGTTGGCACCCTGGCGCATGCCCCAGATGCGGTCGGTCTCCTGGCCCTTGGAGGTGCACATGATGACCGGGATGTGCTTGGTGGCGTCCTCGCGCGTCAGCGTGCGCGTGGCCTGGTAGCCGTTCATGCCGGGCATGACGACGTCCATGAGGATCACGTCGGGCATCTCCGATTTGGCCTTGGCCAGGGCTTCCTCGCCGCTCTCGGCCATGACCACGCTGTAGCCCGCCTTGGTGAGCATTTCGAACAGCGCCAGGCGCTCGGTGGGGGAGTCGTCGACTACGAGAACTTTCTTCACTGGCATTCCATCACCCTCTGGAAAATACGCTACGACACACGCTGCGTCACATGCGCCGCAACCGCTTTGAGCAAACTGTCTTTGGTAAAAGGCTTGGTCAGATACTCGTCGGACCCGACCATGCGGCCCCGCGCCCGGTCGAACAGCCCGTCCCTGGAGGACAGCATGATCACCGGCGTGGTGCCGAAACGGGCATTCTTCTTGAGCAGCGCGCAGGTCTGATAGCCATCCAGGCGCGGCATCATGATGTCGCAAAAAATGATGTCGGGATGGTGATCGGCGATCTTGGCGAGGGCGTCGAAACCGTCTTCCGCCAGTACCACCTGGCAGCCGGCCTGGACCAGGAAAATCTCGGCGCTGCGGCGGATGGTGTTGCTGTCGTCAATCACCATCACCTTGACACCGTTGAGACTCGCTCCTTCTGCCACTTGCGGATACCCTCCTCCTTGAGCCGGTCCCCGCCAAACATCGCCCGGATATGCTTGCAAGCATCATCCTGCCCTTGATACCGGCAACATAAATATACAGCAAATCAAGCGCAAGCGAATTTTTTTTAGATTTTAGATCAAGTCTGGGCGCAGCCGACCGGGAGAGGGACGCAATTTAGCACGGCGGTCTTGACAAGACCACGCATCATTTTCCACTTCCGGGAATGTCCCGGCGGACCGGTTCAGATTTCCACCATTTCGAAGTCTTCCTTGCGCGCGCCGCATTCCGGGCAGGTCCAGTTGGGAGGGAGGTCGTCCCAGCGGGTACCGGGCGGGATACCCTCGGCGGGAATACCGGCGGCCTCGTCGTAGATGAAACCGCAGATGAGGCACATATAGGTACGGTAGTCGGCGTTGGGGTTGGCAGCCATGGGGGGGATGCCTTTTTCGGTTAGAATGGCTGCCGATATTACCGAATCACCCCACCTTACGCCAAACTCCATGCCGTCCGATCCCCAGGACCTCGTGCCGCCCATTGTGCTCACTTTCGCCGCATCCGACCCTTCGGGCGGCGCCGGCATCCAGGCGGACATCATGACCTTGTCGAGCATGGGCTGCCATGCCCTGTCGGTGGTCACGGCCATCACGGTGCAGGATTCGGCGGGCGTCGAGGACGTGGTGCCGATGGAGGCGGATCTGGTGGCGGATCAGGCGCGGGTCCTCCTGGAGGACATGCCCGTGGCCGCGTTCAAGCTGGGCATGCTGGGCAGCGTCGAGAACATCGCCGCCATTGCCGAGATCGTATCCGACTATCCCGACGTGCCCCTGGTGCTCGACCCGGTCCTTGCCTCCGGCCGCGGCGACGAGCTGGCGTCCGAGGACATGATCAGCGCGCTGCGCGAGCTGCTTCTGCCACAGACCACCATTCTCACCCCCAACAGCCTGGAGGCGCGGCGCCTGGCCCTGGACGAGAGCGACGAGGACGACGATGCGGACCTGGCCGAGTGCGCGCGCCGCCTCGTCGGCGCCGGCGCCGAGTTCGTGCTGATCACTGGCACCCACGAGCATACGCCCCAGGTCATCAATATCCTCTACGGCGAGCGCGGTGTCCTGCGCTCCGACAGTTGGGAGCGCCTGCCGGGCAGCTATCACGGCTCGGGCTGCACCCTGGCGTCCGCCATTGCGGCCAATCTCGCCAACGGCCTGGATATCGCCGACGCCGTGCGCGATGCCCAGGACTACACCTGGCAGGCGCTGGCCAACGGCTTTCGTCCGGGCATGGGCCAGTACATTCCGGACCGCTTCTTCTGGGCCCGGGAACCCGAGGATGGCGGCAATCCTTAGGGGCCTTTACGCCCTCACCCCCGACGGTGCGGATACCGACGGGCTGCTCGCCCGGGTGGAGCAGGCCCTCGCCGGTGGGGTTCGTCTTGTCCAGTACCGCAACAAGGAAGCGGATGCGGCCGCCAGGCGCAGCCAGGCGGGCGCGCTTCTCGCCCTGTGTCGCCGTTACGGCGCCCGCCTGATCGTGAACGACGACTGGCGCCTGGCGCTGGAAATCGATGCCGACGGCGCCCATCTGGGGCGCGCGGACGGTGATCCGGCTGCGGCGCGCGCGGCGCTGGGCGACAAGCTGCTGGGCATTTCCTGCTATGCCGAGTTCGAGCGGGCGCGCGAGGCGGCACGGCTCGGCGCCGACTACGTGGCTTTCGGTAGCGTGTTCGCTTCCGCCACCAAGCCCCAGGCGGTGCGCGCCCCCCTCGAACTGCTGGGCCGCGCCAGGCGGGAGCTGGGCCTGCCGGTGGCGGCCATCGGCGGCATCACCCTGGAGAACGCGCCCCTGGCCTTGGCCGCGGGGGCCGGCATGCTGGCGGTGATCAGCGATCTGTTCGCGGCGCCGGACATCCAGGCCCGCGTGGAGGCGTACGGGCGACTGTTCCGGGACTGACGCCCCGCCCGGCGAATTCTGGGAAAATGCCGGTTTTATCCCTGCGCCGCCGGTGCGCGGCGAACCTTTCCTGCAAGCAGCCATGACTACGCGAAACGAATCCCTGTTCCAGAAAGCCCAGCGCTTCATCCCGGGCGGCGTGAACTCGCCGGTGCGCGCCTTCCGCTCCGTGGGCGGCACGCCCCGCTTCTTCGTCTCGGGCAGCGGTTCCCGGCTGACCGATGCCGACGGCAAGGAGTACATCGACTACGTCGGCTCCTGGGGCCCCCTGGTGCTGGGCCACGCCCATCCGGAGGTGGTACGGGCGGTGCAGGCGGCGGCGGCGCGCGGCTTGAGCTTCGGCGCGCCCACGGAAGCCGAGGTGGAGATCGCCGAACTGCTCACGCGCCTTTTGCCCAGCCTGGAGATGGTGCGCCTGGTCAGCTCCGGCACCGAGGCCACCATGAGTGCCATCCGCCTGGCGCGCGGCTTCACCGGGCGCGACGCCATTGTCAAGTTCGAGGGCTGCTACCACGGCCACGCCGACAGCCTGCTGGTGAAGGCGGGCTCCGGGGCACTGACTTTCGGCAATCCCTCCTCGGGCGGCGTGCCGGCGGATTTCGCCCGCCACACCCTGGTGCTGGACTACAACGACGTGGGGCGGCTGGAAGACACTTTCCGCCGGCTGGGCGAACGCATCGCCGCGGTCATCGTCGAGCCCGTGGTGGGCAACATGAACCTGATCGCACCGCGGCCCGAGTTCCTCCAGGCGCTGCGCCGCCTGTGCACGGAATATGGCAGCGTGCTGATCTTCGACGAAGTGATGACCGGCTTCCGCGTGGGGCTGCAGGGCGCCCAGGGGCTGTACGGCATCACCCCGGACCTGACCACCCTGGGCAAGGTCATCGGCGGCGGCATGCCGGTGGGCGCTTTCGGCGGGCGGCGCGATATCATGGAGAGAATCGCTCCCTTGGGGCCGGTATACCAGGCGGGCACCCTGTCGGGCAGCCCGGTGGCCGTGGCGGCGGGGCTCGCCACGCTGAAGCTGGTGTGCCAGCCCGGGTTCTACGAGCAGCTCGGGAGCCGCACGCGCCAACTGACCGACGGCCTCGCCGCCGCGGCCAGCAAGCACGGCGTCGCCTTCAGCGCCCAGGCCGTGGGGGGCATGTTCGGCCTGTATTTCCGCTCCACCCCGCCCGCCACCTATGCGGAAGTGATGGAGTGCGACAAGGATGCCTTCAACCGTTTCTTTCACGCCATGCTGGAGCAGGGTATTTATTTCGCCCCTTCCGCGTTCGAGGCGGGTTTCGTCTCGGCGGCCCATACGCCGGCGGACATCGAGGCGACCTGCGCGGCGGCCGAGCGGGTGTTTGCCGGCGGCAGGTAAGGGCATGAAACCCATCCCGGTGCTGCAGCTCACGCGCGTCCACCTGCCCGCCCTGCGCCGGCATTTCCTGGCCCTGCCGCCGGACGACTTGCGCCTGCGCTTCGGGCGGATACTGTCCGAGGCGGCGCTGCTGGCCTATGTGGATGCCATCGACTTCGGACGCGACGCCGTGTTCGGGGTGGTGGACGAAGACCTGGAACTGCTGGGCGTAGCCCATCTCGGAGTGCTGGGGGAGGCGGCCGAGTTCGGCGTCAGCGTGCTGCCGGGCCATCGCGGACGCGGCATAGGCAGCGCCCTGTTCGAGCGCTGCGCCACCTATGCGCGCACTCATGGTATCGCCCGGCTATTCATGCATTGCCTGGCGGAAAACCAGTCGATCATGCGCATCGCCCGCCGCGCCGGCATGGACGTGGTGCTTCAGGCTGGCGAGGCCGAGGGCCAACTGGAACTGTCGCCGAGCGACCCGGCCACGGTCGTCGGCCAGTGGATGAGCGATCGTCTGGCCTTGTTCGATTATGCGCTCAAGTCGCAATGGGTCGCGGCGCGCCGGATGACCGAAGCGGTAGCCGACGCGGCCGGGATCAGGAAAAGGGCGGATTGATCGCCGGCCGCGAAGTCGGATTCCTTTACACCGGAGCTGCTACCGCCCTCCTTTGGCGTCCAGGAAGCCCGGCAGGGAGACCTGTCGGGCTTTCTTACGCGGGCTACAGCAGGAACAGGGTAGCTAGGCCGAGGAAGATGAAGAAGCCGCCCGAGTCGGTGACGGCGGTGATCATGACGCTGGAGCCCAGGGCCGGGTCGCGGCCCAGCTTGTACATGGTCATGGGCACGGCCACGCCTACCGTCGCGGCGAGCATGAGGTTGAGGGTCATGGCGCCGGTCATCACCAGGCCCAGGGGGATGCTGCGGTAGAGCCACCAGGTCACCAGCCCCAGCAGGCCGCCCCACAGCAGGCCGTTCACCGCAGCCACGCCGATCTCCTTGCGGAACAGCTTACGCGCGCTCTCCGGCGCCACTTGGCCCAGGGCGATGGCGCGCACGATCATGGTGATGGTCTGGTTGCCCGAGTTGCCGCCCATGCCGGCGACGATGGGCATCAGCGCCGCCAGCGCCACCAGTTTTTCGATCGATCCCTCGAAGGCGCCGATCACGCGCGAGGCGACGAAGGCGGTGACCAGGTTGATGGCCAGCCAGGACCAGCGGTTCTTCACCGAGTCCCATACCGAGGCGAAAATGTCTTCCTCCTCGCGCAAGCCGGCCTGGGACAGCAGCTCCGTTTCCCTCTTCTCGCGGATGAAGTCCATGACCGCGGCCACCGTGACGCGGCCCACCAGTTTGTTGTCGGCGTCCACCACCGGCGCCGACACCAGGTCGTAGCGCTCGAAGGCCTGGGCCGCCGTCTCGGCCTTGTCGTCCGGGTGCAGGGCCAGGGTGTCGCCGACCATGATGTTGAACACCGTCTCGTCCGGGTCGGTGACCAGCAGGCGGTTCAAGGGCAGCACGCCGCGCAGCGTGTCGTCCCGGTCTACCACGAACAACTGGTCGGTGTGGTCGGGCAGTTCGTCGAAACGGCGCAGGTAGCGCAGCACCACCTCCAGGGTCACGTCCTCGCGCACCGTGACCATGTCGAAGTCCATCAGCGCGCCGACCGAGTCCTCCGGGTAGGACATGGCGGCGCGCAACTGCTCGCGCTCCTCCACCGAGAGCGACCGGAACACGTCCGCCATGACGTCCCGCGGCAGGTCCGGGGCGAGGTCGGCGATCTCGTCGGTGTCGAGCTGCCCGGTGGCGGCGACCAGCTCCTGGGGGTCCATCGCCTCGATGAGGGACTCGCGCACCGCGTCGGACACTTCCAGCAGGATCTCGCCGTCGCGCTCGGCCTTGACCAGGTCCCACACGAACAGGCGCTCGTCCAGCGGCAGCGCTTCCAGGATGTAAGCGATGTCGGCGGGATGAAGCGAATCGAGCTTCTTGCGCAGCTCGGCCACGTGCTGCTTGTGGACCAGATCCTCCACCAGCTCGTGGCGCGGCATCTCCTGGCGGTGCACCAGGTTTTCCACCAGCTTGTGGCGCGACAGAAGCTGCTGCACCTCCCGCAGGTGGTGTTGCACGTCTTCTTTGTGCTGGAGGTCCTCGGGTTCGGCCATGGCCCGATGCGTGGGGAGTGAGCGAAAGCGCGATTGTAAGTAATTTGCCCGGGCGAAGCGACGAATACTTACGGCACTTGCACCGTGTTCATGCGCGCCCGGATGATCTGGCTGCGCCGGGCGAGATAGGGCGAGTCGGGCATACGCTCGAAACGGCGCGGCGCCGGCAGCATCACCGCCAGGCGCGCCGCCTGCTCGGGGCCGAGTTGCGCGGCGGAGAGGCCGTAGTAGCGCCGCGCCGCGGCTTCGGCGCCGAAGATGCCGTTGCCCCATTCCACCACGTTGAGGTAGATCTCCAGGATGCGGCGCTTGTCCAGCACCGCTTCCAGCATCAGCGTGATGACCACCTCCTGGGCCTTGCGCCAGGGCGTCCTGGCGGCGGACAGGAACAGGTTCTTGGCGAGCTGCTGGGAGATGGTGGAGCCGCCCGCCACCACCCTGCCCTTGCGCTGGTTCTTCTCCAGGGCCTTCTGGATGCCTTCCCAGTCAAAGCCTTCGTGGTCGGGGAACTTGGCGTCCTCGGCGGCGATGACCGCGCGCTTGAGATGCACGGAGATGCGCTCGTAAGGCACCCACTGGTGTTTCAGCTCGGCGGCGGGGTTCTTCTGCCGCAGCTCGTCCAGGCGCAGCGCCATGAAGCTGGTGCTGGCCGGATCGAAGAACTTCCACCATACGATCCACAGGAGGTACCAGGCCTGCAGGGCGATGAGCAGCAGGACCAGTGCGGCCGCCAGGCGCACGGCCCATTTCCATGCCATTTTCATGAGGCGCGCAGTCGTGCCAGCACGGCCGCCGTGGGCGGTCGCACGCCGCGCCAGATGAGGAAGGATTCGGCCGCCTGCTCCACCAGCATGCCCAGGCCGTCCGCGGTGCGCGCCGCCCCCCCGGCGCGCGCCTCGCGCAGAAAGGGCGTTTCGCCCTTACCGTACATCATGTCGTAGGCCAGGCTGCCGGGCGCGTACAGGCCCGGCGGCAGGGCGGGCGCTTCATGCGCCAGGCTGGCGGCGGTGGCGTTGATCACCAGGTCGAAGCGGCGGCCCGCCAGGGTGGCGAAGCCGCAGCCGTCCAGGGGCGTTGTCCCGGCGCGGGCGGCGAACTCCCGGGCCAGCGCTTGCGCCTTGGCGGCGGTGCGGTTGGCGATGGTTACGGCCGCCGGCCGTGCCTCCAGCAGGGGCAGTAGCGCCCCGCGGGCGGCGCCGCCGGCGCCCAGCAGCAGGATGCGGCTGCCCGCCAGGGTGAAGCCCAGGTTGTGCCGCAGGTCGATGACCAGGCCGGCGCCGTCGGTGTTGTCGCCGAAAATCTCGCCGCCGTCGAAGACCAGGACATTGACCGCCCCGGCGGCCTGGGCCCGCGCCGAGCGCCGCGTAGCCAGAACGTAGGCCTCCTGCTTGAAGGGCACGGTGACGTTGGCGCCTCGTCCGCCCCGGTCGGCGAACTCCCGCACCGTCGCGGCGAAGCCGTCCAGGGGCGCCAGCAGCGCCTCGTAGCTCAAGTCCTGGCCGGTGGCGCGGGCGAAGGCGGCGTGGATCTGGGGCGACCTGGAGTGGCTGACGGGGTTGCCGATGACGGCATAATGGTCGGTCATTTGTGGGTACGAGCGACGGGTGACGGGCGCTTCAGTCCGATTTCAAGCGATCGGCGTTGGTGAACGTCCAGGTGCGGGTGATCTCTATCAGCTCGAAATCCCGGCGGATGTCGGGCGGGAAAGGGGCGAAGGGCGCGGCCAGTTGGACGATGCGCCGCGCCGCGTCGTCCAGCACCCGGTGGCCCGATGAGCGGTCCACCTGGACTTCCTGCACGCTGCCGTCGGCGCGGATGATCACCGACAGCAGCAGGCTGCCGTAGAGCTTGCCGCGGGCCGCCTGGGGATAGTTGAGATTGCCCACCCGCTCCACCTTCTGGCGCCAGTCCTCCACATACTGGGCGAAGCGGAACTCCTCGGTGCGCGCGCCGATGAACTTCTTGCGCGGGCGCTTGTTGTATTCCTCGACGCTGCGCTCGATCTGCGCCTCCATACGCGCGATGGCCAGGGCGGTCTGCGCCAGGTCGGCGCCGGAGACTTGCGGTTGGGGCTCGGGCTGTCTTTCCGCCGCCCGGGGGTCGGCCTGGACCGAGCGCGCGCTCTTGGCCTGGGCCAGCAGCTTGCGCTGCTGGGTTTCCAGCTCGCGCACGCGGCGCTGGGCTTCCGCCAGGTCGGCTCCGTGCCGGGCCTCGCGCGAGGCGGGCAGGGGCGTCTTGGCGCGCCGGTTGTCGTCGGTGTTGCCACCCCCGTCCAGATTGGCCTGGGCCTTCGCCTGGGCATCCACCGGCTTGTGCGCGCTCTTGGCGTTGACCAGCACGACTTCGAGCTGGTTGTCCTTCTGCGTCTTGCGCGAACTGTCTGGAAAGCTGAAATGGGTCGCCAGGACGAGGGCATGCAGGGCAATCGAGGCTGCCAGCGCAAACTTGAAGGTTGCGTTGGGCCCGCGCGGCCTCGCCAGACCAGCCGTGACGAGGCGCGCCGGCCACAAGGGCCGCGCCGGGCGCGCGGGAAAGAAGTTGCTGAGCATGAACGGCAATTCTAGAACCAATCTAGGAAAGCGTCATCAACTATTTGTTTCCGGTCAGATTTTGTTCCTCAAGCTGTGCGCCGGGTGCGGCCGGCAGGGGGCCCAGGTAACGGCAGGCGGCTTCCAGTTCCAGCAAATCGATTTCCGACAGGTGCACCGCCACCCGCGTTCCCGGCTCGCAAGGGGGTAGGGAGGGGCAGCGCAGGAACAGGGGCACCGCCTCCAGCCGTACCAGGCTCTCCCGCACCACGCGCGCGGAATGCTGCTGTGCCGCGTCCTGGAGTACCCAGCGCAGGCACCAGTAACGCTCCATCTGGCGCTGGAACTCGTTGTAGGCGGCATGGGCCAGCTCGAAATCGCGCAGGGCCGACAGCAGCATTTCCGAGCGGGCACTGAAGGGCGGCGTATCCTGCCGCAGCAGGGCAATGAGCTGCCATTGGTTGACCAGGTCCACGTAGCGCCGCAGGGGCGAGCTGGACCAGGCGTAGCAATCCACCCCCAGGCCTTCGTGGGGCAGGGCGGCGGTGGTCATGCGCACCTTGCCTGCGGCCTGGGTGCGGTAGATGGCCGCCACGCGCCGCTCCGCCAGGAGCTTGCCCCAGGTGGAGTTGGCCAGGATCATCAGCTCCGCCACCAGCTTGTCCAGGGGCGAGCCGCGCTTGCGCTCGACGATGGTGACGCGCCCCTCGGGCACGCTCCAGTCCACGTAGAAGCTGAAGTCGCTGAAGTTCTGATTGGCTGACGGCTTGCCCCGCCCCGCCTCCAGCACGTTGGCGAACCGCCACAGCAGGGTCAGCTCCTCCCTGAAGGGGAAATCGGAGCCGCCCCGGGCCAGGGTGTCCTCGTTGAACACCGGCTCCACGTCGTGGTGGCGCAGGTTGGCGACCACCGGCACATGCTCGATCTCCGTTGCTGTGCCCCGGATGGAGAAGTCCGCGGCCACGTCCACGTACAGGGACAGGGCGGGCGTGTCGCGGCCGGCGCACAGGGTGAAGGCGTCCACCACTTCGTCGGGCAGCATGGTGATCTTGCGGCCGGGCATATAGACCGTGGACAGACGATGGCGCGCGATCAGGTCCAGCTCCGAGCCCGGGCCGAAGCCCAGCCCCGGCGCGGCGATGTGGATGCCGATGCGCCAGCCGCCGCCGGAGCGCGGCGTGACGGAGAAGGCATCGTCGATTTCCGTGGTGGTGGCGTCGTCGATGCTGAAGGCCTGCACTTCCGCATAGGCCAGGTCGTCGGGCAGCGTGGCCGGTGCGAAGGCGCCGAAGCCCGTGCCCCGCGGGAAATGCTCGTAGGTGAAGCGGTTGAAGTGGTAGTCGTGGGACGAGGGCACGGCGCCGCAGCGGGCGAGCAGATGCGGGGCCGACAGCCCGGTGGCGGCGCAGGCCGCTTCCAGGGCCTTGGTCTCGGGCTTGTTGCGGTCCGGCCTGTACAGCAGCTCAGCCACCAGGGGCGCCAGTTCCGCGGGCAGGCGGGAGTTCTTCAGCTCCTCGGCCATGCGCTCGATGGCCGCCGCCTGCTGGCGCTTCTTCTCCAGCCCGGCCAGGGCCGCCCGGAGAATCTCGGGCGGCGCCTTGCGGAAGCGGCCCCGGCCCTTGCGGTGGAAGTAGATGGGTGCCCCATGCAGCCGCAGCAGGATGGCCGTGGCTTCCACCGGCGAGGGCGGGCGGCCGAAGTATTCCTGGGCCAGATCGTTGAAACCGAATTCCTCGTCGCCGCACACCTGCCACAGGAAGTCCGGATCGATGCCCTCGGCCTCGGCTTCCGCCGCGTCCAGCAACCGGGCGCAGTCCGGCTCGGCGAAGCGCAGCAGCAGGTTGGCGGCTTTCACCTTGGAACGCTTGCCGCTGGGCAGTTCGACCTGGAGCGAGGTGTTGTTGTCGGCAAGCACGACGCCGGCCTTGAAGGCGCCGTCCTCCTCAAACAGGACGTTCATGGAAGAAGGGGATGGAAGGAACTCGGGGAAGAAGCGCGCATTATACCCAAGGGCCGCAGGTCGGGCTTTAGCCCGACCTACCCCGTGGCGCGGGCCAGCCATACCAGGCTGTCCAGGCGGTAGCCGTCGGCGGCGCGGAACGGCGTCAGTTCCTGGGCCACTTCCTGCGGCAGGCGCTGGCTCAGCTCCTGGGGCAGCCGCGCCAGGGCGCCGGCCGCTCCCCCGGCCAGATCGAGGAAGGCCTGCCAGTAGGCGGCCGCGCTGGGGAAGGCGCTCTCCAGCCGGCACGGCTGCACCACTACGCCAGTGAACCCGGCCTGCTCCAGCAGCGAGCGCAGCTCGACGGGGCGGCCGAAGCGGAATACCGAGGGTCGTTCCACCTTGGCGGGCGGCAGCACCCGGCGCAGGCAAGCCAGCGCGCAAGCCACCAGGGGCGCTTGCGCCTCCTCGCCCCATACCGACAGGGCCAGCACGCCGCCGGGCACCAGCACGCGCCGCGCTTCCCGCAGGGCGGCCTCGGCGTGGGGAAAGAACATGAGGCCGAGGCCGCACAGCACCCGATCGAAACGCGCATCGGCAAAGGGCAGGCGCTCCGCGTCGGCGGCGGCGAAGGCGGGCGGACGGGCGTCGGCGGCGCACAGCCTGCGGCCTTCCGCCAGCAGGACCTCGGCGATGTCGCTCGCCACCGCCACGCCGCCGCCCAGGCGCTCGGCCGCCAGGCGCGCCAGCAGGCCGGGCCCGCTGGCCACATCCAGCAGGCGCTGGCCCGGGGCGAGGTCGGCCCACTCCAGCAGCGCCCGGCTGAGCGCTTCCCGCGCCCGGGCGCCCTCGGCGTAGCGGCCGGCGATGAGGTTGTAGCCGGTCCGCTCCAGCTGCTTGAAGCGGGCCGGATCAAAGCCGCTCATGGCCTGCCTCCCTCCAGTCCGGCGAATGCCAGGATCGCATCCAGATACTCGCCCCAGTGGCGGAAGCTGTGGTCGCCGCCCTCGATCACCACCTGGCGCGCGCCCGCGTACTTGGCCACGGCCTGGCGGTAGTCGAGCAGCTCGTCGCCGGTCTCCACCAGCAGGAAGAAGTTCTCCGGCACGGACAGGCGCGGCACCTCCAGGGCGCGCAGCTCGTCGATGTAATCGGGCTTGAACTCGAAGCTCTCTCCGGTATAGAGGTTGGTGGTCGGGCCCACGTAGTCGCGCAGCGACAGGTGGGCGACCACTGCGGGATTGACCAGCACCGCCTTGAGCCCGTGGGCCTCGGCCAGCCAGGTGGCGTAGTAGCCGCCCAGGGAGCTGCCGACCACGGTCACCGGCGTCCGGCTCGCGACGATGCTCTCCTCGGCCAGGGCGACGGCGGCGCGCGGCGACGGCGGCAATTGCGGGCAGCGGAACAAATGGCCCAGGCCCAGTGCCTGCATATGGGCGTGGAGCTGACGCGCCTTGACCGAGGCGTGGGAACTGCGGAAGCCGTGCAGGTAGAGGATCATGGGGCCGTCCACTCCACGATGCCCAGTTGCCAGGTGGCGATGACGATGATGCCGAAGGCGATGCGATACCAGGCGAACACCGTGAAGTCGTGGCTGCTGATGTAGCGCAGCAGCCAGCGTACGCACAGGAAGGCCGACACGAAGGCCGCCACCAGGCCCACCGCGAACATGCCGATGTCGTCGGCGGAGAGCAGCGCGCGCTCCTTGTAGAGCTGGTAGGCGCTGGCGATGAGCAGGGTGGGAATCGCCAGGAAGAAGGAGAACTCGGTGGCCGTGCGCCGCGATAGGCCGAACAGCAGGCCGCCGATGATGGTGGCGCCGGAGCGGGAGGTGCCCGGGATGAGGGCGAAGGCCTGGGCGACGCCCAGCTTGACCGCGTCGAGCCAGGTGAGATCGTCCACGCTTTCCACGCGGATGCGGTGCTGGCGCCTCTCGGCCCACAGGATCACCAGGGCGCCGATGATGAAGGCCAGGGCGACGGGCACCGGCTGGAACAAGTGTGCCTTGATCGCCTTGCCGAACGCCAGACCCAGCACCGCCAGGGGCACGAAGGCGATGGCCAGGTTGAGGACGAAGCGCTGCGCCTTGCGCTGCGAGGGCAGCCCCTGGATCACTTCGGCTATCTTGTGCCGGTATTCCCAGATCACGGCGAGGATGGCGCCGGTCTGAATGACGATCTCGAAGATCTTGCCCTTGTCGTCGTTGAAGTCCAGCAGGTCGCCCACCAGGATCAGGTGGCCGGTGCTGGAGATGGGCAGGAACTCGGTCAGGCCTTCGACCACGCCGAGGATCAGTGCCTTGAGCAGCAGAACGATGTCCATGGGAGGATGGCAAGCGCGGCCTTCGCCGCAGAACGCGCAATTGTACCCGCAGCCGCGGAAGCGTCGACCGTCATCGACCGGCGACGGGGCCGCGTCTGGCCAGGCTGATAGAATAACGGGCTCCATCACGGACACGGCGGAGGTGCGGGTGATACTGGTTACGGGCGGCGCGGGCTTCATCGGCGCCAACTTCGTCATCGACTGGTTGCGCGAGACCGGCGAGCCGGTGGTGAATCTGGACAAGCTCACCTACGCCGGCAATGCCGAAAGCCTGGCGGCCCTGGCCGGGGACGGGCGCCACATCTTCGTGCGCGGCGACATCGACGATCGCGTCCTGGTCGAGGCGCTGCTGCGCCGGCACCGGCCGCGCGCCCTCCTCAACTTCGCCGCGGAAAGCCATGTGGACCGCTCCATCCACGGCCCCGAGGATTTCATCCGCACCAACATCAACGGCACATTTACCCTGCTGGAAGCGGCGCGGACCTACTGGTCGGCGCTGGACGGTGCGCAGCGCCGGAGCTTCCGCTTCCTGCACGTGTCCACCGACGAAGTGTATGGCTCGCTCGGCCCCGGCGATCCGCCCTTCGCGGAGACGCACCCCTACCGGCCCAACAGCCCCTATTCCGCCTCCAAGGCGGCCTCCGATCACCTGGTGCGCGCCTATCACCACACCTACGGCCTGCCGACGCTGACCACCAACTGCTCCAACAACTACGGCCCGCGCCAGTTTCCGGAGAAGCTCATTCCCCTGATGATCCTCAATGCCGTCGAGGGCAAGCCGCTACCCGTCTATGGCGACGGCCTGAATGTGCGCGACTGGCTCTACGTGGCGGACCACTGCGCTGCGCTACGCGCCGTGCTG
>DYIB01000149.1 GCA_020723855.1 Uliginosibacterium gangwonense
GGGTGAGGCTGTGGATCGTTCTTTGCGGCCTCTGCGTCTTTGCGATCTTTGCGTCGAAGGCGGTTTCAAGGTTCATTTCTTGTCCTGCAGAAATTCCTGCAGCGGCGTGCCCTGCTGGCAGGTGTCGGAGGGGATGACGAAGCGAAACGCCCCGATGCCGCTGGGCCGTGTCGCTTCCTGCCAGGTCTTGAATCCGCCCTGCACCGCGATCACCTGCCGGGCGCCGCTCGCGGCGGCGAGTGCGCGGCCGACGCGCAGGGTTTCGCGGTCGCTGTCGGCGATCACCACCACGGCGCTGGTGGGGTTGATCCTGAGGCCCGGGCGATACACCACGGCGTCGGCGATGGGCTTGGCCTTCCGCGCCTTAACCGGGCGCGCATCCACCATACAGCAGGGTGCCGCCGCCTGCAGCGCCGCCTCCAGCCGGGCGCGGTCGTGCAGTGTCACGGACGGCTCCACGGCGGCCGATGTCAGGGGCAACCACAGGGCCGGCAGCAAGGCGCGCTTCATGTCGTTTGTTCGTCGGCACCGAGGGCGGCGAGCGCCGGATTGGTCTCGAGCAGCGCCTGGGGCACGGCCAACCGGGTCGCCTTGCCCCAGCGCACCCAGGCGGCGAAATCGCTGTCCTGGGCGTGCAATGGGCCGATCCACAGGCGCTCGCCGAGCCGTTCCTGCAGCTCGGCACACAGGTTCAGGTCGGCGTCATCGGCGATGTCTGCCCGCAGCAGCACGGCCGAGGCGCCGCGCTCCACCATCGCGCCGATCCACCAGCCCGCCAGGGTGCCGCTGCCGCGGCCATCGGCGCGCAGCACTTCCCAAGCGGGAGCGGCCAGGGAAGGGGTGACGACCTTGAAGTCGGCATTGGATACGGCATCGAGGCTCCAGCTCACCGCCATGCGTCGGGCCGGCACATACAGGCCGATGCGCTCGCTGCCGAAATCGGACACGAGCCGCTCCACCAGGCTGCCGTCGACAAGCGCCGCCTCGCCGACGAACACGCGGGAGGCGCCTTGCCGTAGCAGCGCCCGCGCCCGCGCCTCGTCCTGGTCGGGCAACAGCACCTCGCAGCCGTCGCCGCAAGGATGGGCGTCGAGCGTGAAATGGGGAGGCGCGCTGTCGGCGCAGCAGCCGATGGGCCGCACCAGGGGCGCCGTTTCATGGGGTGAGGCGTCGGTCATACTCCAGCTTGCGGAAGACGAAGGGATAGAGCGGACATTCGGCGTCGGGCGCCAAACCGGCGATGACCGGCTGGAGTTCCAGCAACGTGGCGACGATGGGCTCGACCTCCAGCCCGAGGAAGCGCGGCCGGTAGCGCGCCAATGCCACCAGGGCGTCGTCCAGCATCAGGCGCGCCCCCTCCTGGTTGCCCGTCTGGGTGAAATACAGCGCCAGCACGGCGAAGGCCAGGGCCTGCAGGAACCGGGCTTCCGGGTCGGCCTGGCCGCCGGGCCGGTTGCGCACCAGGCGCGACCAGCGCTCGTTGAGCCAGTCGTGGGCCGCCGCCAGATCGTTGGCATTCCACAGGGCGGCCAGCTCCTCCCAGAGGAAGTGTCCCCAGTCGGGCGCCTCGGCGGGCGCGAACTGGCGATGGTTGAGATCGAGCAGCATCGCGCCTCCTAGCGACTCCCGGGGCAGGCGTTGCACACCGGCTCGTCCGGGTTGAAGGCCACCTGCACCTCGCTCTTGGGCACCACCTCGCGGCCCAGGTCCTGGTCCTCCACGCGCAGGCGCAGCAGGGCGATCTCTTGCTCGGCGAAGGCCTCCAGCAGGCGCGCCATCTCCCGGTAGAAGGAATGCTCGGCGGCGCGCTGCACCAGGCGCGCATAGCCGCGCACCCAACGCCCCAGATGCAGCGTCCAGAAGCGCTTCACCTCCCGCTCCCAGCGGCGCGCGCCCGCCTCGTCGCCGGCGGCCCGGGCCGCGGCGCAGCGCTCCAGCAGCTCCGCCACGAAGGCCAGCTCCACGCCGAGTTGGTCCTCGAACACATGGAAGCGACCCCGAGTCACGGTGAAACCGGCCTGACGATAAGCCTGGCGCACGTCGAAGTAGGGCTGCTGCTGGTAGCGGCCGGTCAGGCGCACCGATTCCACCGGCGGGAATCCGCCCGAGGCGGCGAACAGGGCGGTGAATTCCGCCGCGAGCACGTCGGCGAGGCTGGGAAGCGGCGCGGCGAGAAAATCGCCGTCGAAGGCGAGGCCCGCCTCGGCCAGCGCCGCCAGGGCCTCGGGCGTGCGCACGGCCGCGAGGAAGTCGACGCTCGGCTCCTCCAGGAACACGCCGGACAGTAACCGGTACAAGGGGATGCGATAGTCGAGGCCACCGTCGGCCTCCGGCTCCTCCTCGGGGGGCGGGGCCGGTTGCGCGCGCGGCTCGACGATTTCCAATCCGTGCAACATTACGTTCTCCTATCGGAAAAACCCCGGCCCGCGGGGGAGGGCAGGCGGGCCGGGGAAAGGCGGAACGTCAGTGCCCGCCTCCGGAGGCTTTGGGCTTGACGCTCTCCGGACCTGCCCAGGAGGCCATTTCCGGATGCATCTTGCGGTGCAGGTCGCCGGTGTAGGCGTAGCGCAGTGTTTCCTTGTACGCCTCGTAATGCTTCTCCCAGTAGCCTTGCACGTCACCGTACTTGTCGTTGGGCCCGGCCTTGGTCACCTTCACCACGGTATCCATCCAGCCCTGGGAGCCGCCGATGGGATCAGCCACTACCGGGATAATGTCATTGGGATGAACGCCCTTGTCGTCCCACCAGACGTTTTTCAGATCCGGATCTTCCGTGCCGCCATAGGCCGGCTTCTCCTTGAGCCTGAGCGTGGCGAGCCGCCCATACTCCCAGTGGCCGAAGGACGTGGGAATGGCCACCACCTTGGGATGGATGCCCTCGGTGACGTAGGCCTTGGTCACCAGGTAGCCGGCGCGGCTTTCGATACGCACCAGGTCCCCGGTCTTGATGCCCCCCAGCTTCTGCGCCGTCCGGGGATTCATCCACACCGGGTTGCTGTGGGCGATTTCCGCCAGCCACTTCACCGCCGCCGTGCGCGACTGCTTGTGCACGTTGAGCTTGAAGGTGGTGAGCACCAGCTCGTCCTCCTTCATGGTTTCGTGCCAGGGGATGCGCTTGAACGTGGGCATGGGGTTGAAGCCGTATTCGGCCCACTCGTCGACGCGCACGTTGATCAGGCGGTTCTTGGTCGGGAAGCCGACGCAGTTCTTGCCGTTGCGGCGGATGCCGATGGCCTTGCCGTTCTTCACGATGAGGCCATCCTTTTCCACCACGGCCCCGGCCATGTCGGCTTCCGACAGCTCCTTCTTGTGCAGGCCATACTCGGCCTTGATCTCGCGCCCGGTCTTGTCGACGATCTTGCCGGTCTTGGGATCCAGGGTGCCGTAGATGGGCCATACGCCGTGCTTCTTGAGGAACTCCAGGCCACCGGCTTCCTTCAGTCCGGGAATGTTGTCGAAGTGCCGCTTCATGTAGTCCTCGGCGTCCTTGAAGTCCCAGTACTGCTTCATGCCGCGTTTGCCGTCCGGATCCACCTTGTGGATGAGGTCGCGCAGGATGATGCGGTTCTCCCGGGATTCGCCCAGGTAAGGATGCACCGGCTGACGGATGCCCAGCCAGGGCCACAGGGAGTTGGGCATGGACTCCGGCTCCCAGCGCTCCAGGTAGGGGCAGTCGGGCAGGATGATGTCCGCCAGCGCCGTCTCCTCGCCCATGTGGGAACTCATGGAGACGAAGAAGGGGATCAGCTTTTCGTCCTTGAGCACCTTGCCCCACACGGCACGCGCCCCCGGGTTGGTGTAGACCGGGTTGTCCTGGTAGGTGAAGTAGACGCTGACCTTCTGCTTGCCGTCGGCGATCCAGAAGGGCACCAGATGGCTCACCTTGTGGGAGGCGAGCGGATAGTCCGGCGGCGTCGACAGATAGGACGGTTTCTTGGCCTTGGGCGGCTCCGGCATGGGCTGCGGCCAGCCCATGCCGCGCGGCAGGCAGTAGCCGCCCCGTGTCTCGACGTTGCCGGTCAGGATGGGCAGCATCATGCACGCCTTTTCGTTGTAGGAGCCGTACAGATGCTTGGCCGGGCCGCGGTAGGTGAACAGGGTCGCCGGCTTGGTCAGGGCGAACTCGCGGGCGATGCGCTCGATGGTCTGGGCGGGCACGCCCGAGATCTTCGACGCCCACTCGGGCGTGAAGGGCTTGTAGTGCTCCTTCAGCTCCTTCACCGTGACGTTGGTCCAGGTCTCGATGAAGTCGGAGTCCTGCAGGTCGTCGCGCAGGATCACATGGCCCATGGCCAGGGCCACCGCGCCGTCGGTGCCGGGGAAGACCGGGATCCACTCGTCGGAGAAGCCGGCGGTGTTGGACAGGCGCACGTCGAAGGTGACGATCTTCATCTGATTGTCGACGCGGCCCTCCGTGATCCGCTGCGACAGCGGATTGTGGAAGTAGGCGGCCTCCAGCACGTTCGAGCCGAAGTTGAGCACGTACTTGGTGTTGGCGAAATCCGGCGTTTCGATGTCCGGCCCCCAGGTGGGCTCCATACCCACCTTCTTCGACGACTCGCACACCGAGGTGTGGTTGAGCACGGTGGCCGAACCCAGGGTGGCCATGAAGCGTTGCAGCGTGCCGCCGGTGCGGTTGCGGCCCCACTTGAGGCAGATCTCGTTGGGCTCGCCCCGGTCCAGCACCTCGCGTATCTTGGCCGCCACTTCGGTGAGCGCCTCGTCCCAGGTGATGCGCTTCCACTTGCCCTCGCCGCGGGCGCCCACGCGCTTCAGGGGATAGAGGATGCGGTCGGGATCGTAGCTGTACCACATGCCGGAATTGCCCTTGGCGCACAGCCGGCCGCGGGTGGACACGTGCTCCGGGTTACCTTCCAGCTTGACCACGCGGCCGTTCTCCACGTAGGCGATGGCACCGTCCTGGATGTTGCACACGTGGCAGTTGATGGGGATGGCCTTGCGCTCCGCCAGGTCCACCGGGTTGAAGTCCTTGCCGCCCAGTTCCTGTTCCATGGCCTGCAGCAGGCGCGGTGCCGCCGCCGCGGCGGCAGCGGTGCCGGCGCTGACCTTGACGAAGGTGCGGCGCGTCATCTTGAGTTTGTCGAGCATGTTCGGTTCTCCGTGTTCGTCGCGTGATGGCTAGTAAAGGGTTTGCACGATCTGCGGCCCCATCAACAGGGCGTAGCGCAGGGCCGCGCCGCCCACCAGGATGAGCACCGCCGACACCACCAGGGCGCCCTGCTGGCGGCCGAAGGGCGCCAGCATCAGGGCGATGGGCGCCGCGGTGCCGGCGATCATGCCCAGGCCCACGAACACCAGGCCCATGGCGCCGGTGGTGAGCACCACGTAGACCAGTTCCTCCGCCACGCCGCCGTAGGCGGTGGTGCCCAGCAAGGACACCAGCATCACGCCCACCGCGCC
>DYIB01000150.1:0-588 GCA_020723855.1 Uliginosibacterium gangwonense
CCCACGTTCACGTGCGGCTTCGTCCGCTCAAACTTTCCTTTCGCCATGTCGGTACCCCTACTCTAGCCAGTTATTTCTTGTTGATCACGGCCTCGGCCACGTTCTTCGGCGCCTCGGCATAATGCTTGAATTCCATCGAATATGTCGCGCGGCCCTGGGTCAGCGAGCGCAACTGGGTGGAGTAGCCGAACATCTCGGCCAGGGGCACCTCGGCCTTGATCACCTTGATGCCGCCGGCAAGGTCTTCCATGCCCTGCACCATGCCGCGACGGCCCGACAGGTCGCCCATCACGTTGCCCATGAACTCCTCGGGCGTCTCCACTTCCACGGCCATCATCGGCTCCAGCAGGACCGGGTTGGCCTTGCGCATGGCGTCCTTGAAGGCGATGGAGGCAGCCATCTTGAAGGCGTTCTCGTTGGAGTCCACGTCGTGGTAAGAGCCGTCGAACAGCGTCACCTTGACATCCACCACCGGGAAACCGGCCAGCACGCCGTTGGGCAGCGTGTCCTGGATGCCCTTGTCCACCGCCGGGATGTACTCGCGCGGCACCACGCCGCCCTTGATGGCGTCGATGAACTCGTAGCCCT
>DYIB01000150.1:598-5381 GCA_020723855.1 Uliginosibacterium gangwonense
ATACTCCCTGGGGACGACGCCGCCGACGATCTTGTTGGCGAACTCGAAGCCGCTGCCGGGCTCGAGCGGCTCGAACTCGATCCACACGTGGCCGTACTGGCCGCGGCCGCCGGACTGCTTGATGAACTTGCCTTCCTGCTCGACCGCCTTCTTGATGGCTTCGCGGTACGCCACCTGCGGCGCGCCCACGTTGGCCTCGACGCCGAACTCGCGCTTCATGCGGTCGACGATGATCTCCAGGTGCAATTCGCCCATGCCCGAGATGATGGTCTGACCGGACTCCTCGTCGGTGCGCACGCGGAACGAGGGGTCTTCCTGGGCCAGGCGGTTCAGGGCGACGCCCATCTTCTCCTGGTCGGCCTTGGTCTTGGGTTCCACGGCCACGTGAATGACGGGCTCGGGGAACTCCATCTTTTCCAGGGTGATGACGTGACCCGGATCGCACAGGGTCTCGCCGGTGGTCGCTTCCTTCAAGCCCACCGCGGCGGCGATGTCGCCGGCGCGCACTTCCTTGATTTCCTCGCGCTGGTTGGCGTGCATCTGCAGAATACGGCCGATGCGCTCCTTGCGCCCCTTGACGGGGTTGTAGATCGTGTCGCCGGAGGTCACCACACCCGAGTAGACGCGGAAGAACGTCAGTTGGCCGACGTAGGGATCGGTCATGATCTTGAAGGCCAGGCCGGCGAAAGGCTCGTTGTCGTCCGCCTTGCGCTCGCCTTCGCTGCCGTCCTCCAGAACACCCTTGACCGGCGGAATATCCGTGGGAGCGGGCAGGAAGTCGATGACCGCATCCAGCATGGCCTGCACGCCCTTGTTCTTGAAGGCGGAGCCGCACAGCATGGGCACGATCTCGCTGGAGATGGTGCGCATGCGCAGGCCCCGCTTGAGGTCCTCGAGCGACAGGTCGCCTTCCTCGAGGTACTTGTTCATCAACTCCTCATTGGCCTCGGCCGCCGCCTCGACCATCTTCTCGCGCCACTCCTGCGCCTTGTCCTTCAGATTGGCGGGAATGTCGCGCAGCTCGAACTTCATGCCCTGGGTAGAGTCGTCCCAGTAGATGGCCTTCATGCGCACCAGGTCGACCACGCCCTCGAAGTTCTCCTCGGCGCCGATGGGCACCTGCAGGGGAACCGGATTGGCCTTGAGGCGGGCGCGCATCTGTTCGTAGACCTTGAAGAAGTCCGCGCCCTGACGGTCCATCTTGTTCACGAAGGCGAGACGCGGCACGCGATACTTGTTGGCCTGGCGCCACACCGTCTCGGACTGGGGCTGTACACCGCCCACCGCGCAGTACACCATGCAGGCACCGTCCAGGACGCGCATGGAGCGCTCCACCTCGATGGTGAAGTCCACATGCCCCGGAGTGTCGATGATGTTGATGCGATGCTCGGGGTACTTGCCGTCCATGCCCTTCCAGAAGCAGGTGGTCGCCGCCGAGGTGATGGTGATGCCACGCTCGCGCTCCTGCTCCATCCAGTCCATGATCGCAGCACCATCGTGCACCTCGCCGATCTTGTGCGAGACGCCCGTGTAGAAAAGGATGCGCTCCGTCGTGGTTGTCTTGCCCGCGTCGATGTGGGCCGAGATACCGATGTTTCGGTAGCGCTGAATCGGGGTCGTGCGTGCCACTTTTTAACCTGTCTTTTCTAAACCAAACCGCCAGGGCGCCAGCAGGCACCGTGGCGGGATGCAAATTCGCAAGAGCCGGGCCGCCCGGGGACAGCCCGATCCAATCCTTAGAAGCGGTAGTGCGCGAAGGCCTTGTTGGCTTCGGCCATACGGTGCACTTCCTCGCGCTTCTTCACCGCGCCGCCACGACCTTCCGCCGCCTCCATGAGCTCACCGGCAAGACGGCTGTACATGGACTTTTCCGAGCGCTTGCGCGCGGCTTCGCGAATCCAGCGCATGGCCAGCGCAGCGCGGCGCACCGGGCGCACTTCCACCGGAACCTGATAGTTGGCGCCACCGACCCGGCGGCTTTTCACTTCCACCATCGGCTTGACGTTGTTCACCGCCTGCATGAACACTTCCAGCGGCTCCTTACCGGACTTGGCCTTGATCTGATCCAGAGCACCATAGACGATGCGCTCGGCGACGGATTTCTTGCCGCTCTCCATGATGACGTTCATGAACTTGGAAACGTCCTTGCTGCCGAATTTCGGATCCGGAAGGACCTCGCGCTGCGGTACTTCTCTGCGTCGTGGCATAGCTACCCCTGACTTCTCGCTTGTTCGTTACGCCGACCAACCGGCAATCAAGCGGCCTTCGGCCGCTTGGCGCCGTACTTGGAACGACCCTGCTTGCGGTCCTTCACACCCTGGGTGTCCAGGCTGCCGCGCACGATGTGGTAGCGCACGCCCGGCAGGTCCTTCACCCGGCCGCCGCGGATCAGCACCACCGAGTGCTCCTGCAGGTTGTGGCCTTCGCCGCCAATGTAGGAGATCACTTCGAAGCCGTTGGTCAGGCGCACCTTGGCGACCTTGCGCAGCGCCGAGTTCGGCTTCTTCGGGGTCGTCGTGTAAACGCGGGTGCACACGCCGCGCTTCTGCGGGCAGGCCTCCAGCGCGGGCACTTTGCTCTTGCTCGTCGGCGCCCGGCGCGGCTTACGCAATAACTGGTTGATTGTCGGCATTTATCGAGTCCCAAAAAACCGAGGCGGCTCTATCGCAGGGTACGCCGCCTCGGGATCATGTGTTCTTGCGCGGCACGCGGTTCTACCGCGCCGTTCGCAAAGAGGCCGGATTATAGGAAGGTTTCCGCGTTGCGTCAACCAGCTTGCTGGACGTTCTCCTCCGCACCGGAACTCTCTTCCGCCACGATCTCGCGGCCCGCGGCGATATCCTCGCCCGCCGCCTGCATGCGGCGCGTACGGTGGTACGCCAGGCCGGTACCGGCCGGGATGAGACGCCCGACGATGACGTTCTCCTTGAGGCCGCGCAGCTCGTCGCGCTTGCCCATGATGGCCGCCTCGGTCAGCACCCGCGTAGTCTCCTGGAAGGAGGCCGCGGAGATGAACGAATCGGTGGACAGGGACGCCTTGGTGATGCCCAGCAGCATGTACTGGTATTCCGCCGGCCGCTTGCCCTGGGCGATCACCTTGTCGTTCTCGTCCAGGACCTCGGCCCGCTCCACCTGCTCCTCCCGGATGAAATGGGTGTCGCCCGGGTCGGTGATGACCACACGCCGCAGCATCTGGCGCACGATCACCTCGATGTGCTTGTCGTTGATCTTCACGCCCTGCAGGCGGTACACATCCTGCACCTCGTCGATGATGTAGCGGGCCAGGGCTTCCACCCCCAGCAGGCGCAGGATGTCGTGGGGATCGGCGGGGCCGTCTACGATCATCTCGCCGCGGTTCACCACCTGGCCGTCGTGGGCCATGACGTGCTTGTCCTTGGGGATCAGGTATTCATGGGCCGTGCCGTCCGGCTCGGTGATCACCAGGCGCTGCTTGCCTTTGGTGTCCTTGCCGAAGGAAACGGTTCCCGTGACCTCCGCCAGCATGCCGGCATCCTTGGGCGAGCGCGCCTCGAACAGCTCCGCCACCCGCGGCAGACCGCCGGTGATGTCGCGCGTCTTGGCCGATTCCTGCGGGATGCGCGCCAGGATGTCGCCCACCGACACCTGCTGCCCGTCCTTCACGGTGATGAGCGAGCCCACCTGGAAGGTGATAGTCACGGCATGTTCGGTGCCGGGGATCTTCACTTCCTCGCCGGTCTCGGTCAGCAGCTTGACCTGCGGGCGCAGCCCCTTGGAGCCGGCCGTGCCGCGGCGCTTGGGATCGATGACCACCAGGGTCGACAGGCCGGTGACCTCGTCGATCTGCTTGGCCACCGTCACGCCTTCCTCGACGTTCTCGAACTTCACCGTGCCGCCGAACTCGGTCACGATCGGGCGGGTATGGGGGTCCCAGTTGGCGAGCTGGGCGCCGGCCTTGATCGCCCTGCCGTCCTCCACCAGCAGCGTGGCGCCGTAGGGCACCTTGTGGCGCTCGCGCTCGCGGCCGTTCTCGTCCGCGATCACCACTTCGCCGGAGCGGGAGATGACGATCTTCTCGCCCTTGGCGTTGGTGACATAGCGCATGGTCTGGTTGAAGCGCACCATACCGGCGGATTTGGCTTCCACCTGGGAAGCCACCGCCGCGCGGGAAGCCGCGCCACCGACGTGGAAGGTACGCATGGTGAGCTGGGTGCCCGGCTCGCCGATGGACTGGGCAGCGATGACGCCGACGGCCTCGCCCACGTTCACCAGGCTGCCGCGGCCCAGGTCACGGCCGTAGCACTTGGCGCACAGGCCATAGCGGGTTTCGCAGTTGAGGGGCGTACGCACGCGCACCTCGTCGATGCCCAGCGTCTCGATGCGCTCCACCGCATCCTCGTCGAGCAGGTAACCCGGCTCGAACAGGGTCTCCTGGGTTTCCGGATTGACCACCTCGGCGGCGGTGACGCGGCCGAGGATGCGCTCGCGCAGCGGCTCGACCACCTCGCCGCCCTCGATGAGGGCCTTCATGGCGAAGCCCTGGGTCGTGCCGCAATCCTCTTCGGTCACCACCAGATCCTGGGTCACGTCCACCAGGCGGCGGGTCAGGTAGCCGGAGTTCGCCGTCTTCAAGGCCGTGTCGGCCAGGCCCTTGCGGGCGCCGTGGGTCGAGATGAAGTACTGCAGGACGTTCAGGCCCTCGCGGAAGTTCGCGGTGATCGGCGTTTCGATGATCGAGCCGTCCGGCTTGGCCATCAGGCCGCGCATGCCGGCCAGCTGGCGGATCTGCGCCTGCGAACCGCGC
>DYIB01000151.1 GCA_020723855.1 Uliginosibacterium gangwonense
TCTCCTGAACAAGATCGAGAGCACCAAGGACCTGGACGCCGAAGGTGAAAAGGCCCTGGACGCGGCGATCCAAGAGTTCAAGAAGACCTGGGCGTAAGCCGGCTGACTGGGAGCTGATCATGGCAGGCGGCAAGGAGATACGCACCAAGATCAAGAGCGTGCAAAACACGCGCAAGATCACCAAGGCCATGGAGATGGTCGCGGCGTCCAAGATGCGCAAGGCGCAGGACCGGATGAAGCACGCCCGTCCCTATGGCGAGAAGATCCGCCGGCTGGCCGCCAACCTGTCCCATGCCCTGACCGACTACCGGCATCCTTTCCTGATCAGGAAGGACAAGCTGACGCGGGTGGGTCTGATCGTCGTCACGACCGACAAGGGTCTGTGCGGCGGCCTGAACACCAACGTGCTGCGCCTGGTCCTGAACCAGATGAAGGAATGGGAAGGCAGCGGCGTCGGCGAGATGCGGGTGACCGCCATCGGCAACAAGGGCCTGGGTTTCATGCAGCGCCTGGGGGCCAAGGTGGTGTCCCAGCTCACGGCGCTGGGCGACACGCCGCACCTGGACAAGCTGATCGGGCCGGTGAAGGTGATGCTGGATGCCTTCCAGGCGGGCGAGCTGGACGCGGTCTATATCGCCTATACGCGCTTCATCAACACCATGAAGCAGGAGCCGGTGCTGGAGCAACTGCTGCCCCTGTCGGGCGAGCGCCTCGGCCTGCCCGACCACGGCTGGGACTACATCTATGAGCCGGACCCGCAGGTCGTCATCGACGAGCTGCTCACCCGCTACGTGGAAGCGCTGGTGTACCAGTCGGTGGCGGAGAACATGGCGTCCGAGCAGTCCGCGCGCATGGTGGCCATGAAGGCCGCCTCCGACAACGCCGGAAACGTGATCAACGAGCTGCAGCTGGTCTACAACAAGACCCGCCAGGCGGCGATCACGAAGGAGATCTCCGAGATTGTCGGCGGCGCGGCGGCGGTTTGACGCCGCGCCGGGCACAATCGGGCGAGGCTAACGTGAGCGAAGCGAACGTTATGACGAGACCAAATTGCCAAGCGCGGCGGCGGTGTAAAGGTTTTTATATTTAGGGAAACGACGATGAGTATAGGTACGATCGTACAGTGCATCGGCGCGGTGGTGGACGTCCAGTTCAAGCGCGAGGAGATGCCGAAAGTGTATGACGCCCTCAAGATGGAAGGCTCGGATCTGACGCTCGAAGTCCAGCAGCAACTGGGCGACGGCGTGGTCCGCACCATCGCGCTGGGCTCCTCCGAGGGCTTACGCCGCGGCATGCAGGTGAGCAACACCGGCGCGCCGATCTCCGTGCCCATAGGCAAGGCGACGCTGGGCCGCATCATGGACGTGCTGGGCCGGCCCATCGACGAGGCCGGTCCGGTGGCGGCCGACGAGCGCCGCTCCATCCACCGGAAGGCCCCCGCCTTCGACGAGCTGGCCCCCAGCCAGGAGCTGCTCGAGACCGGCATCAAGGTTATCGACCTGATCTGCCCCTTCGCCAAGGGCGGCAAAGTGGGCCTGTTCGGCGGCGCCGGCGTGGGCAAGACGGTGAACATGATGGAGCTGATCCGCAACATCGCCATCGAGCACTCGGGCTACTCCGTGTTCGCCGGCGTGGGCGAGCGTACCCGCGAGGGCAACGACTTCTACCACGAGATGAAGGAATCCCAGGTGCTGGACAAGGTGGCCCTGGTGTACGGCCAGATGAACGAACCGCCGGGCAACCGCCTGCGCGTGGCGCTGACCGGCCTGACCATCGCGGAAGCCTTCCGCGATGAAGGCCGCGACGTGCTGTTCTTCGTGGACAACATCTACCGCTACACCCTGGCCGGTACCGAGGTGTCGGCGCTACTGGGCCGTATGCCTTCCGCGGTGGGCTATCAGCCGACCCTGGCCGAGGAAATGGGCCGCCTGCAGGAGCGCATCACCTCCACCAAGGTCGGCTCGATCACGTCGATCCAGGCCGTGTACGTGCCCGCCGACGACCTGACCGACCCGAGCCCCGCCACCACCTTCGGCCACCTGGACGCCACGGTCGTGCTGTCGCGCGACATCGCTGCCCTGGGCATTTATCCCGCAGTGGATCCGCTGGACTCCACCTCGCGCCAGGTGGACCCCAACGTCATCGGCGAGGAGCACTACAACACCACCCGCGCGGTGCAGGCCACCCTGCAGCGCTACAAGGAGCTGCGCGACATCATCGCCATCCTGGGCATGGACGAACTGGCGCCGGAAGACAAGCTGGTGGTGGCGCGCGCGCGCAAGATCCAGCGCTTCCTGTCCCAGCCCTTCTTCGTGGCCGAGGTGTTCACGGGCTCCCCGGGCAAGTACGTGCCCCTCAAGGAGACCATCCGCGGCTTCAAGATGATCGTCAACGGCGAGTGCGACCACCTGCCCGAGCAGGCGTTCTATATGGTCGGCACCATCGACGAGGCGTTCGAGAAGGCGAAGACACTGCAGTGACGTGTGACGCGTGACGAGTGACGGGGAGGTCCCCGCTCTCGTCACGTGTCACCGGTCACTTGTCACGGAGGCAACATGGCAATGACTGTACATGTGGACATCGTCAGCGCGGAAGAATCGATCTTTTCAGGGCTGGCGGAGTTCGTCGTCCTGCCGGGCGAGGCGGGCGAGCTGGGCATCCTGCCCGGTCACACGCCGCTGCTGACCCGCATCCGTCCCGGTGCGGTGCGGGTGAAAGTGCCCCATCAGGAAGAGGAAGAGCTGGTGTTCGTCGCCGGCGGTCTGCTCGAAGTCCAGCCCAGCCTGGTCACCGTCCTGGCCGACACCGCCATCCGCGGCAAGGACCTGGACGAAGCCAAGGCGCTGGAAGCCAAGCAGAAGGCCGAGGAAATGCTCGCCAACCGGACCTCGCAATTGGAATACGCCAAGGCCCAGGCGGAACTGGCCGAAGCCATCGCACAACTGGCAGCGATCCAGAAACTGCGCAAGCGCGGTCACTGAGCACAGCAGTACGACACGATCCGGGGCGGCCTGCGGGCTGCCCCTTTTTTCATTTGCTCTTCTCCGCGCTCCCAGGTCTATACTTTTGAGCGCAACCTCCAAGTGGTGGAGTTTACCTGCGGCAACACCTTCGTGCTCAAGCCCTCCGAGCGCGACCCCTCGCCCAGTCTGCTGCTGGCCGCGCTGCTGCAGGAGGCGGGACTGCCCGACGGCGCCGTTGCGCGGGAATACGTGCACCGGGTGCAGGTGGGCACGGTGGGTGGTGCCCATCCCGGTGCCCATGACCTTCCACAGCTTCGGCGGCTGGAAGCACAGCCTGTTCGGCGACCACCACGCCGACGGCCCCGAGGCGGTGCGCTTCTACACCCGGCAGAAGGCCGGACCCAGCGCTGGCTGTCCGGCAGCGGCGCCGGCCCCGAATTCGTCATGCCGACGATGAAGTGATCACCGCGCCACGCGGAACCAAAAAAAGATGCCAGCATGGCGCTGGCAAGGAGAGAACCGCACCGGGCGGTGCGGGGAGGAAGAGAGGGTCAGAAGCCGGCGTAATGGATGGCCATGAGCAGCGCGCCGGCGCCCGCGATGAGGGCTGCGGCGGCGGCCAGGCGCAGGCGGCCCGTCCAGGCGATTCGTTTGCAGCATGCCTCATCGGCAGCGCGGCCGGTGCGTGCCTGCCTGAGGACATCCACCAACTGGGGCATGTAGGCGCACTCCACGCCCAGGCTGATTTCGCTGCTGCCGTTGCGATAGGCGGCGCTCATCTTGCCTCCCGGTCCTCGCTCACGCCGGGCAGGGTGGCGCGCTCGGCGGCAGCGCGGGTGGCGTCCGGCGGCATGCGTACTTCCCGGGAAGTCGCCGCGTCCGCCCCCTGGGCCAGCAGTATGACCACGCCGCCGAGGGTGATGCTGGTGGCCAGCCCGATGCAGGCGGCGAGCACCACGTAGGCGACCAAGTCCAGTATTGCCAGGCGCGACTTGGGCGGTTTGAATCCGGCAACGGTTTCCATGGGGCATCTCCTGTTCGTTTCGGTTACGCTGGCATTTAAGCGGCCGAAGCGGGCCAGCGACGGGACGGGTCATGGCGAAGCCGGGAAGAAATGTGGCAAGAAAATGATTCCGCGCCGGGTCTGGGGTCTGTTGTCCTGGCGGCCGGTTGCGGTATAGTCGCCGGCCATGGCAAGGCGCATCGCGATCGTGGAAGACGACCCGGCCATCCGCGCCAACTATGCGGAGGCCCTGGCGCGTCACGGCTATGAGGTGGCGGCCTACAGCGGCCGCGCCGAGGCCATGGTGGCCTTGCGCACGCGCCTGCCCGACCTGGCGGTGATCGACATCGGCCTGGGCGACGAGCCCGATGGCGGCTTCACGTTGTGCGCCGAGCTGCGCGGCCTGTCCGCCAAGCTGCCCATCATCTTCCTCACCGCCCGCGACAGCGATTTCGACATCGTCTCCGGCCTGCGCCTGGGCGCCGACGACTATCTCACCAAGGACATCAGCCTGCCCCACCTGCTGGCGCGCATCGCCGCCCTGTTCCGGCGCGTGGACATGGCTTCCCAGCCGGCGCAGCAGGAGGAAGTGCTGGAGCGGGGGGCGCTGCGGCTCGACCTCAAGCGCTTCCTGGCCCTGTGGCGCGACCAGCCGGTGGATCTCACGCTCACCGAGTTCTGGATGGTGCACACCCTGGCCAAATTCCCGGGCCACGTGAAGGACCGCGACCAGCTCATGCATGATGCCAGGCTGGTGGTGGACGAGGGCACCATCACTTCCCACATCAAGCGCATCCGCAAGAAATTCCTGGCGGTCGATCCGGCCTTCGACCAGATCGACACGGTGTATGGCATGGGCTATCGCTGGCGCGCGTGACGCCGTGGTCGCGCCGTCCTTTCTTCCCCGCTTCACCCTGCGCGGCAAGCTCGCCCTGGTGGCGCTGGTACTGCTACTGCTGCCTTGGGTGGGCTACCGCTACGTGCAGGAGATGGAGCGCTTCCTGCTCGAAGGCCAGGAGCAGGCCCTGATCGCCACCGCCCGCGCCGTGGCCACGGCGCTGCACGAGCGTCCCCAGCTCATGAACCTCCGGACGCCCCTCGACGGCGGCGCGCGCCGCGCCGCCGAGCCGCCGGCAGTGCCCGGTCTGAGCGAAGGAGAGACGGTGGTCGAGCCGCCGCCGTCCGAGAGGGAAGTGGCGCGCGAATCGGCCCTGGACGAGGGCAAGTCGGTGGGCGAGATTGCGGCCATCCTGCGCGGGCTGGAGCGCACCACCTCGCGCATCTGGGTGGTCAATCGCGAGCTGCGGGTGCTGGCCCTGGCCGGCAGCCTGAAGGGC
>DYIB01000152.1 GCA_020723855.1 Uliginosibacterium gangwonense
GCCGCGCGCATCTTCCACGCCGACCACCTGTACTTCGTCACCAACGGTACCAGCACCTCCAACAAGATGGTCTGGCACAGCGTGGTGTCCCCGGGCGACATCGTGGTGGTGGATCGCAACTGCCACAAATCCATCCTGCACGCGATCATCATGACTGGGGCCATCCCGGTGTTCCTCACCCCCACGCGCAACCACTTCGGCATCATCGGCCCGATCCCGCTGGAGGAGTTCCGTCCCGAGAACATCCAGAAGAAGATCGAGGCCCACCCGTTCGCCCGCCATGCGGCGAACAAGAAGCCGCGCATCCTGACCATCACCCAGTCCACCTACGATGGCGTGCTGTACAACGTCGAGGCCATCAAGGAGCTGCTGGATGGGGAGATCGAGACCCTGCACTTCGACGAGGCCTGGCTGCCACACGCAGCCTTCCACGAGTTCTACGGCGACTACCACGCCATCGGCGAGGGCCGTCCGCGCTGCAAGAAGTCGCTGGTGTACTCCACCCAGTCCACCCACAAGCTGCTCGCCGGCCTCTCCCAGGCCTCGCAGATCCTGGTGCAGGACTGCGAGGAGCAGCGCTTCGACCGCGACGTGTTCAACGAGTCCTACCTGATGCACTCCTCCACCTCGCCGCAGTACGCCATCATCGCCTCCTGCGACGTGGCGGCGGCGATGATGGAGCCGCCCGGCGGCACCGCGCTGGTGGAAGAGTCCATCATGGAGGCGCTGGATTTCCGCCGCGCCATGCGCAAGGTGGATGAGGAGCTGGGCGAATCCTGGTGGTTCAAGGTGTGGGGCCCCGAATACCTGGCGGAAGAGGGCATCGGCGACCGGGAGGACTGGATGCTCAAGGCGGGCGACCGCTGGCACGGCTTCGGCGACATCGCCCCGGGCTTCAACATGCTGGACCCGATCAAGGCCACGGTCATCACCCCGGGCCTGGACGTGGACGGGGAGTTCGCGGAGCGCGGCATCCCCGCCGCCATCGTCACCAAGTACCTGGCCGAGCACGGCATCATCGTCGAGAAGACCGGGCTGTATTCCTTCTTCATCATGTTCACCATCGGCATCACCAAGGGCCGCTGGAATACCATGGTGACCGAGCTGCAGCAGTTCAAGGACGACTACGACCAGAACCAGCCCCTGTGGCGCGTGCTGCCCGAGTTCATCACCAAGTACCCGCGCTACGAGAAGATCGGCCTGCGCGACCTGTGCGATCAGATCCACGGCATCTACAAGGCCAACGACGTGGCGCGGCTGACCACCGAGATGTACCTCTCCAACATGGAGCCGGCCATGAAGCCGGCCGACGCCTTCGCCAAGATGGCGCACCGGGAGATCGACAGGGTGGAGATCGACGATCTGGCCGGCCGCGTCACCAGCGTGCTGCTGACGCCTTATCCCCCCGGCATTCCGTTGCTGATTCCCGGGGAGCGCTTTAATTCCACCATCGTGCGCTACCTCCGGTTCGCCCGCGATTTCAACCAGCGCTTCCCCGGCTTCGAGACCGATATCCACGGTCTGGTCCAGGAAGACATCGACGGCAGGGTGCGCTACTTCGTGGACTGCGTCGTCCAGAAATAGGCCGCGCCGGCGCGAGGGTCAGGTGCGTTCGTAAATCACGAAGGCGAACGGCACCTCGGCCCCGGCCTGGGCCTCCCGCGCCGTTTCCCGCCATTGGCGGAGATCGAAGGGCGGAAAGTGCGTGTCGCCCTCGAAGTCCTGGTCGATTTCCGTGAGATACAGGCGCTGTGCCAGGGGCAGCGCCTGGCGGTAGATCTGGGCACCGCCGATGATGAAGATCTCGTCCGTGGTGCCGGCGCAGGCGGCGATGGCCGCCTCCAGCGAGGCCGCCACCGAGCATCCTGCCGCGGAGAAATCCGGGTCGCGCGTGACGACCAGGTTGCGCCGGTCGGGCAGCGGCCGCCCAAGCGACTCGTAGGTCTTGCGCCCCATGATGATCGGGTGGCCGGTGGTGAGCGCGCGGAAGCGTTTCAGGTCCTGGGGCAGGTGCCAGGGCAGGGCTGGTCCACGGCCGATGACGCCGTTGCGGGCGACGGCGGCGATGAGGGAGATGCGCGGTGGCGCGGATGGCTCGGTGGGCTGCGTCACGCTATCATTTGCCGGGTAAAGACCGGGAATTATATTTCAGCGGCGACCGCGAGCGTGTACCGCCTGTACCCCAAATCCTTCCTGCGCCTCATCCTGATCGGCTTCGCCCTGGTCGCGCTGCCCCTGCTGTTCGCCCTGGGCAACGCCGCCTACACGGTGCAGCGGCTGGCGCAGGAGAGCCGGCGCGCGGTCGACCAGGCGACGGTCGCCGCGCGCAGCCAGCGGGGAGTGGCGGAGATACTGACGGGCATGGAGCGGGTGTTGCGCCAGTTCGTGCTGCTGCACGACGAGCGGCTGCTGGAGGATTACCGGCGCATGCACGGCGAGTTCAAGCAACTGCTGGCCGATTACGGCGCCCTGCCCTTGAATGCGGAGCAGCGGCTGGCGCTGCAGCGGGTGACGGCGCGCGCCGACGGGCTGCTGGCGCGCCTGGACGGATCGGGCGCGGCCCAGTCGGCCGCCCGGCGCGACGAGGTGGCGGAACTGGTGGCCATGGGCGACGAGGCGCGCCGTGTCATCGGTGCCGGGCGGGCCGTCATCGAGGGGGAGGTGGAGCGCCTGCAGGCCATGGCCCAGAGCGCCCACAATCTGCTGCTGTGGCAACTGCTGGCCGCCGTCGCCATCGCCCTGGTGATCGCCCTGTGGTTCCGCTACGTGATTTCGCGCCAGATCGAGCAGGTGGACCGCGCCATCCGCACCATCGGCCGCGCCGAGTATTCTGATGGCATTTCTGTGGCGGGCCCCCAGGACCTGGCCTACCTCGGGCGCCGGCTCGACTGGCTGCGCCGGCGCCTGGCCGAGCTGGAGGAGCAGAAGAGCCGTTTCCTGCGGCATGTGTCCCACGACCTGAAGACCCCGCTCACCGCCATTCGCGAGGGCGTCCAACTGCTGAGCGAGGGCGTGCCGGGACCGCTCAACGATCAGCAGCGCACCATCGTCGATATCCTCACCCAGAACAGCAAGCGCCTGCAGCGCCAGATCGAGGACCTGCTGAATTACCAGCAGGCCGGCTTCGCCGCCAATACCATCGACCCGCAGCCGGTGGCGCTGGACGTGGTATGCACCAAGGTGTTCCGCACCCAGCGCGTGGTATTGGCGGCGCGCGGCATCCGCGTCGAGCGCAAGCTGGCGCCGGTCATCGTCGAGGGCGACGCGGAGAAGCTGCGCGTGGTGGTAGACAACCTCATGACCAATGCCATCAAGTTTTCGCCGCGCGGGGGTACCATCCGCATGGAGCTGCGCCAGGCGGAGGACAGCGCGGTGCTCGACGTGATGGACGAGGGCCCGGGCGTGGCGCCCGAGGATCGGGAGAAGATCTTCGAGCCCTTCTTCCGCGGCACCCAGGCGCGCAAGGGCGGGGTCAAAGGCAGCGGACTCGGGCTGGCCATCGCCAAAGAGTACGTGATTGCCCATCGGGGCAGGATCCAGGTAGTGGGCGGGGAAGGGAAGGGCGGCCATTTCCGCCTGACGCTTCCCCTCGAATGGAAGAAGACGGAATGAAAGCGACAAGAGCGATATCCTTGCTGGCCGCGCTGCTCGCGGCCGGCTGCGCCACCCCGCCTCCGGCGGCGACCCAGACGGCGCCGGAGAAAACGGAAGCGGCAAAGGAAGCCGATGAGGTGGTTTCCCTGCTGGCCCTGCTGGAGGGGGTCGGCGGCCGCCTGCCGGCGGGCGAATCGCCGCGGCGCCAGCTTGCCACCCTGCTTGCACGCCTGACGGCGGACCAGGCGCGCGAGACCAAGCGACTGGAAGCCCAGGTAAAGGAGGAGCAGCGCCGCGCCGACGAGTTGCAGCAGAAGCTGGATGCTATGCTGAAGATCGAAGAAAATCTCCGGCGCGGAAGGCGCTGACCATGAGCCAAGGGAAAGCCGGCATTCTTCTGGTGGATGACGACCGCGACCTGCTGCAGTTGATCGCGCTGCGCTTGTCCGCCGCCGGCTATCTGGTGCATACCGCCGAGAGCGCCGAAGAGGCGCTGGGACAATTGGCGGTACTGCGCCCGCAGTTGGTCATCACCGATTTGCGCATGGAAGGCATGGACGGCATGGCCTTGTTCGAGCGCATCCACGCCATGATGCCCACCCTGCCGGTGATCATCCTGACCGCCCACGGCACCATTCCCGACGCCGTGGCGGCCACCCGGCGCGGCGTGTTCGGTTTCCTTACCAAGCCCTTCGACGGCAGGGACCTGCTCGACCAGGTGCATAACGCCCTCAAGCTGGGCGGCGGCCCGGTGAGCGAAGTGGAAGCCTGGCGCGCCGGCATCGTCACGCGCAGCCAGCGCATGGAGGAAGTGCTGCGCCAGGCCAAGCTGGTGGCCGAATCCGATGCCAGCGTGCTGATCTGCGGTGCCAGCGGCACGGGCAAGGAATTGCTGGCCCAGGCCATCCACCGTGCCAGCCGCCGCGCCAACGGCCCGTTCCTGGCGGTCAATTGCGCCGCCATTCCTGAAAACCTGCTGGAGAGCGAACTGTTCGGCCATGCCCGGGGCGCCTTCTCGGGCGCGGTCTATAGCCATCGCGGCCTGTTCCAGACGGCCCAGGGGGGGACTCTGTTCCTTGACGAGATCGGCGACATGCCCCTGGCGCTCCAGGCCAAGCTGCTGCGCGCCCTGCAGGACCGGGCGGTGCGGCCGGTGGGCTCCACCGAGAGCGTGCCGGTGGACGTGCGCATCCTGTCGGCCACCCATCGCAACCTGGACGAGAGCATCCACGACGGGACCTTCCGCCAGGATCTCTACTACCGCCTGAACGTCGTGTCCCTGCACCTGCCCACCCTGGCCGAACGGCGCGAAGACATTCCCCTGCTGTGCGCCCATTTCGTCGAACAGCTTGCCGAGCGCTATCACAAGGCGGCCCGCTCCTTCGCGCCGGATGCGCTGGAGTTGCTGGTGAATGCCTCCTGGCCGGGCAACGTACGCCAGTTGCTGAACGTGGTGGAACAGTGCGTCGCCCTAAGTACTTCACCCGTGGTGCCTGCTACCCTGGTGCACCAGGGCCTGCGCGACGAGGCGAGCCTGCTGCCGTCCCTGGACGAGGCGCGCCGGGCCTTCGAGTACGATTACCTGGTGCGGCTGCTCAAGGCCACCGGCGGCAACGTCACCCAGGCCGCGCGTATGGCCCAGCGCAACCGCACCGAGTTCTACAAACTGGCTCTTTTGAATTTCGAGTGGGTTAAGCGGCATGCGGGT
>DYIB01000153.1 GCA_020723855.1 Uliginosibacterium gangwonense
CCGGTGGGCACTTCGATGGCGTGAATCTCGCCGGCGAAGAAGCCGGCGGCGCGCGCTCTTTCGTACTTGGCCTGGGAGGCGGCGGCGAAGCGGTCGGCCTCCTCGCGCGTGATGCCGAAATCCCTGGCTACGTTGTCGCCGGTCTCGGGCATGGTGTCGGCGCCGTATTTGGCCGTCACCTTGGGGTTGGGGAAGCGCGCGCCGATGGTCGAGTCGAACACCTTGAAGTCGCGGCTGTAGGGGGCTTCCGCCTTGCCCACGACGAAGGGGGCGCGGCTCATGCTCTCCACGCCGCCGGCGAGATACAGCTCGCCCTCGCCGCAGGTGACGGCGCGGGCGGCGTCCACGACCGCCGCCAGGCCGCTGGCGCACAGGCGGTTCACCGTCTGGCCCGGCACGGTGACCGGGAAGCCGGCGGCGAGCAGGGCGTTGCGCGCCACGTTGCGCGAATCCTCGCCGGCCTGGCTGGTGCAGCCCAGGATCACGTCCTCGATCTGCTCCGCTTTCCAGGGCAGCCGCGCCACCAGGGCGCGCATGACTTCGGCGGCGAGATCGTCGGGGCGTACGGAAGCAAGACAGCCGGCATGACGCCCGAAGGCGGAGCGCAGGCCGTCGTAGATGTAGGCGTCGAGCATGGATTTACTCCTCGTCGGTGAGCAGGGACACGCCGAGCAGCGCACGCCGCTTCAGCCACGGGCTGGGACGGTAGCGCGGGTCGCCGTAGAAGGCCTGCAGGTTCTCCAGGATGGCAAGCACGATGCGCGGCCCCAGCCGGTCGCCCCAGGCCAGCGGCCCGTGGGGGTAGCCCAGGCCCAGGGTGACGGCGCGGTCGATGTCGGCCGGCGCGGCGATGCGCTGCTGGGCGATGTCGCAGGCGATGTTCACGATGGTGGCGACCACCCGCTGCGCCACCAGGCCGGCACTGTCGCGGATCACCGACACCGGCACGCCGTCGGCGCCGAACAGGCCGCGGGCGGCCTCGCGGTACCCGGGCAGGGTAACCGGCGTGGTCATCAGCACGCGCCGCTTCGTCATGTCGAACAGCGCGTCCACGGCGACGGTGCAGGCCGGGTCGAGATTGTCCCGGGTGGCGAGCGTGGTGGCGTCCTCGCCCAGCGGCGTGACCACGCACAGGCTGTTGGGCGCGGGGGCAGCGCCGTCATCCACGACTGCGCCCAGCTTCGTGACGAGCGCCGTCACCTGGGCGTGAAGCTTGGGACGCAGGGGGCTGATCCATACCCGCTGCGGCCGCGTGGCGCAGGCCGGCTGCTCGGGGAAGCGCTCCTGGGTGCCGTTGTCATAGCGGTAGAAGCCGCGCCCGACCTTGCGCCCGAGCAGGCCGGCGGCCAGCATCTGGCGCGTCAGGGGCTGGGGCCGGAAGCGCGGCTCCTGGTAGTACTGGTTGTAGATGGACTCCATCACCGGGTGGGACACGTCCAGCGCCGTGAGGTCGAGCAGCTCGAAGGGGCCCAGCTTGAAGCCCGCGGTGTCGCGCAGGATGCGGTCCACCTCGTAGAACTCGGCCACGCCCTCGGCCAGGATGCGCAGCGCCTCGGTGCCGTAGCCGCGCCCGGCGTGATTGACGATGAAGCCCGGGGTGTCCTTGGCACGCACCGCCGTGTGGCCCATGCGGCTGCCCAGTTCCAGCAGGAAGGCGGAAACGGCCGGGTCGGTGAGCAGCCCGTCCACCACCTCGACGATCTTCATCAGCGGCACGGGGTTGAAGAAATGGAAACCGGCCACGCGCCGGGGACGCTTCAGCCTGGCGGCGATGGCGGTGACGGACAGGGAGGAGGTGTTGCTCGCCAGCACGCAGTCCTCGCCCACGATGTCCTCCAGTTCCGCGAACAAGGCCTGCTTGGCCTCCAGGTTCTCGACGATGGCTTCCACCACCGCATGGCAGTCGGCCAGTTCGGCCAGGGACTGGACGACGCGCAGCCGGTCCCGGGCGGCGCGCGCTGCGTCACGGGTCAGCTTGCCCTTTTCCGCCAGACGGTCGAACACCTCGCCCAACTGGCGCTTGGCTTCCGCCGCGCCGTCGGGACGGGCGTCGTAGAGACTGACCTGAATGCCCGCTTGGGCAGCGATCTGGGCGATGCCGCGGCCCATGACGCCGCTGCCCACCACGGCGAGGCGCAAATCGGCTTGGTTTGCATCGAGTTGCATAGGCTCTCCTGGAGGTGTTCTGTACTGCTTGGCAGATTTAGAACTGCATAGCAGAACTAAATTCTGAAATTGCCGCGAGCGTGAATCTTTGCCGATTCCCACAGGCACGTCAAGCGCATCGTGATACAGCGTTTTTATTCTGCAAAGCGGAACATTATTCCGATAAAGAGTTGACTTTGAATTAAACCGTGTGTCAACATGCCCCACCTCGATGTTCCGCAAAGCAGTCAGAGCAGCGAAAAAATGAAACACCATCCATCTGCCCCGCTCGATGATTTCATGCCGCGGAACGACCTGCCTGCGCGCCTGCACCGCATCATCGAGCCCTGGGTGGCCGCGACGCCGGATGCCGTCGCCCTGGAAGACGCTTCCCGGCGCTTGAGCTACACGGATTTGCTCCACGCCATCGTCAATACCGCGGCGCGCCTGCGCGAGGCCGGCGTGCGCGGCGGCGACCGCATCCTGGTGGTGGGCGAGAACTGCGCCGCGGTGGCGGTGCTGGTGTTTGCCGCCAGCATGCTCGATGCCTGGGTGTCGGTGATCAATGCGCGCCTGTCGGCGCGGGAGGTGGACAATTTCGTGTCCCACTCCGGTGCGCGCCGCACCCTGTTCAGCGCCGCAGCCTCCAAGGACGCCGCCGAGCATGCGCGCCGGCTGCAGGCGGTGCCGGCGGACTGGTCGGGGCTGGAGGGTGTGGCCCTCGGGCCCCTGAACGAGTCGTGCCAGCTCGAGCCCGTGCAGCAGTCGGGCCGGGAGCAGGTCGCCGCCCTCATCTACACCTCCGGTACCTCGGGCGATCCCAAGGGCGTGATGCTCACCCACGCCAACCTGCTGTTCATCGCCGAGAACAGCCGCTGCCTGCGCCAGTTGCGCCCCGGCGATCGGGTGTACGGCGTGCTGCCCGTGTCCCATGTCTACGGCCTCACGGCGGTGCTGCTGGCCAGCCTGCATGCCGGTGCCAGCCTGGTGCTGGTGCCGCGCTTCGATCCGCAGCATCTCGCCCAGGCCCTGGCCGAGGGCGGCATCACGGTGCTGCACGGCGTACCGGCCATGTACGCCAGGCTGCTGGAATGGAGCCGGCGCCCCGGCAACCGCCTCGCCGCGCCGCGGCTGCGCGTGGCCCAGTCGGGCGGCGCGCCCCTGGACCAGGCACTCAAGGACGACTTCGAGCGCACCTTGGGCGTCACCCTGCACAACGGCTACGGCATGACCGAGTCCTCGCCTTCGATCTCCCAGACGCGCCTGGAGCGGCCGCGCCGCGACTGCTCCGTGGGCGAACCCATTCCCGGCGTCTCCGTGCGCATCGTGGACGCCCAGACCGGGCAGGACGTGGCGCCCGGCGCGGTGGGCGAACTGTGGCTGCGCGGGCCGAACGTGATGAAGGGCTATTACCGCAATCCCGAACTGACGCGCGAGACCGTAAACGCCGAGGGCTGGCTCAATACCGGCGACCTGGCGCGCCAGGGGGCGGACGGGGCGCTGTTCATCGTCGGCCGCAGCAAGGAGCTGATCATCCGTTCCGGCTTCAACGTATACCCGGTGGAAGTGGAGCAGGTGCTCAACTCTCATCCCCTGGTGGTGCATTCCGCGGTGGTAGGACGGGCGGTGGCAGGCAACGAGGAAGTGGTGGCCTTCGTCGAGCCGGCGCCCGGCTCGGGGCTGGAGGCGGAGACGCTGGCGGCCTTCCTGCGCGAGCGCCTGTCGCCCTACAAGCTGCCGGCGCAGATCGTGCTCATGGAGCACCTGCCGGCCACCGCCACCGGAAAGATTCTGAAAAACCAGTTGCGGCAGATGGCCGCGCAGATGGGCCGCGCCTGACGCGGCAGTTTTGTTGCCTCAAACGGAAGGAGTGAGACAAGTGATCAGCAAGTTCAAGCGTACGGTTCTCATCGCGGCCGCCATGGCTGCTGCCGCGCAGGTCCACGCCGAGGAATTCACCGTCGGCGTCCAGATCGCCCTTACCGGCGCCATGGCGCGCTCGGGCACGGGATTCAGCGAGGGCATCCAGACCGCCGCGGAGATCTTCAACCGCAGCAACGGCAAGCACAAGGTCAAGCTCGTCACCATCGACGACGAGTCGAACCCGGCCAAGGCGGTGTCCGCGGTGGAGAAGCTCGCCTCCCAGGGCGTGGTCGCCATCGTCGGCGGCTTCGGCTCCAACATCATCGGCCCGGCCTCCGACGCGGCGGCCAAGCAGAACCTGGTGTACATGACCGCTGGCGGCGTGGACAACGACCTGACCCGGCGCGGCCTGAAGAACTTCTTCCGCATCAACAACACCCCCGGCTACGAGAAGGCGGTGCTGACGCTGTTCGATGAAGTGGGCGTGAAGTCCGTCTCCATCGTGTACTCCACCAAGGAGGCCACCACCGACCTGGCCAAGAACGTGCAGAAGGCCCTGGAAGCCAGGGGCGTGAAGGTGGGCATGCATGCCTTCGATCCGGCCATCACCGACTTCAAGCCGGTGGTCAACAAGATCAAGCTGCAGGACAAGCCGGACGTCATCCTGATGTCGGCCTACGAGAACGACTATGTCGGCATCATCCGCGCCGCCAAGGTGCTGAAGCCCGAGGTCAAGGCCATGGTCGGCGTGTGGTCCCTGGCCACCGCCAAGATGGCCAAGGACTTCCCGGACCTGATGCCCAACGTCATCGGCACCTCCCTGCTGCCCTTCCCGGTCGAGTACAAGACGCCCGAGGGCAAAGAGTTCGCCGACACCTACAAGAAGCTGTTCAACAAGGAAGTGGATTATCTCGCCCAGTTCGGCTACGTGAAGGCCATGCTGCTGTTCGAAGCCATCGCCCGCGCCGCCGACAATGGCTCCCTCAAGAAGGGCGGGTTGGCCGACGAGCTGCGCAAGACTGACCGGCAGACGCTGATCGGCCGCGTGATGTTCGACGCCAACGGCGACAATCCCAACTTCCGGCACCGCATGGGCCAGCACCAGAACGGCAAGGTGGTGATCGTATCGCCCAAGAGCGAGGCGACGGGGCCTATCGTC
>DYIB01000154.1 GCA_020723855.1 Uliginosibacterium gangwonense
GACGAAATCTTCCTCGTCGATGACCGCTCCTCGGCAGTGAGCCTGCCCGAGGTGCCCCTGCTGGGCGTGCTGCCGGGCACCGGGGGGCTTACCCGGCTCACCGACAAGCGCCGCGTGCGCCACGATCTGGCCGACATCTTCTGCACCACCGCCGAAGGCGTGCGCGGCAGCCGCGCCAAGGAATGGCGCCTGGTGGACGAGGTGGTCAAACCGAACCAGTTCGCCGAGCGCGTCAGGCAGCGCGCCCTGGAACTGGCTGCCGGAAGCGATCGGCCGACGGACGCCAAAGGCGTCGAACTGACGCCCCTGCAGCGGCGCATCGACGCCGACGGCTACCACTACGAATTCGTGGATGCGCGGATCGACGCCCGCAGTCGCCAGGCGACGCTGACGGTGAAGTCCCCGGCCCGGGCGCAGCCCGAGGACATCGATGGCATCCTGGCCTTGGGCGCCCGGTGGTGGCCGCTGCAGATGGCGCGCGAGCTGGACGACGCCATCCTCATGCTGCGCACCAACAACCTAGACGTGGGCATCTGGCTGCTCAAGACGGAAGGCGACGCCGGCCTCGTGCTGGCCGCCGACGCGGCCCTGGCGCGCCATCGTGGCCACTGGTTCGTGCGCGAGACCCTCGGTATGCTGCGCCGGACGCTGGCGCGCCTGGAGGTCAGCTCGCGCACCCTGTTCGCCTTGATCGAGCCCGGCTCCTGCTTCGCCGGCACGCTGCTGGAGCTGGCCCTTGCGGCCGACCGCGGCTATATGCTCGATCTGCCGGGCACGCCCGAGCAGGCGCCCAGCCTCGCCCTGTCGGAGCTCAATTTCGGTGCCTACCCGCGCGTGGATCGCCTCACGCGCATCGCCGCCCGCTACTACGGCGAAGAGGAGGCAATCGCCAAGGTGCGCGCCGCCCGGGGACACAAGCTGTCTCCGGCCCAGGCCCTGGAGCTGGGGCTGGTCACGGCGGCGCCCGACGACCTGGATTGGCCCGACGAGATCCGCCTCGCCCTGGAGGAGCGCGCCAGCCTGTCGCCGGACGCCCTCACCGGCATGGAGGCCAATCTGCGCTTCGGCGTCGCAGAGACCATGGAGAGCCGCATCTTCGGCCGCCTCTCGGCCTGGCAGAACTGGATCTTCATCCGCCCCAATGCCGTGGGCGAAGCCGGCGCGCTGAAGGTTTACGGCACGGGTAGCAAGGCGCAATTCAACTGGGAACGCGTGTAGCGCGCCGCCAACCGATTACGAGTGCGAGGAGACCCCGATGAGCATCGACTACAGCCAGAAAATCCCCAACAACGTGGACCTGTCCAGCGACAAGACGCTGCAGCGGGCGCTTGAGCACTGGCAGCCCAACTACCTGCAGTGGTGGGCGGAGATGGGCCCCACGGGCAGCACCAACTTCGATGTCTATCTGCGCACCGCCGTCAGCGTCGAGCCCGACGGCTGGGCCCACTTCGGCTACGTCAAGATGCCCGAGTACCGCTGGGGCATCTTCCTCGCGCCCGCCGAGAAGGAGCGCAAGGTGAACTTCGGCGAGCACAAGGGCGAGCCTGCCTGGCAGGAAGTGCCGGGCGAGCACCGCGCCAACCTGCGCCGCATCATCGTCGCCCAGGGCGACACCGAGCCCGCCTCGGTCGAGCAGCAGCGCCACCTGGGCCTCACCGCGCCCTCCCTGTATGACATGCGCAACCTGTTCCAGGTGAACGTGGAGGAAGGCCGCCATCTCTGGGCCATGGTGTATCTGCTGCACCGCTACTTCGGGCGCGACGGCCGCGAGGAGGCGGAGGCCATGCTGGAGCGGCGCTCCGGCGACGCCGACAATCCGCGCATCCTGGGCGCCTTCAACGAGAAGACGCCCGACTGGCTGTCGTTCTATATGTTCACCTACTTCACCGACCGGGACGGCAAGTTCCAGTTGTGCGCCCTGGCGGAGTCGGGCTTCGATCCCCTGTCGCGCACCACGCGCTTCATGCTGACGGAAGAGGCGCACCACATGTTCGTGGGCGAGTCGGGTGTGTCGCGGGTGATCCAGCGCACCTGCGAAGTCATGCGCGAGCACAAGGCGGACGACCCGGCCAAGGTGCGCACCCTGGGGGTGATCGACCTCCCGACCATCCAGCGCTACCTCAACTTCCATTTCAGCGTCACCATCGACCTGTTCGGCGCCGACCAGTCGTCCAACGCCGCGAACTTCTACAGCGCGGGCCTCAAAGGCCGCTTCGAGGAGACCAAGCAGAACGACGACCACCAGCTCAAGAACGACTCCTACAAGATCCTCGAGCTGCAGGGCGACCGGTTGGTGGAGAAGGAGGTGCCGGCCCTCACTTCCCTCAACGAGCGCCTGCGTGACGACTACATCCGCGATTCCATCGCCGGCATCGAGCGCTGGAACCGGGTGATCGACAAGCACGGCATCCCGTTCCGCCTCAAGGCGCCCCACAAGGCGTTCAACCGCAAGATCGGCACTTTCGCCGGCGTCAAGGTCTCCCCCGACGGGCGCGTGGTGTCCGAAGCCGAATGGAACGCCAATGTGCGCAACTGGCTGCCCAACGACGAGGACCGCGCCTTCGTGGCCTCGCTCATGGGGCGCGTGGTCGAGCCGGGCAAATTCGCCCACTGGATCGCGCCGCCGGCGGTCGGCATCAACCGCCAGCCGGTAAACTTCGAGTACGTACGTTTCAACTGAAGAGACCGTCATGGACGCAGCCGTGCAGACGGTGGAAGTCATCCGCCAGCACCTCATCGATCCGGAGATCTGTATCCGCTGCAACACCTGCGAGGATACCTGCCCGATCGGTGCCATCACCCACGATGCGCGCAACTATGTGGTGAAGGCCGACGTCTGCAACGCCTGCAACGCCTGCATCCCGCCCTGCCCCACGGGCGCCATCGACAACTGGCGCCAGGTGGTGAAAGCCAGGGCCTACTCCATCGAGGAGCAGTTCGCCTGGGACGCGCTGCCGCCCCAGGAAGACCTGCCGGTGGGCGCCGGGGCCGAGCTGCCGCCGGAAGTGGCGCGCGTCACCGCCGAGGCGGCCGCGGGCCAGGGCGGCGCGGTGGCGCCGCCCTGGTCGGCGGCCCACCCCTACGTCAATCTGTACACCCTGGACAGCCCGGCCATCGCCACCGTCTCGGGCAATTTCCGCCTCACCGGTGACGATGCCAGCAGCGACATCCGCCACATCGTCCTGGATTTCGGCGCCACCGCCTTCCCGGTGCTGGAGGGCCAGACCATCGGCATCATCCCGCCAGGCACGGACGACAACGGCCGGCCGCACCACGTGCGCCTGTACTCGGTGGCCAGCCCGCGCGACGGCGAGCGGCCGCGCTACAACAACCTGTCCCTCACGGTGAAGCGGGTGACCGAGGACCACGACGGCAGACCGGTGCGCGGCGTGGCGTCCAACTACCTGTGCGACCTCAGGAAGGGCGACCAGGTGAAGGTGGTGGGCCCCTACGGCACCAGCTTCCTCATGCCCAACCATCCCGGCTCCAGCCTGCTCATGGTGTGCACCGGCACCGGCTCGGCGCCCATGCGCGCCATGACCGAGAGGCGGCGCCGGCGCATCGGTCTCAAGGAAGGCGGCGAGCTGATGTTGTTCTTCGGCGCGCGCGCGCCCGGCGAGCTGCCCTACTTCGGCCCGCTGATGAAGCTGCCCAAGGACTTCATCGACATCAACCTCGCCTTCTCGCGCCTGCCCGGCAAGCCCAAGCAGTACGTGCAGGACCTCATCCGCGCGCGGGCCGCCGACGTGGCGCGCCTCATCCGGGACGACGACTGCTACATCTACATCTGCGGGCTGAAGGGCATGGAAAAGGGCGTGGACGAGGCCTTGCGCGACGTGTGCCGCATGCACGGCATGGACTGGGACGAGCTGCTGCCGCTGCTGCGCGAGAAACGGCGCTACCACGTCGAGACCTATTAGCGGGCGATGAAGCACGCCGCCATCCGCATCATCCAGGACGAGCACTTGGCCATCTCGGCCGTGCTCTACTGCCTGCGCCACCAGGTGCGGCGGATGCGCGACCAGGGAGCGCCCCCCAACTTCGCCCTGCTGCACGCCATCTTCGACTATATCGTCTCGTACCCGGACCGCTGGCACCACCCCAAGGAAGACCGCTACCTGTTCGCCCGGGTGCGCCGGCGCACCCATGAGGCGGACAGGCTGCTCGCCGAGCTGGAGCGCGAGCACGAGCTGGGGCATCCCCTGATCGAGGAATTGAAGCGCGCTCTGGTGGATTTCGAATGCGGCCGGCCGGGTGCCCGCGACCGCCTCTTCGACGCCGCCGAACGCTATGTGCGCCTGGAGTGGGAGCACATGCGCAAGGAAGAGGACCTGCTGCTGCCCATCGCCGAGCGCATGCTGAGCGCCGAGGACTGGCAGGAGATCCTCGAGGCCTTCCGCGAGAACGACAACCCCCTGTTCGGCCTCAAGCCCAGGGACGAGGCGAACCTGCTCTACCGGCGCATTCTGGCGCTGTTTCCCGAAATCAGAGCGCGATCGCCTGCCGCAGTTTGAGCAGGCTCTCCGCCGGCGACTGGCCGGTGGTGTCGATGACCACGTCGGCCTTGCCGTAGAGAGGCGCGCGCGCGGCCAAGATGCGGCGCAAGTCCTCCATGGCCTCACCGCTGCCCTCCATCGGGCGCAGGTCACCCTGGGCGAGCACCCGCGCCATGTGCTCCTCGGGCGAGGCCTTCACCCACACCGTGAGGCATTTCGCCAGCAGCAGGTTGTAGGTTTCCGCCTCGGACACGATGCCGCCGCCGGCCGAGATCACCGCGGCGTCGGCGCGCTCGAGCACGCGCTCCAGCGCCTGGTGCTCGATGCGCCGATAGCCCGCCTGGCCGTAGAGCATGAAGACCTCCGACAGGCTCATGCCCGCCTCCGTCTCCACCTCCCGGTCCAGTTCGATGAAAGGCACGCCCAGCTCCGTGGCCAACGCCCGCCCCAGGGTCGACTTGCCGGCGCCGCGCAGGCCCACCAGGGCGATGCGCCGCTTGCGCTCCGCCTCCTCCTGGCCGAACTCGCGCATCAGCCGGAACAGCACATCCTCCAGGCGATGCGCCGGCAGCCGCGCCAGGAAGCGGCGCACCAGCCGCTGCTCCACCGCCTCGCCGCCGCCCAGGATCTCCATCAGCCC